>NZ_JBFRMM010000002.1:0-537119 GCF_041470465.1 Vibrio sp. 10N.261.55.F4 | reverse complement strand
GCTTAAGGTTCTGTCTATGAAGGCAGGCTAAACTCTTAAAGCGACCTAACAAAAATAGCCATTATAATTTACTTACACAATACCGATCTAAATGCAAGACATTGAAATTAATATACATTAATATGTCCGTGAACTTAATAGGGATATATTAATGCTCTCGAAAGAAAATAACCGTTTTATCAGTCATTGCTCTAACTGTTCTTGTTAGTTGTAAAAAAGATAAAGACGAAGGCGGCTCATATCCTAATGATGTTCCTGGGCGCTCTAACACTTACATTAATGTGACAAACTGAAGTCAACCTATAACTTTATTTGCTAGCAAAGATACAACAAGCCTCTTTGCTAGTGAGATTTCATTGTAGGCTCACCAAATGGCGCTAATCATGACACTATCAAAAAAATTCTGCGAGCAACGTCGGTTGCATTTGACTTACATGTTGAAAATGAAGATTTTGATAAGCTTCACGAGCTAGACCTAGATGGTACGCGAATGGAAATTTGGGTAGAACGTTCAGAAGAAGTAATGGATTTGGATGCTCGGAGGGTGTGACTATTGATAACGGTAGAAGCGATGGAAATCTAGACTTGTTACTTGATCATGATTTTGTTCACTTATTAACTGACCATTTGAATAAAAATCGATAACGGATGTTCTTTCGTCGCTGGATTGATGAGGGATTAGCAGAGGTTGCATCTTGTGATGGTAAAGTCAATAAGAGCCAAATAAATACTCTTATTTCAATGCCTGCAATTAGGAGCTATTTGAATGGCAGCCTACCCATCGTTTAATCACAGATAAGACAGATGAGGATATATCGACATGGCTAGGTTGCATGCTAAACAGAATTCGATTTTCCTTAACATGGTAAATACGTAACTGCATCGAATTACGATCTAGTAGGCAATGATTATTTCCCTGTGTTTGTATTCAATAAGGCTATGGCTCATACAGGAATTACATATGACTACCTAGTTGAGATTTTACGAGCTTAGGTTGTTGATGGTTATTTATAATAAACTTGGATAGTGAACACTTTTAGCCGCCTAAAATCGGACTCACCCGAACCTATTCTTTTCATATTCATTGCATACAAAAAATGGTGATCTTATTAAGGGTTCACCACAAAAAAATATCTCAAAAAAATTAACATTATTAATTGCAATAAACAATAAACCTAACAATTTCTTCAACTTACTTACAAAGGGTTATCATGAATCAATGCTGCTTCGGCTATAAAGAAGAACTATTCTGCAATACTTGTGGTTCTATCCTTACTTCATCATCAAAAAATATTATTGATTTATTCCCAGACGCATTGGAAATTATTAGTGCCTACTTAGGGAAAAAACCATATGTATTTACAGGTGAAGTAATTTTTAAATACATATATACAGCCAAGGAAAAAAGTAGTGTCGCCAATGAGCGGACTTGCATTTTTATAACACTCAAAGACACTGACAGTAACACAATTCAAACAAATCTAGATTACGACTATGACGATTCTTTCAATGTTGAATTGGGGGATATAATTACCTGTGCCTCATCAGAGGGTTGGCAATTCAGCGAATCTTTAAGAATAGACAAGCATGATAAAGCTCATGTGAAAACAAGAGACACAGCCATGATTGCTTTCAAGCATGAATTGCGGGGCAATAGACTCTTAGATTCAGTACCAGCTCCCACTTTAAGCCCTCCATCTAACGTAAGGCTTCTAATTTTTACATTATTATACTTATTCTTCGGTCCGATACTGATATACCAGGTACACAATGCATTTTATCCTCAAAGTTATCATTCACCGAGTAGTTTTGGAATTGCGTTAATGGCTACAGTTCCTCTAGGTTTTGTTGGGTGGTTTCACGGATATTTAAACGGAAAGAAACATAAAAGGAAGATATTTGAAAGGAGAGAAATTGAATATCTCAGCTTAATGTCCCTAATAGAAAAAATTAAAGAATCACCTTTAAAAGCAATTGGAGTCAAGCTAAGACGCCCTAAGCTTATTTTATACTCACGTTGTTACAAATGTAACTCTAAGAACTTAGAGTATAGTAGGTTCTGCTCATCATGTGGAGAAAAACTTAAACAGAACAATTTTTCAGAAAATAATCCACACAATAGTAAAGAAGATTTTTCACTGGTAGTAGAGCCTATCTCCACTGAGCCCAGTGCACTTTTTGAAAAAAGTGAAGTCAAGGAAAAAACATCGTTATCACCACTTACCGCAAAGGAAATAGAAATAAGCCCTATTGATAGATTCAAGCAAGAAATTAGTGATACTACTCAATTCAAACATCAAGTAGTGACTGATTACTTACAGAAAAAGGTTATGGAATCCAACATAAAATTCCAATTAACTACCCTATCCTTTTTTGGACAAGTTATAAGAATGGATGATAAGGTTGAGGTTCGAAAAAAAACAGAAAAGCTAACGTGGTCAGATGGCAGGACGACTTATACGACTTATAATCACCATAGAAATTCAGAGGCTTCTGCGACGCTCACTTTAGAGTTACCGAATGGTGACAAAAGACAAATTGATATTCCACAGTCAATCATGAACAACATAAAACCAGATGACTGGCTATCAATATCGTTTATTCAAGTTAGAGAGGCAGGCAAACACATTCATTGTTTTTACGAAGATGTATATAACTACACTACGAAAAAGGATGTTGCTACTAATCAGGTCAAGTTTAAAAAGTCATTATTACGTGGACGTGCTGTATATTTATTTAGGCCTATTACGCTATCATTACTATTAACAGCGTGCTTCCTTCTTTGGACGGCATACGATATGATTTTCAGGTGGTCTGGTCTTGATTATTATAATACATATATGTTTACTGTTGCACCATGTATAATTGTGTTGTTTGCGTATAGTATTATTGGAGGGTTGAAACGGTATCCAGGAAATCGTAAACGATTTAAGGACGTGAATGATGGTGTATATACCTTCAGGCGTAGATTGGATGAATTACAGCCTCCGTTGCAACAACGTTTAGATGATGCTTTAAAAAAGAAATGAAATATTGGGTAAACTTTCCTATTTGGTGGGGTATCAAACTTAGCCTCACAACTAGAGGTTTACGATAAGAAAAAGTAAGTCAGTTCCCAAAGTGAATGCCTTACAGAATAGTTATTGTAAAACGTAAAGTGTCACAGGCTTTTCAGGAGAAAAGCCTGTGACGGCTTCTATCTGTCAGCAGTCTGTTTTCTCAGACAACCTCAGGGCACTGAACCCTGTCATAGATAACCCCTTGCGAAGAAACATCGTAAACGTGTAGCTATAGCAATTCACTCGCTCTTAACTTACTATCTATAGCTAAGTCCAGTAACGCTAGCTGCATCAAATCGTTTTCAATCTCCAGCCTAGTTCTGTAGTGGCATAGTGAGGCTTTGTTGCGTAATTAAATTTAAAGATAGAACTACCCCGTTTCGCGTATTTCTTAATCAATACGACAAGTTTCAGGCATACCTAACCCAGTAAGCTTGTTCAACGCTTTTATCATCGCGTAAGTTTCACCCACCTGGGCATTGTAATTTCTTAAGCTCAGTTTCCCTCCTAGCAACTGTTTAACTCGATACATCGCTGTTTCTGAGAGTGAACGTTTGTGGTATCCATACCGCTCTTTCCAATACTTATTTGAGCCGTATAATTTCTGGCAACCCACGGCGAGATTTCGAGGGTGACCACGCTCCCAGAAGGCTGCCCCTTCTCTTGGGGGAATAAGCGCAATAGCTCCCTTAATCTTAATAGCAGCGTGACACGCTCTCGTGTCGTAAGCGCCATCACCAGACACCTCAAGGATACTTCGGCGTGTTTGTTTCAGTAAGTTCGGGAGTACTTCTCCATCTGTAACCGTCGATAAACTTAGCTCAGCGGCAATGATCTCATGAGTGTTGGTATCGACGGCAATATGAAGCTTTCGCCAGACTCTACGCTTGCCATCCGTCCCATGTTTTTTGACTTTCCATTCACCTTCGCCATAAACCTTAAGGCCAGTAGCATCAATAGCTAGGTGCTGTATCGCTCCTCTCGTTTTAGTCTTAAATGAAACCTCAACTTGCTTGGCTCTACGACTGATGCAGGTGTAATGCGGACAACTTAACGGTACATGGGCTAACCTAAATATCGAGTCGATAAATCCTTGCAGCGCTCTCAATGGCATAGAAAAAACTCGTTTCACCATGAGTGCTGTCGTGATAGCTAAATCACTGAACCGACGCGGCCTCCCGCGCTTATTCTGTTTGCTTTGCGCCCAGCCGCTTATCGCCCTTCATCAATCCAAAAGGTCAGAGAGCCACGGTTAATGAGTGATTGATTGTATTGCTTCCAGTTGGTTGTTTTATAACGAGGTTTAGGCATAGGGCTACGAGAGGGAGTGAATGTAGCTGATCAGATCGTAGGTTCTGGATTTAGTTCCACTGAATTACGCAACAAAGCCCTTCTAGAAAGCTAATTAGCTGCGGTTTGATGTTGTTCACCAAAACTTCCTTTGAAGTCCCAGTTATTACAAAATCATCAGCGTATCCAATGAAGTTGACTCTATCGCCAGTTTTACGTGCTACCGACTTAACCAGATTTTCTAAACCTGCTAACGTCAACAGCATAAGCGTTGGGGAAATTATACCGCCTTGAGGCGTCCCCTCTGCTGTCTTGTAAAACAGTCCTTTATCGATAAAACCGCACTCAAGCCATTGCTTCAACATTCGTTTATCTGTTTGAATGTTATCGATTAGCCACTGATGACCAATTTTATCGAAACAAGCCTTAATGTCCCCCTCAAGAACCCATTGTGCTGAACGTTTAAGACCCAAGCATTTGAAGCATTGTTCGATTGCATCGGCTGTGCTTCTATTAGGTCGAAAACCATAGCTATTTAGGTCAGCAATGGTCTCAGAGATAGGCTCCAAGGCAAGTAGATAAAGCGCTTGTTGCGCTCGATCTATCATACACGGAATACCTAAAGGTCTGAGTTTGCCGTTTTTCTTGGGGATATAGATACGTCTGAGTGGTTTAGCTTTGTAGCCTTTCCGACTCAATTGATTAACCGCTGCCACACGACGAGCATCCGTATTCCAGATGATGCCGTCGATTCCTGGCGTTTTGCTGCCTTTATTTTGTGACACTCGTTTAACGGCAAGAAGTTTTGCCGCTTTTGAGTGAGTTAGTATCCACTGCAATGCTTTCGCCTTACTGCGTTTACCTTCTCGAGTTGCTTTTGCAATGCGTATTTGAAGCTTTAATACGTGTTGTTCGACGGCTTTCCAGTTAATGGATTGCCATCGAGTGCCGTTAGGAGAGGCACTAACTTCTTTTGAAGCTACCATTTGCATTTCTCCTTGAATAAAGTTCTTCAAATTATCTTGCAACGGGAGACCAGCTAGAAGTCAGCTCGCTTTCGCGCCAGATAACAACCTGTATCCGCATCATTACAACGCGGCTTTCGCTTTTTCTAGCCTCCTTTACCTGCACCACTATCGGCTGTCTTTGCAGACCGCTTTCCCAAAGGGAGAAGTACAGGCTTACCCTGTTCCGTATGTCGCGCAACGTCGGGTTAGATGCCCACTATAATGCGGAGAGCGTCTTGATCACGAAAGAGCACTGTCCAATCTCTTTCCTACTCTCATGCCTTTTGGCCACAGCGTATTAACCACTTCCGCTGATCCACGTATAACGCATCTTAAATGGATTCACTTACGTTCATCATACCAACACCCTAGCACTCACCCAATTGTGGTTATCAGGAGGAACGTCCTCTCACGAATTCATTCCCGCTCAGCAAAGGCTGAACTTCGTTACATTGTCGGGTTCGCTGCTTTATTCAGAACCCTAGGGTCATCTGGTGATACAGATGGTTCACACTTGTTGCGGTGAACAGCACTTCATACGACTTCAGGTCGCACGGACAATTCCGTGTCAGTGACTTTTCTAAATTAGTATTTAATGAATAACTACAGGTATAACAAAGTAATTGTTGAGCGCTAATGGGAAGAATTGGTTTATGGTGCGAAAGCAACTGAATTCATATAAAATAGCATAACTAATTGATTCCTATATTTATCAGAGGCAAAGATGAAAAAAACTTTAATTGCAATCAGCTGTACAGCGATCATCGGTGGTGGTGCCTTGGTTGCCAATAACATGTTGATTAAGAATGCAGCAGAAACTGTGACCAGTGAAGTTGAAAGCTCACTAATTGGACTAAAAAACCAATTCATTGATGCCCAACTGATCGATACGGAAATCAACAATAACAATATCAAGCAGAATTTCGCTATCTACATAAACAATGGTTCAAAAAGACTTCCTGAACCAATCTACCTAAGCCACACAGCAACGGTTGCGCCATTCGGACTTAGCGTTGAAGGTAATTTTAGTCTCCCGAAGGATAAAGGACTTACCTCAACGTTAATCAGAGAGGTAGCAAGCTTAAATGAAAGCATAAAATACACATTCGATACCAGCAATCAGTCTTTAGATCTACAAAGCAACTTCTCACTTGGAGAAATCAATACAGGCCGCTCAAGCAACTTCAAACTTGGCGATGTTGAGATTCTGTTTAAAGGCAATAAAGAAGCCTTCACTACATCCACAAAAATTGACGGAATTAGAATCTCTGAAAGAAGAGAACAGGCCTATATAAACGGCATTGAGCTTAAGTCAAATATCACTAATGACACCCATAATACTGAAATAATTGCAAATGATGGAGGTTTCAACGATCGATCTGGTGGATTTAGCTTCAAAGACGCGAAGTTTCATTCAGCAATTACAATTGAAGACAATACGAGCCTGAAGCTTGATTGGAAAGTTGACTCACTAGATCTTCAATCTCCAAACATCACCCAACTATCGAACAAACTTGGCTTAAGTGGTGAGATTAAAGGAGTTAATACTCAAGAGCTTAATAGCTTCATCGGTTTGATTGAAAGAAATCCTACAGAGGAAACAATTGAGGCTGCTTTTAAATCCATAATAGGTAATGGGATCAAATTCGAGAATATCAACATCTTCGTTAATGACTCAAGTTCCGATGGAGAAATTGAAATAATGCCTAAAAATTATAAAGGCTTAACTAACCGAGAATCAGAAGAGGCATTTGAGAAGTCCCTTAAAGTTGACTTCAATGTCACTATCACACCAAAGCTAGTTAAATTACTTGAAATCAACCAAAACGCATTGGACAGACTGTGGAACGAAGAAGAGTCAGGTAACTACACCACAACGATCAAGCAATCACTTGGGAAGACATTCATCAATGGCGTCGAAGCGAACTAACATTTCGTTCAAAAGTCTATTGCCGCCTTGCTATTTGAACATGCTAGGCGGCATGAATTCTCAGCTAAAGTACCAAAAGTACTCCATATATAGTAACGCCTTTCTTCACCGCATAAAATTAACTCAAAAGTTTTAAATATCCCTATGGTCGATACTGCATATCTGAGAAATTCTGAAGGGTAGACTCGGTCGGATTACCTCTTATAGGGTTAATATATATAAACACGATATTTACTATCTCGAACTCTAACCAACAATGGGGCAAATCCGTGTTAGCCCAACCTCCCTCGGTAATCACACCAACCTCAAATTCCCTCCTAATCTCCCCTTAATCCGTATTTTCGACCCATTATGATTTCGTGGAAAGGGGAGGAACTGAATGCCGATGGCGACATGCGCATTTTCACATTCAGCGCCAAAGAAGATTCTCCCCCTCGGTCGTCAATCTAGAGAGGGGGATGAACTCAACTTGAGGGGGAGTTAGAGGGGGAGGGTGTTTCAAAATCGACGAATACACGGCAGCCTATCAGCTATTGAAAGCACTGCGATTGAGCCTGATATGAATGGAACGCACATACGTTCCAATTGAAAGGTTTAGCGTTCTAAAACTCACAACGTATAAGCGTTATTCGATTCCAGCCACTCTTTTACCGCTCGGTTAAAAGTGACTAACTTCTGCGGTGTTACTCTTCTTTGAGCATAGATAAGGCTTAGCTTTTGGGCTTTTATCGACCATTCTGGGAATACGTGAATAAGCTCACCTTGTTTGAGCTGCTCTTCAACTTGATAGAACGGCAAGCTGGCGACACCTATCCCTTGCATCGCTAACTCCAAAATTGAACTGTAGGTATTCGAGCTAACGCTTCCGGTTACTTCAACATGGTAGGTTTGCTCGCCATTGACCAACTCCAACTGATTCCAACGTTCATTTTGACTGTTAAGAATGAAGCTACATTTGTGGATGTCTTTGGTGGTGGCGATTGGGTAAGTTGATGCGTAATCCGCACTGCAAACGAGAACATTGCGGATGTGCCCGAGATCGTTGGCAATCACATCATTAGGCAGTTCATCGTAGGCTCGGAAAGCAATGTCAAAGTCGCCAGACTCTATCTTCTTTTTCATCGGCCCAAAGTCGAGAATCAAATCCACTTTTGGATACTCTTGCTTGAAAGTAGGGATGATATGACGACAAAGCGCACGCCCAAACTCTATCGGGGCGGTAATTTTCAAATCGCCTGCCACTTCCTGCGTCATGTCTAAGACACGCATTTCCGCTTCGATTGCTAATAGTTGAATTTGCTTCGCTTTCGAATACAACTCTTCACCCACTTCCGTGAGGCTGATAGAACGAGTCGTTCTGTGAAACAGCTTAGAATTCAATGTTTCTTCGAGTCGTTGTACATGCCGAGACACCAAACCTTTTGACACATCCAATACTTCAGCGGCCTTGGTGAAGCTTTGCTCTTCGGCGACAGTCAAGAAGGTCTGCATATAAATCAAATTCATCATTAACACCATTTAATAAACAGTGAAGTCATTTTGTACTGTTTTTCTCACTCCATCAAGCAACTAAGATTCAAAACGTAAACAGAAAGGAGAAGAACAATGAACAAATTACTACTTATTACCGCTGCAATGGCTGCCTCTATGAATGTTTCAGCTGCCTCTGTTGTAGAAAGCAACCCAACATTGGTTGGAGACTCATTCGGCTTTGTTGAAGGCCCTACATGGGATGTGGAACATCAACGTTTCTTGTTTAGCGATATTCCAAATAACACAACCTATTCTTACGACCTTAACGGCAAGTTGAGCGTTTTTGATGACAATTCTGGCTATGCCAATGGTCTCGATATTGATGCCAAAGGCAACCTGTGGGCTGCCCGCCATGATAGAAAGCTGTCGTACCGTCAGGGCAACGGAGAGAAAGTGATTGTCGCTGCAACGTATAACGGCAAGCTGCTTAATAGCCCGAACGATTTAACCGTTAATAGCGATGGAAGCGTGTGGTTTACCGATCCTCCGTTTGGTATCCAAGGTTACGGCCCAGCAAAGGCAGAACCAGAGCAAGCGGTTAATGGCGTTTATCGTTACCTAAATGGTGATCTAAAGTTGATCACTGGAGAGTTCAAGTTACCAAACGGCATCGCTTTTTCTTCTGATGAATCTTCGTTATACGTTGCCGACACATCTGATGGCTGGGTATACCGATTTGATGTTGATGGACAGTCACTCAGCAATAAGACGCAATTTGCTCAAGTGAAAGCGGAGTCTGGCTCTGAACCTATGGTTGATGGCGTTGCTGTTGATGCCGATGACAACCTCTTTGTTGCAGCGCATGGTGGCGTGGGTGTGTTCGATAAAGACGGTAAGCAAATAGACTTCATTGCTATCGATGCGGGCCATATCAGCAATCTAGAAATTGGCGGGAAACAGCAAGATTTACTGATGGTAACGGCATACAACAAAGTGTTGGTGTTCAAGCTTAAGTAATACCTTACACAAACGAAAATAAAAAGGGACGGGTAGAAATACCGGTCCCTTTTCTCATTTGAATAGGTCGAAAGTGGGTTAGCTCGATGCGCAGTAATGATGCTGCCGACGATTAAGGCTTAGGCTGATTAGCTTCTATATCAAGGGCCGTCTGGTTTGGCCTACTGAAATACTTCTTCCATTTTATTGGCATCATAGGAATGACGATCAGGCTAATACCGACAAGGGTCAACATGTCTGGAATCTCGTCAAACCACATCACGCCAAATAGGGTCACAAACACCAACCCCGAATATTCTGCGAGAGCAATTTGGTTTGCTGGCGCTTTTTTATAAGCGACCACCACAAGGGCATGGTACCCCAGAACGAATAGGTTGATTGCCATAATCCACCCAACATGACGCCATTCAATCGCCGCCCATGCAGGCAGAGCAAGAGCCAACGCCAGCGGTAGAGTCATCACACTGGTCCAAAATAGTGTCGAGATAATGTGTTGTTCTGCGTGAAGACGTTTAATCAAAATATTGCCGACACCCATCGCGAGCGCACTGCCTAAGCCCGCAATAGCGGCCCAGTGAAATTGCTCTGGACGCAACACGATTAACACACCCACGAAGCCAATCAGTGTCGCGACCACTTTTGATGATGTCGGCTTCTCTTTCAGTAAAACAATAGAAAGCGGGAGCATAAGAATGGGCCCAACATAGAACATCGCATTTGCGGTCGCCAAGGTGAGGTGTGTGATGGCAATCATTGCGCAGCCACTACCTACTAGGATGAATTGAGCCCGTAAGAAGTTGATGCGACAGCCACCTTGCATGCGCGTCTCTCTGGGTAGCTTTAGCCAAAAAGGAAGCAGCAACATCACGCTCAATAGCTGGCGGATAAACACATATTGGAACGTGGGCACTTCGCCATTCAGTACTTTTAGTGAAACGTCTGAAAAGGAGGCGAGCAGGTTGGCGAATACTAAGAGCAAAATCGCGTGGTTGGTGGCTTTGGTCATACAGAAACAGCACTACATATTTGTCATACAATTATGGGCGCACATAATACATGAGAATCGAAAATATGTAAGAACAAAAACCAAGTAAGAACAATGTCGTTCGATGCTTAGTGATATGGGGGCGAGATCTGCTATTACGACCTGAGCTCAGTAGGTGAGTGCCCAGTCCAATTCGGTATTTATCGAATAATCGAATGAATATGCAACAATATCAGCGCACTGGAGATCATCGCTGCTTGAACCTACTTGGCAGAGAGACACTGTCGGGTAGGATCTCGCAGCTCAATAATGGTATTGCCTGTGTCTTTTCGTTTGAAAGCAGAGTCATTAACTTGAGCATTGCTGAAGTCAGTGCGAAACAAGTCGGCACGCAGTAAATCGACGTTGAGCATTTGGGCGTAACTCATGTTGGCGTTACGTAGGTCAGCATCGCGGAAGCTCGTATTGTTGAGGTTCGTGTGGCTGAAATTGGCATAGGTGATGTCAGCCTCATTCATGTTCGCACCCGATAAATCGGCGCCACTAAAATCAGTACGTATCAGGTTGGCGCAACGAAGGTCAACATCTTGAAGCGCTAGATTACTTAGATCGGTATTACCTAATTGTGCTCGTTCGCCGCCTTGGTTTTCCAACCACAATTTATGCTGATCTAAAATAGAATCGAGTTGTTGTCAGAGTTTGTTGGTCGAAAGCGAGATCAGTTTTAGGCGATTCAAAGAAAAGCAAACAACCAAGTTAGTCATCTCGGTTATTTGCTTTAGATTTGTTGCTTTTATGGTGAATGGACGAGCGCTTTTCGAGGTTAAAGCGTGTTTTTGTACACCTTGCCGTCTTTCATGATCAGTTTTTGTGTCTCTGTGTTCGCCACACATGCAACACTTTCCAGTGGGTTGCCATCGATGATCAATAGGTCGGCATACGCGCCTTCAACGATCTGACCTAACTTGCCTTCTTGGTATGGGTGTTGGTAGGTCGACATTTCGAACAAGCGACCACAGTTTGATGTCGCCATGCGAAGCGCGGTGATGGTATTGAATACTTGCTCAATCGCACCAAGTTCATTCAATTGTGTCGCGTGAACGTTGGTTTCACCTACACAGTCAGTGCCAAAAGCGATGTTCTGGATGTCGTATTTCTTAATCAGTTCTGCTGACTTGAACATCGCTTTGCCTACGCGTTCTGTCTTGCGGTATGTCTCTTCATTTGGCAGCGGGATCTTACGCTCTGCAATCAATGAAGAGGTAAAGTAAGAAGGAATCACCCAAATGCCTTTCTCTTTAATGATTTCGGCAATGTCGTCGTCCATGATGGTCGCGTGTTCGAAAGACATCACGCCCGCTTCAGCTGCTCGGCGCATCGCATCAGAGGTGTGGATGTGCGCAGCGACATAAGTGCCGTAATCTGAAGCGGCCTCAACTGCGGCTTTCATCTCGTCTGATGTAAATTGCAATGTGTCTAGCGGGTCGAAGGTTGAAGATGCGCCACCGCCAGCCATGATCTTGATTTGTGATGCGCCCATGAATAGCTGTTCACGCACCGCTTTCAATACTTCTGAACGCCCATCGGCCACTTTCATTGAGCCTTGCTTCATCATTGGTGAGTCTTCATGGCCGTTTGCTAAACGCTCTTGTGCTTGGTTTTGACGGTAATCGGAGTGACCACAGGTTTGTGAGATAGCCGCCATTGAAGGAAGAATGCGTGGGCCAGTCGCATAGCCCTTGTCGATACTGTTTTTAAGGCCAAGCGTATTGCCCGCCACGTCGCGAATGGTAGTAAAGCCGCGCATTAACATCTCTTCTGAAATCTTTGCTGAGCGAATCGCCACTTCTTCACGAGTCATCGTATCAATGACATTAAAAGAGGCAGAGAGCGTGATATGAACGTGCGCATCAATCAGGCCTGGCATGACTGTGCCACCTTGAGCATCAATGATTTCATCCGCTAACGTTGCATCAACCTCGCCAATTTGAGTAATCAAGTTGTCTTCAATAAGAAGTGATACGTTCTCGATTAGGTTGTTATCAACACCGTTAAATACGTTCGCGTTAGTGATTAGCTTTTTCATAGTCTGCACCTTTTGGAAATGAGTGTGTGTCGCTGATGGGGTCATCATATGGGGCGCAGCATTTGAAGAATGGCCATTTGGTGACAAGCAATGACGAGACTTATCTTTTGGTGCTTTTCAATATTTCTAAGTTTTTCCTACTCGAACGTTAAGGTGTATTTCAAATCGTCGTCACCTTGTGTTGAGAGTCAATTTACCGAACTGTAACTGGATCTAAAACGGAAGGCTTAATGAAAATACTGAATGAGTTCATCCACTTATAGGTCGAACGTTAAATTGACAATATCTTATAAAATGTTAAATCGGTGTCAGTATTTAGGGGCTCTGACATTGGTCTGAAATTTAAGTTCGTTCTATGAGGCAACATCCTTACATCAAGAAAAATATATGCTTAAGGATTAACTCATGAAAAAACAAAATATCTCGGCAGTCGCCCTTCTAGCACTGATTATTACGGGTTGTGGTGGAGAGAGTTCATCAGGAGGTGACAGCACAACGTCTAATAACGCTAATGTTCCAAGTAATCCAAGTAATCCAAGTAATACCGGCTCATCATCTACCTCTCAGCAGCCTGACATTAAAGCTCTTAGCAACAATATGATTTTTGCGATCGAAGGTTTTATCGAAGAAACGGATCCAATCAGAAATTTCTCATCTATTACCGTCAAAAATGAGCTGCCTGCGTTCAAGAGTGGAGATACTCAGGAGGTTGATGTGACTATCGCTGTACCAACAATCGTTATCGATAATGGCAGCAACTTTGTTAACGATTGGCACTGTTACGAAACCACAGGATTAAGCGCGCAAAGGAAGGATCATCAGTTACTTGTGGACGGTACAATTTCTGAATATCGATACGATATGCAAAGTAACTCTTGTTCTAGTGAGCTCTTGGGATCGTATGTGTTTAACGATGCGGTGTTCGACAGTTCGTTGGAATTTAAAACCGTTGGCAGCGTAGTTTCCAAAGATGGGAGCGGCACAGAGTCTAATTTACCTACTTACGATTTTATCGCTCAAGCTTATGGAGAGCAGTCAAAAGAGCGGTTTGGTGATTCGTGGGAATTATTACAGCGCGACAAAATTAACGCAGCAGCTAAGGAGGTTGGGGCCTCGATCTTTGAGTTGAACACTTCATCTGGAAAGATCGATTTGGATCTAGGTCAGCTTAATAGCGACACTCTCATCGATTTCGCTTCACTAGATACAAATCAATTATTGAATGGTGCGATTTGGGGGATGCCCGGTCAAGGCGTTGCCGATGAAAAATGGTGCCGAATTGTGAATATTCCAGAAGATCTAAGTCAGAACAGTATCAAGTACCAATCTGTTATCTCGACAAATTGTGCGAGGTCGACACAACGTTATTGTGATGCCTTTGGTTCATCGTTTTCGAGTGGTAACTACCCACCAGCAGCTCCTATCGCTTGGGACAATAATACGGCGAGTAATGCCCAGTTGAACTCAGATGAGCAGTACCGAAGAGATGCTCAAGGTCACTTTGTTGTGAACAGTTCTGGTCAGAATGCGTTTGTCCTCTCATCCAATTCGGTTGTGATTCCTATTTTCGGTTACACCAGTCCACGAAGTGATGGGCAAATTAACAATGCCGGTCTTAATAGTTGGGCTGGTCACGAAGGTCACTGCCAAAACGTGATGAATAGCCGACACACAAAGATGGGGATTGGATACAAAGCCAGTAAGTCAGATGCATCGAAGATGTCTTATTGGACGCAAGATTTCAATTAACACACTCATTGCTTAAATAAATGTCATCCATTTAGCGTCGCTATTCTTTCTTTAGTTGGTAGTGGCAGGTTACTTGGTAGTAGCAGATCACTCGAGAGTGCCATTTTACTTTACAGTGATACGTGGGCGATCAGGATTATTGAAGGTGGAGGGGCGAAGACACTATGACGATTCATTTGTGTTGTGAATGATTTTGAGTAGTGTCATGAAATGGTAAGTTTTGCTTCGATTCGAACGCTAAGATGTATTTCAAATCAAGGCTACTTATCAAATTAGAGAGAGACAGAATGATTAAATCAGACAAAGTTTACGGGTTCAACACACCACAACGTCTATTCGTAGGTTACACGTTAGCCGTGCTGGTGGACTTGGTCGTACTTAACTTCTTCGATGAGTACTGGGACTTCGTCAACATTGAGTCTTTCACTATCTCTTTGATTGCGGCGTTGTTGTTGAAGCTCTCTATTGGTTTAGAGCACAAGATTGCCGAGCACTTCAAAAGCAAGCCGGGCACCGCGCCTAAGGTTTACCGAGCAATCACCACTTATATCATCTTGGTGGGCTCAAAATTCGTGATGCTAGAAGCGATTAACCTTCTGTTCGGAGATAAGGTGAGTTTTACAGGCCCTTGGGGCGGTGTTGTCGCGTTCTTCGCGGTGGTATTTACGATTCTGGTTGCTGAAGTGATTGTATCGAAGATCTACTTTGCTCTGGATGACAAACAAGATTCAAATGTGAAAGCGCTTAAAGAGACCAACGCGTAACACAACATAAAATACCTATGTGAATAACAGACGAGCCAGCTGAATAAGCTGGCTCGTTTTCGTTTGAGTTGCGATAACCAATTCGATACGCTAATTGGCTCTATTTTTCGTAAACCACATCCCCGCGTAACACCGTCATCAACACCTGAGTCTTAGCGATTTGTCTTGCTGACACTGTGGTGATGTCGCGTTCGAGAATGGCGAAGTCAGCGGATTTCCCCACCTCAATAGAACCTGTTACGTCTTCAATTCCAAGACTTTTGGCGGCATTGAGTGTGTAAGCATCAATCGCGGTATAAATATCGGTTAGGCCGGTTTTGCCCATGATTAAGCTGTTCGCGATGCCGACCAAAGGGTTGATGTCGTGTACATTCCAATCACTGCTTAAGGTGATATTCGCGTCGGTCTTGAGTATCGCGTCGAGGTTCATCATGGCTTTGGCACGGCGAGCACCAAGAAAAGCTTCGGCCCATTGGTGTTGATGCCTTGCAACGTAATCAGAGCCGACTTGGAAATCTGCGGTTACGTCTAATTGGCGAAAGCGTGGCACATCTTCATCATTGATTAATTCGACATGGGTTAGGGTGTAGGGTTTGGTTGAGCCTTGTTTGCGAATACTTTCTATTGCATCAAGAGATTCACGAACCGCTCCATCACCAATGGCATGAATGTGGGCGCTAAACCCTATTTTTTCGAGCGCAGTTAGCCACTCTTTCATTTGTTCCGGCGGAATATAGTTCAAGCCATTAGGAGACTGGGGAAGATAAGTATCTAAGTAGGGCGCGAGTGTTTTGGCGGTGCCATTGATAAAGATGCCATCGCTGTACATTTTCACCTGATCGACAAGTAACAGACGGCTTTTATCGTCGGAATACATCTTTTCAAAGACTTCTAATTGAGAAGGCATTGCCATTGATGGGTACACCCAAGGGCGTAGCGAGACACGCGCCGTTAAGTCTTGATTTTGCTCGGCCTCTAGCCAAACGTCATACCAACCTCGTTTCCAATACATGCGACCGTCACCAATGGTGGTGATGCCGTGGGCTGCCGCTTCCTCAAGTCCGAACATTAACCCTTGGTAGCTTTGCTCAAACAGTTCGCTTTGGCTGTTCCAAGCGATCTCCATCACTTGATCGCCAGCATTGTCTAGCAAGATGCCATTGAGCTTGCCGCTATTAGGATCTTTTAAATAAGCGCCACCTTGTGGATCCGGAGATTGTTGGCTGATTCGGGCGATTTTTAGTGCTTTGGAGTTGACCCACATTGAGTGTGATGTCTGCTCCATGATCACCACAGGGCGATCCGGGAAGATACTGTCGATGATCTCTAGTGGCGTGTAGTCAGAGTCGCTATCGAGCGTCGCTTCTAAAGAAAAACCATAACCCATTAGCCAACCTCTGCCATCGGTATCAGCATTGATCTTACACGCTTCTAAGTAGGGAATTTGCTCTTCTAACGTTGCTTCAGAGTCGAGTTCACAATTGCCACCCAGCTCTGAGGCGGCTTCAAACACATGGTTATGGTTGTCAATGAACCCCGGCAAGACAAAGGCATTGTCTAGATCAATGACATCAGTGCTTTGCCCTTGAAAAGTTTGCGCCTGTGATTGGTTACCGATAAAGATGATCTTGCCTTTGTGGGTAACGATCGAGTCTGACTCGCGATGCCCATATATATATCTGCATTGGTAAAAATTTGGTCAGCACTTTGGCTTTTAACAGTTGTTTGCGCTTGAACTGCTGTTTGTGTTTGAACAATAGTGTTGGCTTGTGCAAGCACCGGCGCTACGGCCGATAAGCTTGCGAGTAATGCTATCCATGCAGTGCGTGACAGAGTGAGCTTGTTATTCATTATTATGTCTTCCATGTTCCACTGTTTAGTAAGTATAGAAAGCGAGTGGCCAGAATCATATCGTGAATTTTTAATAATAAAGTGTCCTTGGTTGCTCTCTTGTTTGAATGTAATTCCAGTGCCTTTTGAGGTGGTTGTGGGAATACAGCTCGTCAATAAAGGATTGCGAATCCATTCGCAGACTAAACAATTCACATAAGGTTCTGAATAAATTACAGTTAAGTGAGCTATAAAAATGGATTTAACGTATTACCAAGGATGTAAGTTTATGTTTTCAAGAGACTTACTCGCATTACTAATAAAAACAAGTCGAGGTTAGGATGAAAAAAATATTATTGCTGCTTAGCGTGATCTTATTGGGTGGTTGTGTTGGCATGCCCGAAACGGTAAAGCCTGTTCAACAGTTTGAGTTGGAACGATACCTAGGGAAATGGTACGAAGTGGCTCGTTTGGATCACTCGTTTGAGCGTGGCTTAGACAACATCAGCGCTGAATACAGCTTTCGTGATGATGGCGGCGTGAAGGTGATTAACCGTGGTTATTCGGCGGAAGAAGGTGAGTGGAACGAAGCGGAAGGAAAAGCGTACTTCGTTGAGGGCTCTGAACAAGGCTATTTGAAAGTGTCTTTCTTTGGCCCTTTCTACGGCGCTTATGTGGTGTTTGAATTGGACAAAGAGGGATACCAGTACGCGTTTGTTTCTGGCCCTGACACCGATTACTTATGGCTGCTTTCAAGAACACCAGAAGTTGCGCCAGAGGTGATGGAGAAGTTCAAAAGCATGTCTAAAGAGCGTGGCTTCAACACTGACAAGTTGATTTTTGTAGAGCACACAAAATAACGATTTCTGGCTTCTATTTGTCTTTACCTAACTTTACGTATTTACCCTATAAAACGTAATGATATTAGGCGAAAATAGCATCAAGTTTAGAGACATAAAGTGGTCATTATGAGTAATTCGTTATCGAAAAAGACTGTTGTTTTCCATTGGCTTACCGGTATTTTGTTCCTTGTCGTGTTTGTGATTGGACTTCAATTTGAAGGCATGACGCGAGGCCCCGAAAAAGGTGAGTTGATGGGGCTACACAAATCGTTGGGTTTGATTGTTTTAGTTGTCGCACTTTCACGCTTGGTATTGCGTTTTAAAGAGGGCGCAATTGAGAGTGTTGCCGTATTGACGAGAGCACAAGAAATCGCAGCGAAAAGTGTTCACCACTTCTTATTGTTGGTGACGTTGGCGATGCCAATTTCTGGTGCTGTGATGAGTGTTGCTGGTGGGCGTGCATTAGACGTGTTCGGTTTCGAGCTTATCGCTGCTGGTGAAAAAACCGAATGGTTACAGTCTGCGGCTTCTTTTGTTCATGTCAATTCAGTGAACCTGATTATGGTGGCACTTGCTCTGCATGTATTAGGCGCATTGAAGCATCAGTTTGTCGATAAAGATGGCACGCTAAGTCGTATGCTTGGTCGCTCATAGCCTGACGTTAAAGTTAACGATTTAATACGAAAACACTCGGCATATACCGAGTGTTTTTTTGTTTGTGCTATCTGAACTCATTGGTTAAGCTTGCTTGCGAACCTGCAACACGCTCAGTATTGATAGAAACAGGAAGAACGCAGGATCACTCCAGCCAAAGCCAACAAAGATTCCTGTAAACGCTGCATACAGTGTGATGATGGCACCCAGCATATTGGTCACAACCAAACCTTGGATGAGCTTTTTGGCACTGACTCCGGGCTCAATGTCTCGCAATAACCAACTTATCGCGGCAATACCACCAAGGAAGATACTGGTGTGCTGAGAGAGAAAATAAGCGTACTTATCATTAATTTCTACGCCGTACATAGGCCACATGACCGTTGGTAGGAAAAACAACGCCAAAGCAAACCCTGCGTAAATGATGCCGTGTAGGCTTAAAAACGTTTTATTGTTCATTTGTTATCTCTCTATCTCGTGCCTTTCGCTAATTCTTTATTCATTCCAATCGCTTTGTTTTCATTCAGCGAATTAACTAGTCGTTGATTGGGCCTTTGTTAATGGTAGTTAAAGGCTGGTTCACGTCGAAAATTACACCACGTACTTCGTCGACACCCATCTGTTTAAGGCGAGCGCTATGCATCGCTAGGTACGTCTCTGCACTGAGTTGGTCTTCAAAAAGATAGACACCACCGCCCAGTTTTTCAGCTTCGTTTTCTGTCCAGATTTTCCAGATCATACCCGGTTCGTTGTTAATAGATTTTGCTAGGTCAACTAGCGCGCTCGACATCTCTTCACCAAATGGGCCTGAAAATTCAAAATCGACTTGTAATAATTTCATGGTTATTTCTCCAAACAGTTACTTGGTATTGCGCTGAGACTCATGGTCATTTCGCAAAACGTAGGGGGCTTGATTGCCTGTTGGAATAGATATTACCTGTAAAAAACAGACAGAAAAGTTCATAATATAGTTATTAACTATCAGGATTTTAGACCGATGAGATTGAAAACCACCCTCGACCAATGGCAAACCCTTTACGAGATTGACCGCGCAGGCAGCATTCAGGCGGCGGCAGTGCAATTGAACAAGAGCCACACCACGCTGATTTATGCGCTGAGAAAATTGGAGGACCAATTAGGCGTGACTTTAGTGCAGGTTGAAGGTCGTAGGGCGGTATTGTCGGAGGATGGGAAATCACTGTTGCGCCGTGCAAGCAGTATGTTGGAACAAGCTCGCGAGCTAGAGTTGATCAGTGAACAGCTAGCGAAAGGTGTTGAGTCTGAAATTGTGGTTGCTGTTGATCACTTGTGCTGCCTTGAACGCCTTTATCAACCGATGGCTACATTTTTGACGGAGAACAGCACCACATCGATTCAAGTGATGGAAACGTCATTGTCTAAAACAACGGAAATGGTGACTCAAGAACTGGCTGATGTGGCTATCATCAACTTGCCTATTACTAATTACTCAGCCGAAACCTTTGGTTTTACGATGATGGAGCCTGTCGTTGCTAGCTCACACCCGTTAGCAAGTGCCGTTTCAGTGTCGTTGAATCAACTGTCGTCTTTGCCACAAATTGTGGTGCGAGATTTAGGTGCTCAAGCTATTCAAGGCAGTAAAAAGCAAGGGAACAAAAAGGATGTAGGCTGGTTGAAGTCGAGTCAGCGTATTACGGTGGATAATTTCGACCATGCGTTTGGCGCGGTAGAGCAGGGAGTCGGGTATTGTCGACTACCAAAGCACATTGTGGAAAGTCGAGGTAGCGACAAGCTAATGGTGTTGAATGTCGAAAATGGCAGTGGGTATCACGTTCCGCTGCACCTGACTTTACCAAAAGGAGCCAAGACAGGCCCTGCTGCTAAACGTTTCTATGAGTTACTTCTTGAGTCAGCTTCAAATGCGAGCTAACGGTTAAATATTCTAAGATTAACGAGGCTGGTTGCCGTTCAAGAATAGCGCGACACATTCGCGAGTGTAGTGAAGCCTTTCTTCTTCGGATTCTCCGCTTTCGTGACCGAAGAATGACCAATACGCCGATTTGCCGTGAAACATCAGCAACAGTTGGCGTGCTGCAATGACTGGTGAGCTTGATGTCGACAGTGTGAGATCACCAGAGTCTATTTTCGACTGCAAATAATCAGCAAGTAATTTGGTGGTTTTCTGAGGCCCAGTTTCTAAATAGATAGAGGCGATCTCTGGGTGCGTGTTGGATTGGCTCACAGCATTTTGAAAGGTCTGTCTGGACTGCTCATCAAGTAACAAATCTTGAAACTTCACACCAAATTTCACCAACTCATCACCCACCGCAGCATCCATATCAAAGGCAGCAGGACTGAGTTCTCGCTCCGCACACTTGGTTTGCATGCAGGTTTCGAAAAGTTCGTCTTTGTTTTTAAAGTGAGAGTAGACCGTTTGCTTGGAAACGTTCGCTGCTTTGGCTATTTGATCCATATTGATCTTGAAGCCATGTTCAGAGAAAAGTTGGCTGGCTGCGGTTAAGATCTGCGATCTCTTCTGTTCACTCTTGATGATTTTTGTCACGTGCTTGCTTCTCGTTACTTGGTGTTGGGTCGTTACCTAGCTTGTCTCTTTGCTTAGTGCCTATTGATACTCCGCTATAGGTGTCTCATTTGGCGCTAAGCATTATGCTTTTTGTGATGGTTTTATCAAACACTAACTATGAAACTTATTTTTAACATAATCAAACTAGACAGTCTAGTTTGGTTTGGTTAGTCTAAAAAAAGAACATAATTGAGTACCGCATAGGAACAGGAAGTATGTATAAATTGATGAAGGGAAGCGCAGTAGCAGTGGCGTTGTCGACTCTTCTTGTCGGGTGTGGTGAAAATACACAAGCCGAGACAGCATCCGATGCAGATAATGCTGCAGTGGAATCGAGTAGTGCAGCGTCGACAGTCTTAACAGTAGAAACTGTCGCTTTGGAACGCTCTCCATCGTATGCGGTACAGCGTGAATATGTCGGTGTGGTTAAGGCGGGTCAGCAGGCCAATTTAGGTTTCGAGTTGGCCGGAAAAGTAAATGCGATTTTAGTGGATGTCGGTGACACAGTCACAACAGGTCAGCCGTTGATCCGATTGGATACCCAACTTTTGGAAACCGAGTCTAGCCAACTGAAAGCGCAGGCTGAAGAAGTCAAAGCTCAATTGAGTTTGGTGGCAGCGAACCTTAAACGTCAACGTTCATTGAAAGCGAAAGGCTTCAGTGCCGAAGCGGAGATTGATTCTCTCACCAGTGAGCAACGCGTATTGCAGGCGAACTTGTTGCGCATCGATGCATCGGTAAAAGGCAATGAACTGAAATTGGTGAAGTCGACAGTGCTTGCGCCTTATTCTGGAACCATCGCGACGCGCTTTGTTTCGCTCGGAGATGTGGTGAATGTGGGTAATCCAACTCTTACACTGCTCGCTTCTGAGGGCAAAGAGGCCTTCATCGGTATTCCTGCTCACCAAATGCAAAAAGTCACCTCACTTTCTTCGCCTAACATCCGAGTTGGGAGAACAGATTATGCCGTGGAGCTATTGAATCCCGGCGCAATGGTCGACACCCAATCTCGCAGTGTCGGTTTGCGTTACCTATTCCCTGAACAATCATCGGTATTGGAAGGGCAACTTGCCTACCTTAAATTTGATGAGCAGATTGATGACTCAGGTTACTGGGTGCCATTAACGGGTTTGATTGATGGATTGCGCGGTGTGTGGAACATCTTTGTGATTGGTGAAGACAATAAGGTTGAACGTAGAAGTGTTCAGGTGTTGTTTGCCAACAATCAACAAGCGTATGTGAGTGGGGCGATTGAAGACGGTGAACAGGTCATCGCCAGTGGTTTACATCGCTTAGTTCCGGGCCAAATCGTGAAACCAGTCAGTGCGGCTGAGTAGGTAATAGTATGAAAATAATAGAGACTATTTCCAACACTCGACTGCTTATCTTGATGACCGCGCTGCTGATGGTGAGTGGTATTTCGGCGTTCATGACGTTGCCACGTGCAGAAGACCCAGTAATCATCAACCGTTACGCGAACATCACAACCAGCTTCCCCGGCGCCAGTGCCGAGCGTGTTGAAACCTTGGTTACTGAGGTAATCGAGAACAAGCTGCGTGAGCTGAGTGAAGTTAAATTGGTGAGTTCAACCTCTAGGCCGAGCGTATCGATTGTCACGCTAGAACTTAATGACACCATCACCGAGCCAGAACCCGTCTGGTCCCAAGCTCGCGACAAGTTATCTGATATCGAATCCATTTTGCCTGCGGGTGCTCAATCGCCTGATCTCGATAGCGACCATACTTATGCTTTCACGACCATCGCATCTCTAACTTGGTCTGGTGCAGGCGAGCCTGATAGGTTAACGCTGGGCCGTTATGCCAAAGAGCTCGCCAAGCGACTAAGAACTTTGTCGGGTACTGAATTCGTTGATGAATACGGGATGCCGCAAGAAGAGATTCAAATCAGTTTACGTACGGCCGATGCCGCTGCTCTAGGGCGCTCAAGTGCCAATATTGCTGAGTCGCTCGAAGGGGCAGACGCCAAGAACTCCGCCGGCGAGTTAGTGAGTGCTTATTCTCGCTTTGGCTTAGAAATTAAATCTGAACTCGATTCTATTGAACGTATTAAGCAAGTGCCAATAGCCACTGATAGCAATGGTCACATCATCCGTATGGAAGACATTGCTTCTGTGAAACGTGGTGAGAAAACCCCACAAGACCAGATTGCCATTATTGATGGTGAGCCGGGTGTGATTGTCGCGGCAAGAATGCATCCTGATCTGCGAGTCGACAACTGGACGTCGCGAGCTAATGCTCTGATTGGTAAATTTGAGCAAGAGTTACCAAGTAACGTTAAGGTGACGGTGCTCTTTAATCAGCAAGGTTATACCGAAACTCGCTTAGACGATTTAGGCAAAAGCTTGATGATCGGTTTCGGTCTGATTTTGATTGTGTTGTTTGTCACTTTAGGCGTGCGTGCCGCGATCTTAGTCGCCATTTCTCTGCCGTTAACCTCATTATTGACCCTGTCGATCATGAAAATGACCGGTGTGCCGATTAACCAAATGTCGGTGACAGGCCTAATTGTGGCGCTCGGGATCATGGTTGATAACGCGGTGGTGATGGTCGATACCATTCAAGCTTATCGTTTGAAAGGACAACAGCGAGCTGAAGCGACCATGAATGCATTGAAGCATTTATGGGTGCCGTTATTAGGCTCAACCTTAACTACCGTGTTGGCGTTTGCCCCGATTATCTTGATGCCGGGAGCATCGGGTGAATTTGTCGGTGGTATTGCGATTACCGTTTCTTTCTCATTGATCGGCTCTTACATTATCTCGCACACCTTAATCGCAGGTTTAGCGACCAAGCTACTGCCGAAACAACTCAGTGATGTCGACAAGAAAGGGCAGCACCATTGGTACATGACGGGTTTGAGAATTCCTGCTTTGACGCGCTGGTTCTCATCTTCTGTTCGCTTTGGCGTCACGCATCCAATCATCACGATTGCTTTGGTGTTGTTGGTTCCGTTTACTGGTTACTGGAGTATGTCTCAGCTGACTGAGCAATTCTTCCCGCCATCAGACCGAGATATGTTTGAGATTCAGGTGTACATGCCGCCGCAAGCAAGCATTTATGCGACGAAGAATACCTCTGAGAAAATAGACGATATCATTCATCGTTACCTTGAAGTGGAGCGCATTGATTGGCTCGTGGGCGCTAACTTCCCATCCTTCTATTACAACCTGCAAGCAAGGCAAAATAATGCGCCATACTTCTCGCAAGCGATGGTGAAAACAGAGAACTTTGACCAAGCCAATGCGCTAATTCCACAGTTGCAAAAGGTGTTGGATGAAGAGGTGCCGGAAGCACAAATCTTGGTACGTAAGCTTAACCAAGGGCCTCCATTTACCGCGCCCGTTGAACTGCGTGTCTATGGTGAAAACCTCGATACGTTGAAAGCGATTGGTGAGGATGTGCGATTGATTTTGGCGGGTGTTCCTCATGTGACGCACACAAGGGAAACCCTGCAACCAGGTACTCCGAAGGTGTGGTTGAAGGTTGATGAAGACACCGCAAAGCTGAATGGTATTTCATTGAACCAGTTCGCAGGTATGCTGCAAACTACTCTGACAGGTCGTGAAAGTGGCTCTGTGATTGAAGGCAGTGAGTCGGTACCAATCCGTGTTCGTGTGGCAGATGAGGCGCGTGAAAACTTGGTTCACTTAAGCAATATTCGTCTGCCAATCAGTTCTGATGTCTACTCAACAGGGATCAATGTTTCGACGCTGGCAGAACTGGAATTGACGACCAGTCGCGGTGCGATTACTCGTCGTAACGGGCAGCGTGTGAATACCATCGAGGGTTACATTGAAGCGGGTGTCTTACCTCAAACCGTACTTAATGAATTCCAAAAACGCTTAGCAAGCTATGAGATGCCATCGGGTTACACCATTGGTTTTGGTGGCGAATCAGCGGAGCGAGACAATTCAGTCAACAGCCTCATCTCGAATGTCGCAGTCGTGGTGGTATTGATGGTGCTGGTGGTGGTGATGTCATTCAACTCGTTCCGAATGAGCAGCATCATCTTCATGGTAGCAGGGTTGGCTGGTGGACTAGGGCTGTTGTCGGTATGGATCTTCGGTTATCCGTTCGGCTTTACGGTGATTATCGCGATGCTTGGGATTGCGGGCTTAGCGATTAACGCGGCCATTGTGATTTTGACCGAATTGAAACTCGATAAAGAGGCTTCCTCCGGGAATGTAGATGCAGTCGTTGAAGCTGTGATGTCGTGTACTCGCCATATCAGCTCAACCACGATAACGACTGTTGGCGGCTTTATGCCATTGATCATCGCTGGCGGTGGTTTCTGGCCTCCGTTCGCGGTCGCGATTGTTGGCGGAACGGTATTAACCACGCTTATCTCGTTCTACTTTGTACCTGTGGTTTATCATTTGATGACTCGAAATCAGAGAAAATCCATGACTACTCAAGCGGCATAACTGTTTTTCAATTTAACGTCTCTTCAATTTGGCTACTCTTTAATTGCCCATAATCGAGCCGTATCTGGCTCGATTATGGTGTGGTTATTCTCGATAAATTCATCCCAATTCCTACCTTTTTGTTGTGCTTTTCACCGCTATTACACTCTCAATTCGTCACATTAGTGCATCGATGAATGCTTGATTATCTTGTTGGTGAATGAGTGGGTGTTTTGAATAATCTAACCAGTGAATACCTTGTAAATGGTATGTGAATTCACAATTTTGACGGGCGTCACACTTCTATTCATTCGCTCTTTCTAATGTACCTTGAACTTGCCCCGAGCTGTGGTGACGATCGAGTGTTTATCTACTTTTTCTAAATCCCTTGTCAGTACTGGCTCCATCTGTGTAGCACGCTATTGATGTGTGTCTTAATCGCTTACTGCTTCTTAGTTTTCGTCTTCATAAATGGAAGGTTAGTTTCCAAGTTTGTTTGGTGAGCTTTCAATTTCAACTCTTCATAATGCGCCAAATGTAACAATGTATTTCAAAGTGTAACAATTAAGTCATGTTTTCTGTGTGGTTTTAACCCAGCAGTAACGAACCTTATTGCATTGCTTTTTGAGATGCGGCGTTTCACATGCTCAACACATAAATATTCTAATGATCATGACAACCAGTACTTAGGCATTCGTTCTGAGGCTGGATAACCATCGAGAAAGTTAATGGAAGCTTCAAGATATAAACGCATTTTATCGAGGACAAGTTTGTCGAAGATTGGTTTGCTGGGAACCATTCTGATGCTCGAAGGATGTAACTCCGCATTGCTCGACCCAAAAGGTAGCGTTGGCGTTCAGGAAAAAGAGCTGATTATCACGGCTCTGTTGCTGATGTTGATTGTCGTCATCCCAGTGATTCTGATGACCATCTACTTTGCTTACCGATACCGCGAGAGCAATACCACGGAAGAGTATGCACCTGACTGGGCACACTCAACCAAGATTGAAGTGGTGGTATGGACGATTCCAATCATCATCATCGCGATTCTAGCCACCATCACTTGGCGAACAACACACGAATTAGAGCCATCAAAGCCTCTGGAAAGTGATGTGCAACCTATGGTGATCGAAGTGGTCTCTCTGGACTGGAAGTGGCTGTTCATCTATCCGGAGCAAAACATTGCGACGGTTAACTATGTTGCGTTCCCGAAAGATGTTCCGGTGACGTTTAAGCTGACTTCAGACAACATCATGAACGCATTCTTTATCCCGCGTCTTGGTTCGCAGATCTACGCGATGCCGGGAATGGTGACCAAGTTGAATTTGATTGCAAACCACGAAGGTGACTTCAAAGGCTTTGCATCGAACTACAGTGGCAAAGGGTTCTCACAGATGAAATTCACTGCATCAGCCATGCCTGATCAAGTGGCATTTCTAAACTGGGTGGAAAAAGTGAAAGCAAGCCCTGATCGCATTGAAGATTGGGAGCAGTTCCGTTCATTGGCTGCGCCAAGTGTGGCTGAACCCGTCACTCTGTTCTCCAGTATCCCACCATTTTTATTCACCGATGTCGTGACCCAGCACCCTGGTTCAATGAACTGTTTGCCGGAAACCCAAGGATAATCGTCATGTTTGGAAGATTAACTCTAGACTCAATTCCCTACCACGAGCCCATTATTTTGGTCACGTTAACCATGATCGCTTTAGTGGGCAGTTTAGTGGTGTACGCGGTAACCAAAGCCGGTAAGTGGCAATACCTTTGGAATGAATGGTTTACGTCGGTAGACCACAAAAAATTGGGCTTCATGTACATTGCTGTTGCGATGGTGATGTTAGTTCGTGGCTTTGCTGATGCGGTCATGATGCGTAGCCAGCAATTGCTTTCTGCAGCCGGTGAAACGGGCTATTTGCCGCCACATCACTACGACCAGATCTTCACGGCTCACGGCGTGATCATGATTTTCTTCGTAGCGATGCCTTTGGTTATCGGTTTGATGAACATCATCGTGCCGTTGCAAATCGGTGCTCGTGATGTTGCATTCCCTTATCTGAATAACTTGAGCTTCTGGCTATTTGTGGTGGGTATTATCCTAACCAACATGTCGCTTGGCTTAGGTGAGTTTGGCCGTACGGGTTGGTTGGCGTATCCGCCGCTGTCTGGTATTGAGGCGAGCCCGGGAGTCGGGGTCGATTATTGGATATGGGCGCTGCAAATATCCGGAGTGGGTACTACGCTAACGGGTGTGAACTTCTTTGCGACCATTTTGCGCATGCGTACTCCCTCTATGCCAATGATGAAGATGCCAGTATTCACTTGGGCATCTCTGTGTGCCAACATCCTGATCATCATCTCTTTCCCAATCCTAACGGTAACCATCGCGCTTCTGACGTTGGATAGATACATCGGCACGCACTTCTTCACCAACGACCTTGGTGGCAACGTGATGATGTATGTGAACTTGATTTGGGCATGGGGACACCCTGAGGTGTACATCCTAATCTTGCCTATCTTCGGTGTGTTCTCTGAAGTGACTGCAACCTTCTCTCGCAAAAAACTGTTTGGTTATACCTCACTGGTATGGGCGACGGTGGCTATCACTATTTTAGCGTTTGTGGTTTGGCTGCATCACTTCTTTACCATGGGTTCAGGCGCCAATGTGAATGCCTTCTTTGGCATCGCAACCATGATTATCTCTATCCCGACCGGGGTTAAGATCTTCAACTGGCTGTTCACCATGTACAAAGGTCGTATCCGTTTCACAACACCTATGTTGTGGACAGTTGGCTTCCTTATCACCTTCACCGTTGGTGGTATGACGGGCGTGTTAATGGCAGTACCGGGTGCAGACTTCATTCTGCATAACTCAGTATTCCTGATTGCGCATTTCCACAACGTAATCATCGGTGGCGTAGTGTTCGGTTGTTTCGCTGCGATTGGTTACTGGTTCCCGAAAGCGACCGGTTTCACTCTGAACGAGCTTTGGGGCAAACGCGCGTTCTACTGCTGGATCATCGGCTTCTTGATGGCGTTCTTGCCGCTTTACGCTCTAGGTTTTATGGGCATGACGCGTCGTTTGAGCCAAGACATTAACCCTGAGTTCTTCCCACTATTGGCGGTTGCGGCTGCAGGTACGGGCGTGATTGCGATGGGTGTGGTGTGTCAGTTCGTTCAGATTTACGTGAGTGTTCGTGACCGCGACCAAAACCGAGATCTAACGGGTGACCCTTGGGGCGGACGTACATTCGAATGGGCGACATCGTCACCACCACCGTTCTATAACTTTGCAAAATTGCCTAAGGGCGATGAGATCGATTCGTTCTGGTATCAAAAGCAAAGTGGTGAGTTTGATCCAACTCAGGAAGAAGAATACGAACGTATTCACATGCCGAAGAACACACCGACAGGCATTTATGTGTCTGCATGGGCGTTGGCATTTGGCTTCGCAATGATCTGGTACATCTGGTGGCTAGCGGCTGCAAGCTTAGTAGGCATCGTGGTGACGTGTATTCAACACAGCTACAACGACGATGTGGACTACTACGTGGAAGTTGAAGAGATCAAAGCGATTGAAGCGGCTCGACGTGCACAGCTTGCAGAAGCGAAGAAACAGTCAGTGAAAGGCGACCATTCTGGTCGTGGTAACAGCGCTGACACTGATAACAACGACAAAAAAGATGACTTGGAGACGACGTATGCAAGCTAATACTCCGTCACACACTTATGATCTTGCACACTCGCATGATCATCACCACGAAGCTGCGGGGAATAAGTTGTTTGGCTTCTGGGTTTACTTGATGAGTGACTGTGTCCTGTTTGCCACGCTTTTCGCGACGTATGCTGTGCTTGAGAGTGGATCAATTGCAGGGCCGACAGGTAAAGACATCTTTGAACTGCCGTTCGTGTTTGTCGAAACCATGATGCTGCTGTTCAGTAGCATCACCTTTGGTTTTGGCATGATTGCAATGAAGCGCAAAGACGTGACCGGACTGAAGCGATGGATCAAAGTGACTTTCGTATTGGGCTTAGCCTTTATCTGTATGGAAGTGTATGAGTTCCACCACTTGATTGCAGAAGGTTATGGTCCTCAAGAGAGTGCGTTCCTTTCAGCGTTCTTTACCTTGGTTGGTACACACGGTTTGCACGTAACGTTCGGTCTTATCTGGATGGCGGTGGCGTATCACCAACTTTCAACCAAAGGCTTGAACGACAACATGTCGATGCGTTTCCAGTGCTTAAGTTTGTTCTGGCATTTCCTTGATATCGTTTGGATTTGTGTATTTACCATCGTGTACTTAATGGGGGTGATGTAATGGAACAGCATCTAGACAGCGGTGCAACGGATTACGTGAAAGGCTTTATTGCTTCACTAATTCTCACCATTATTCCGTTCTACATTGTGTGGGCACATGCGCTACCAAGTACGGAAACTTACGTGATCTTGTTCGGCTGTGCGCTGGTGCAAATCTTTGTCCACTTTAAGTACTTCTTGCACATGGAAGCGAAATCTCCCGATGGGCGTTGGAACTTGGTGTCATTGATGTTTACCGCCATTGTTGTATTGATTCTTATCGCTGGCTCGGTATGGATCATCTACAACATGAACGTCAACATGAAGTTGTAGGCTAGGTATGCTGAAAAGATATCTGTCTATCACCAAACCGGGCATCATTTTCGGCAACCTGATTTCTGTTGCGGCGGGGTTCTTCCTCGCCGCAAAAACAGAACCAGCCAATGCGATGTTGTTACTGACAACATTAGCGGGTGTGGGACTTGTGATTGCATCAGGTTGTGTGGTGAATAACATCTTTGATCGAGACATCGACCAAAAGATGAAGCGCACACAAAATCGAGAATTGGTTCAGGGCAACATCAATACGGACGTCGCGTTCGTTTATGCCTTGGTTTTACTGCTCTCAGGCACAGCGCTTCTGTTTCAGTTCGCTAATCCGATCTCTGCGGTCATGGTGTTGCTTGGCTATGTGTTTTACGTCTTTTTCTACACCATGTGGTACAAGCGTACATCGGTGTACGGCACTTTAGTCGGCAGTATTTCGGGCGCAGTTCCGCCATTGGTGGGTTACTTGGCGGTGACTAATTACATCAGCCTTGAAGCGGTATTGTTGTTTGTGATGTTCTGTTTATGGCAAATGCCACACTCGTACGCGATCGCGATGTTCCGGATACAAGATTATCGAGATGCAGGCATTCCCGTGTTACCGGTGAAAGAGGGCGTCGACAAAGCACATCAGCACATGAAAGCCTATGTGGTGGCGTTTGGCGCAGTCTCATTGGCGCTGTTCCTACTCGGAGACGCAGGTTATGAATACCTAGCTGTGTCGGCGGCAGTCTGTTTTATGTGGACTAAAGTGACGTTTCGTAAGGTTGATTGCCTCAACTACCTCCAGTGGTCAAAGACCGTCTTCAAGGTCTCTCTGCTGGTGGTAATGAGCATCAGTGGTGTGCTGGGGCTGGAGTTGATTCCGTTGCCTACGCTTTTTTGACTTAAGTTTGTCGTTGAACCCTCAATGTTCTGAAGTCCGAGGGTTTGACGACTTTTTATCTGTCCCGCTTTAAGCTATTACCCTTCAAAAATATCACTAAGCCAATCTTCAAGCTGCTCTCGTTTGTCTTGAGGGCCATTGATTACCACTAATCCATTCAGTGTCGCTTGATCCCAAGAGATCGTTCCGTTCGCTAATGCATCGAACACGTCGAGCTCTGTAATAAGCAATAAATCGTTCTCTGTCGGCAAAGTGTCTCTTCCTGAAATGTTCACGCCTTTTTCAATGCTGATTTGGCTGTAGTGACCTTTAATCGCTTCAAATAAGTTGAATTCAATCTTACTCGGATGCGCCTTTGCGAGTGCTGACTTTATCGAAAACAGTTTGAAATGATCCGGTTTATCTAGGTTTCCGAACTCGTCATCTTGCCTTGCTGTGATGACATTGCCAAATACCTCCAGTGAACCGGGCTCTGTCACTAAACTAAATCCGGTTTCTTGGTGTAATCCGCAAGCTAATACCAGAGAAGAACTGAGTGAAAGCAAAAGAACAAAACGTTTTAGCATGTGTGAACCTTAAAAGAAGCAGGGCAGTTTCCTTACTCCAACAATAGACCTAGATCGTTGAGTTAAGGTTGCGAACTGTACCAATAAATAAACGATAAAGGGACCACAATGGGTCCCTAAGTTATCGACTCGCCATCCTTAGCAGCCTTTGATTATTAGCGAACGATGAGCATGATCTCTTCTGGAGTCATTGGCTTATCGAAGTAGCTCATGAATTGACCGAAGCCTTTGATGTCGCCATTCGAGAACTTGAATGCACCAGACTGTAGGTTAGTACCAATCACTTGTTGAGCGTTTGGACCCGCAATCAATATTTGGTTCAGTACGGCACGAGTAGTGTCGATTTGAACGTCTGCACCTTTCACTGCTTCTTCGTGTAACTGAGCAATACCGTTACGGATTTCGATAGTGAATGCTTCGTTCGTATCAGAGAAGTTGTACGTTAGCATCATGTTTACGTCTAACGAGTTTTCTGCGATAAGCGTTGAGGTCATCATGTCGAAGATCTGCTTGCTTGGTAGTGCAGTAAGAACGTCAACAGAAGCGAAGCTGATCATATTAGAGAAGTCACGCTTGTTCTCAAGTTCAGCAGCAGCGTTAAGTGCCCAGTTACGCCAGTTGATGTTCACTTGGTCAGCAGCCCATGCTTTGTAAGCTTGTGCTTTCATTTCGCGAGCTTCCATATCTTGCTTGTTTACCGTGATCGGGTAAGAAAGAATTTCTGCTGCAAATGTGTAATTTTCTGCCTTAATTGCTGCTTGTGCAGTCGTAAGGATGTTGTCACGACCGCCCATGACCTCTACGAAGGCTTTAGCGCGTTGCTCGTAAGCCATTGGCTCTAGCTGCCATGGGTCACCTTCGAAGAAACCGTTGTAACCTACGTAAATCTGACGCACGGCGTGTGCAACAGTGCCGTAGTGCTCACCTAACCACGGGTGTTCTGCAAGGTGCTTCGGAAGTTTAACGACTTCAACTAGCTCATCTGGCGTCATACCTTTGTTCATGTAACGGATAGTTTGGTCATGCGTGTATTGAATCGCATCACGGTAAGCCGTTAATACGTCAGATACCGCTTCTTTGCCTTCAACAGGACGACCGTGAGAGTTAATCATGATCTCAGTATCAAACTTACGCATTACGTCGATGCCTTTGAACCACATTGATGGGTCACGGAATTTAGTACCACGGATGGTGTGAAGGTTAGGGAAGTTCTCACCTTGAAGTACTTCAGCCGCGTGCAGGATTTTCTGGTCTGGGAAGTAAACCACTAACTCATCTTTAGTTTCAGATGGCACGTTCTCGATGTGCATTTTCACGCCAGAAATTTCGATTTCGATGTGGCTTTGGCTTGGTACAAGCAGGTTTGGTTCGATGAACGAGATAGCACCTTGCATGAAGCGTGGACCAAGGCCGTCGTTTACTGTGCCGTGCTCGCCTTCTTCTACGTGCTTAGCACCTGTGTAAGAAGTACGGTGACCAAATAGAGTACCTAGGTTTGAAGACCAGTTAGCCACTGCAGCGGTTAGGCCTTCTTCAGCGATGATTTTTACTTCACCTGATGCCACTTCTTCGTCAGTCACCCACGCACGCACACCAGAGATGTGGTCGATGTGGTTGTGAGAATAAATGATTGCTTTAACCGGCTTGTCGGTGATTTGACGGAATTGCTCTTTAACCGATTGAGCCATTTCTACCGACTCGCCTGGATCAACAATGATGATGCCGTCCGTACCTTCAATCATGACGGGTGTATCTAGACCGAAACCGTAACCAAGATATACGTTGTCATCTACTTTGATGATTGCTTGGTCCATTTTACGACCATGCTTGGTGAGGATTGGGTGAACATGGTCAGACTCAGCAGTGTAAGCTAGAGAATCGCCTGTTTTAGAAACAACTTGAATACGTTCGCCTTTTCCCCAGAACATGTTTGATTTGTGTTCGAATAGAACCTCGCTCTTGTAGCGAGCATCAAGATCAATGTTTTGGTATTGCGCAGCATTTGCCGTCTGAAGTTCTTGGCCGACTTTCGATGTCGCTTCTACAGTTGGCGTTGCAGATGCAAAACCAGAAGCAAGTAGAGTGCTCGCAATAGCAACAGGAAGCGCCATTTTTTTGAATGTATTAGTCATGGTAGTGACCTTATATTTGGATACAGGAATTGGATTTCTTGAGCCAAATGATAGAGGTGGGGGAGGTCGCTATCTACGCGCTAATAATATTTCAATCTATCGTTTTTTCGATGATTTGTTTGATAAACGATTGTATTGGCGATTAATTTTGATCTAAATCAATTAGTAAATGAGCTTGCAACAGATACAAAAATGCCCTGAAATTCAGGGCATTTGTTTTACAATTAGTCGCCAGTTCATGAGTGGCTGTGATACGAGTGAATAACAGCCAAATCATTGAATATTTAATTGCTTATCAAGAGCTAATCGTTTACCAAGCACCTAAGTATGACTTGTAAGATTGTAGGCGAACCGTTGCTGCACCGATTACATCGATGAAGCCCCAGAACGGATGTGGTTTCTCTGCCGAGATCCAAGCCGCGCCAGTTGAACCAATAGGGATGTTGTAACCTTCTGGTTCAATGATCTCAAGTACGATAGTACGACCTAAACCATTGCCGTTTCTTACCACGTGTTGACCGACGCTTTGTGGCCCCTGAAGTGGAGAAATACTCGACTCACCAGTACCGGCATTAAAGCTGTGTACTTTTGCTCGGAACACGTGACCTGGGTATGCATCAACGAAGAACTCAGCGAAGTCTCCTACTTGAACATAGCCATAAGTTTGGTCTGAAATACGCATCTCAAGAAACTTTTTGTTGGTGTTGTAGAGGTGCATGTTACCCATGACAGAACCTTCAGCAATATTCACTATCGATACCTGACCATCAAACTCAGCTCTAATGGTCTTTTTCTCTTGCGCCCAATTTACTTTTTGTAAATCGGCTTTTAACGACACCAGTTCAGCATGCAGCACTCGAAGATCAGAGTCGTACTTTTCTACGTCACGCATATTGAAAATTTCAGGTGACGTTTCAGCACGCTCTAAATCGCGATCCATCTGCTTGATTTGTTCTTCTTTCTGAACAATTGAAGATTCGATCTTGGCTTTATCTGCGGCAGAATTGATGTCGACGAGAGTGTAGATTATGTCGCCTTCTTTAACCATTTGGTTGTGCTCAACAAGCACTTGGTCGATCTGCTGACCAAAGATAGGTGACATCACCGCGTGTGGTGCTTTGACTGTGGTTGAGTTGGTTAAATCAACGGGTGCCCACAAGCGAGAGATTACTGCTAATACTGCAAGAATCGTTACACCCCCAATGGCAGCCCAGGTGTAGTTCTTGAAGTTCTTCTTAAGTGCGCCTGTCGCAAATAGTGACCATACAATTAGGATGTATGGAATCATCATCTCTTTCATTATGCGACCTCTTTATTTGTTGGAGTCTTTTCTTTTGAAGGCTGAGCTTCTGGAGACTGTTCTACTGGAGATTGTTTGGTTTGAGACGGCTCCGTTACTGGTTCTTCAGGTGATACGTGGACTACGGAGGCCTCTGTATTGGTCGCGTCTTGTTTAGGCTGAACACCACGGCGAATCACATCACTCAGTGATTGACCAATATGTTTCCAGTTCGCCAATGCGATAACCAATGCGATAACCCAGAATGTTTTGCTGATGAAGAGTCCGCAAAGTGACAGTGCAAACACGATTTGAACGTGAGCGCTTTTGTGCTCTTTTGCTTTATGCACACCCAGTTCATGCAACTGCCACATGCCGTAAACACCGGCTAAAACCACAGCAATGGTCACTGAGAACAAGTAACCAGAGAAGGACTCCATCTGGAAGAAGTTCATCATCATTTCATTGGGATGATTGTTGAATTGAGACATGTCGATGTCTTTAGAATGGATTGTGCCTAATGGTGCAAGAGCCCATGCTCCCGCAAACATCACTGCCATAAACAGGCAGAATTTAATCAAGACCATCACAACGGCCCAGATTTTCTGGAAAACGATTTTTATAAAGTTCATATCTCAACCTAAATAAGGAGAGAGAAAGTGCAGCCTTGGTACAAGACTTTTAGAAGACATCTGAAAGAGGTGTTGAACTCACGTAACCGTATAGACCTACTGAGTCAAAAGTACTAGATGACAATTAAAAATCGCTTTGACCACGTAGACAACGCATTCTCGCGAATAGAGTGTTAAAAACACCTGGCGAAATCATTCTTAAGTAACGTCTACCATTGATAGGTTCGTTTGCTGCATTGGGTTTTAAGGCCGTCTTCCGTGATGTGTGCAACACCATCATCTACACATTTTTAGGTTTTCTGTTTAGGTTAAGAATTGATTTGTTGGCGAAATAATAGGAAGTGTAACTGGTGCTATCTACGCATTATTGCGATATTGAATTATCGTAATTACGATGAATTGAGTGGTTGCTTAAACGTGAGGTGGGTTTATTTGAACAGGCTCAAACTCGGCTTATAAAATATGTCTATTTAATTAGCCTGGATCATAGAAGTGGCTATAAAAGTATCAATAAGGCAGGACGGAAATATTGAATACTCCGACCAGTCTAGGGTGAGTTTGGGTGGATTAAGCGTTACTGGCACAGCGAAGAGATTTAGATTCCAATCTGGCGAATGTGGCAGCTATTCGAAAGAGTGAGTTGTTCTGACATTTTTGCTCTTTACCATATGATGCTTCCTTCTCAGTTTTGTTTTCTCAATGAGCATCCGTTGTTTCATTCTATCGCTTTTACGATAAGATAATTAAATCTATCGCCAAATGAGCACTGAATCATGAGTAATGACATTCCGAATTTTAACTTATTGGCTGTGTTTTCAGCGGTGATGGAGCAGGGCAGTTTGAGTAAAGCTGCGGATCAACTCAGTACCAATCAATCGACCATCAGCACCGCGTTAACTCGTCTAAAGAAAGAGATTGGCCAAGAGCTTTTTGTTCGCAAAGGAAGAGGTGTTGCGCCTACGTCTTATGCGCAAAGCTTGTATGAACAAATTAAAGCGCCGATCAATGAACTCAATGGCGTGTTTCAGTCGATGGCTAATTTTGATGAGCAATCCTCTGAGCGTAAGTTTGTTATTTCTGCACCTGAGCACTTACAGTGGGTACTTCTCAATAGTTTCGCGGCGCTTCCTAATCAAAACTTGTCGCTGGAAGTCTTTGATCAACCAGACAGTGATGAGCGCATTTATGAAGATCTTTTGACTCAAGAGTTCGATGCGATGATCGATATTGTGGTGCCTGAACACCCAAGTATCGTCAGTGAAACACTTTATGAAGGCGAGTTTGTGATCGTGTGTCGAGCTGATCATCCACGGATTCAAGGTGAAATCAGCGAAGCTCAGTTCCTAAGTGAAAAGCATGCTGTATTAGACAGAACACGACGTAAAGTTCGCAGTTTGAATCACTACACTTCTTTGGATCTGTCCCAGCGTAAAATCGTGTTTCACGGGCGCTCGCTGTTCAGTAATATTTTGCTGTGTAGCCAATCCGATTACATCACTGTCGTGCCTTTATCTATGGCCGTGCAGTTCCAAGAAAAGTTAAGTTTGCAGCTGTTCAAGCCGCCCTTTGAATATCAGCCGATATCTCATTACCTGATTTGGTTGAAGAAGCAGAACAGCGACCCCGCTCATAAATGGTTCAGAGAACAAGTCATCAATACATCAGATTCAATGTCGAAGGCGCTTAAAGATAGGCGGTTGCGATTTTAATTGAGAGTCTAAATCTAAGGGGAGTATTGGCTTCCCTTTTTTGTGTCGCTTAGTTGGTACTAGACAATATGTTAATAACAAAAAATTATTAAAATGAGAATATTTAATAATTTCACTGATTTGTGTGTGTTCAGTAATATACCTAGCAACAGAGAAGTAGGTGGCCTCAAGGTCAACCTAAACGAACATTACTTAGCTTCTGAACGAGGCTGAGATTAAAGTATCAAGGGCGAAATATGAAATTCCTACACACAATGATCCGAGTTACTGATTTAGACAAGTCTATCGAGTTCTATACCAAGGTATTGGGAATGAAGGAACTTGAACGCCATGAAAACAAAGACTACCGCTACACATTGGTTTTTGTTGGCTACGAGCAAGGCGGCACGACTATCGAGCTAACGTACAACTGGGATACTAACGAGTACGAGATGGGCAGCGCGTTTGGTCATCTGGCATTGGGTGTAGAAGATATTTACGCAGCATGCGACAAGATCAAATCGCTAGGTGGCAACGTCACTCGCGAAGCGGGTCCAGTGAAAGGCGGCTCAACTCATATCGCTTTTATTACTGACCCAGACGGCTACCAAATCGAACTGATTCAACTAGGTTAATCGAGGATATAACAATGACAAACGCACTATTTCAACCAATTCAACTTGGTAATATCGAGCTTAAAAACCGTATTGTTATGCCACCGATGACGCGTTCTCGCGCAACGCAACCTGGTAATTCAGCAAACGATATGATGGCGGCTTACTACGCTCAGCGTGCTTCTGCAGGTTTGATTATTGCTGAAGGCACACAAATTTCACCTATGGGTCAAGGCTATGCTTGGACTCCGGGTATCTATTCTGATGAGCAGATCGCTGGTTGGAAAAAAGTGACTGATGCCGTACATGAAAAAGAGGGCGTTATCTTCGCTCAACTTTGGCATGTAGGCCGTGTAACACACCCAGACAACATTGGTGGTGAACAGCCAATCTCGTCTTCTGCACTTAAAGCACAAAACGTAAAGGTATTCATCGATAACGGTACTGATGAACCGGGCTTTGTTGATGTGGTTGAACCTCGTGAAATGACGAAACAAGACATCAAAGAGGTGGTTGAACAGTATCGCCAAGCGGCTTTGAATGCGGTTGAAGCAGGCTTTGATGGTATCGAACTTCACGCAGCGAATGGTTACTTAATCAACCAATTCATCGATTCTGAAGCAAACAACCGCACTGACGAATACGGTGGTTCAATTGAAAACCGTTTACGTTTCCTAGGCGAAGTGGTTGAAGCTATGGTTGAAGCGATTGGTGCTGACCGTGTTGGTGTACGCCTTGCTCCGTTCACATCGTTGAATGGTACGGTTGACGCTACACCAGTAGAGACTTACACAGCGGCGGCAGCACTACTTAACCTATACAAAATTGTTTACCTACACATTGCAGAAGTTGATTGGGACGATGCACCTGAAACGCCAAAAGCATTTAAAGCAGCAGTTCGTGAAGCCTACGAGGGTGTCCTTATTTATGCGGGTAAATACGATAGCGAGCGTGGCGAAAAAGCCGTTTCTGAAGGCGTAACTGACATGGTTGGTTTTGGTCGTCCATTCGTTGCGAACCCAGATTTACCAGCCCGTATTCAAAATGGTTACCCACTTGCAGCGCACGATCCAAACACATTGTTCGGTGGTGCTGAAAAAGGTTTAACGGATTACCCAGAATACGCAGGCTAAAAACAGCTGCCTGAAGCAGAGTATTGAGATAGTATCTCGATCCTGTTGAATGTTTATAAAAAGCAACCTTGCAGAGTCGGGTTGCTTTTTTTGTTATTGGACTAAGTAAAATGATGAACGTGAAAGCGATGCGCGGAGAGCTTTACCTTCTATTTGCCACCCTGCTAGCTGGGGTGGGATGGATTGCATCTAAGCTGGTGGTATTAGAAATGCCTGGGCCAGTGTTCATTGGTGTGCGATTCCTCGTCGCGAGTCTTATTCTTCTGCCATTTTGTATTCACCATATTCGTAAGCTTTCGTTTAAGCAGATTCTGTCTCTTTGCGGCGTGGGTTTGTTGTTGTCTGCCTCATTGCAGGTATGGGTGTTTGCAGTTTCGGTGACTGAAAGCTTGTCGGAAGGGGCATTCATCATGAGCTTAGCCATGATCATTGCACCGTTTGTGTCTTGGATTTTGTTTCGAGTTAAGCCTAATCGCGCGTTTTGGATGTCTTTCCCGATCGCGATTATTGGCATGCTGTTGCTGACTTTGGGTAACGGCTGGCATGTTGAGCAGAGTCAGATTTATTTCTTACTAGCATCGATGTTGTTGTCTGTTCACTTTGTGATGAACAAGCGTGTGATTACCAATATCAAGCCTATCGCATCAATCTGTGTGCAACTGTTTGTGGTGGGTGTGAGTGGTTTAGCCTTTGCTTCTATGACAGCTCAGCCGGAGTTCGAAATCACCAAAACCTTAGTCTTCTGGTTTATTGTCTCTGCGGTGATCGCAACGTCTATTCGTTACTTGCTACAAACGGTCGGTCAGCACTCCGTGAACATGGAAGTGGCGGCATTGATCATGATTCTTGAGCCTGTGTGGACGCTGCTGTTAAGTGTGAGTGTGCTTGGCGAAAGTGTAGAGATGCAGAAGCTGCTCGGTGGGGCGGTGATCATTGCTTCACTATTTTGCTATATCAAATGGTCGAGACGAAAATAAAACACTCGGCGCAAGGCCGAGTGTGGGTTGTTCTTCAAGTGCTTTTCTGAGCTTTATCAGGCGAGTGTTGAACAAGACTTGTCGAGTGCAGAGCAAGGGTTAAATTCTGCGAATAAGACGTGCAAAGGGTGTCACCGTACTTATCGTTCTCGCTGGTAACTATTCTAACAACGAGCTTTGAATACAGGTGGTAAAGTCGAACCCTTACCACCATAGTCCTATCGCACAGCCTTCTTTTCTTTATGCCATCAATTCGAATGCACTAGGGGCGGGAAAGGACGTGAATGAATTAGTCGCGAATAGTGACTTTTGTAATCACAATATCTTCGCAAGGCACATCTTCGTGTCCCCAGCGAATGGTTGTTGGTGCTTTCGCAATTTTGTTTACCACATCCATACCTGCTGAAACCTTACCGAATACCGCGTAACCCCAGCCAGCATTGGTTGTTGAGGTGTGATCTAGGAAATCGTTGTCATCAAGGTTGATGAAGAACTGCGCCGTTGCAGAATGTGGTGCATCAGTCCGAGCCATTGCCACAGAACCAATCACATTCTTCAAACCACGGTTTGCTTCGTTGACGATTGGGGCGCGAGTTGGTTTTTCTGTCATGTCGATAGTGTGACCACCACCTTGAATCATGAAACCTTCAATAACACGGTGAAATGTCGTGCCTTCGTAGAAACCGTCTTGGCAGTATTTAAGGAAGTTTTTCGACGTTACTGGCGCTTTTTCAAGGTTCAGTTCAATCTCGATATCGCCAAAGTTGGTGGTGAAAGTAATCATAGGGCTACCTAAAGTTGAAGTTTTACTGAGTCGTAATGACGAAAGTGGGTTGCAGTATAGGGAAAATAACAGCGGATACCAGTGATGGTTTTATTGTGGTTGAATTCTCGTCAACCACCAAACTCACGCCTGATATTGTTTAAGGAACATCTCGACACTTGAAGTAATGAGCACTTGCTTGTGTGCAGCATCCGGTGACGGCACATGACCAATGATTTGCGGCCAAAACGCAAAAGACTTAAGCAGACCAATGAACTGCGTGGAGGCGAATTGTGGGTCTAGTTCTACTAAACGACCGTCTGCCAACGCGGCTTTAATCCAGGTTGTAAGTCCACTTTCTGCTTGGGAATATTTTTCCATCGCTTGATGCGCCAGTTCTGCGTTATGGAAATACTCTGAGAACAAAACGCGTGACAGGTCGATGAAGCCTTCAGACTCAAGTAACTCAAGCTCTTGATTGGCTATCGAGGAAAGCTGTTCTTCAAGTGGCAGTTCTGCTTGATATGGGAAATGCGTTGCGGCCAGAGTTTTGCTCCAAATGCTGTCTAGAATCTCATCTAAAAGCAGTTCTTTGCTGGCAAAGTGATTGTATACGGTGCGCTTTGATACTTCTGCGCGACTCGATATTTTATCCATGCTGGTGGCCTTGTAGCCATGCTCAGTAAACTCTGCGATAGCAGCGGCAACGATCGATTCACGTTTTCTTTGGCTCAGCGTTTTTTTTACAGTCATCGGGATACTACTCAATATGTCGCGGTTAACATTACATACGCTAATTTTACACCAGTAAGTTTACTTTTAGAACACCAATCCGCGTATTGGTAATTCGGTCGAGAGCAACTGAATCGCTTTGCAATGCACGGTGGGTATCATAGAATCGAAAGTGTATTCGAATTTTATTGATATCAACGGAAGAGAATAAACAATCAATGAGTAGTATTTTAGAGTGTATTCGTACAGTTGGACGAGGAGAAAGAGGGCGTAAGCCTTTATCGTTCGAACAAGCCTACCGCATCATGGATGAGTATTTAAGCGGAGAAGTCGGTGACGACCAAATGGCTATGCTACTGATGTTGATTCGTGTGCAGAATGAAACCAATGAAGAGATCGCTGGCTTTGTAAAAGCGTTTCAATCTCGAGTGCCAGATTTAGGCGCTGATATTGATTGGCCGTGTTATGCAGGTAAGCGTAACGATAACGCCAGTGGCAAGCCTTGGAACTTGTTGGCGGCAAAAATCTTAGCTGACAATGGCTATAAAGTGTTAATGCATGGCTATATGGATAAGCCGAGCGGTAGGACGCACGTTGAAAGCCATTTGCAAGATGTCGGTGTGCAAAGTGCTGAGAGCCCTGAACATGCTAAGTCGATTCTTGAACAAGACGGCATTGCTTATTTACCGCTAGCTAACTTTGCGCCCGAAGCACAAACCATGATTGGTTGGAAACACCGCTACGGTTTGAGAACACCAATTAACACGGTAGTTCGAGCATTGAATCCTGGTGGTGGCCGTTTAGGTCTGCGTGGCAGTTTCCATCCTGGCTTTCCACAACTTCATGCGGAAGTTGAGCATGTTATCGGAAATAAATCCCACTCGGTGATTTCATTCAAAGGGATGAACGGTGAGTCGGAATATAATCCTAAAGTTAGCCAAACGGTATGGATGAGCTCTCCTGACAAAGTCGAATCGTTCTACTGGGAAGAGATGATGAACCTAGAGCTGCCACTTCCTAGTCAATGTGTACTTGGTACATCGGCTGAAGATATGGCGCTAATGGCGAATACCGTTGTCGACAGCATGACAGCCATTCTCTTTGCAGAAACGCACGATAAAACTGAGGCATACCAGAAAGCGGTGCGTTTGTGGCATGGGTATTGCGCGCGTTAGATGGTGGTTTGTAATCAATGAGAGAAGGTCAGCGAGCGCTGGCCTTTTTATACTTGATTTCTAGCAAGGGCTTTTCGTGAACGCCCAAACAATAAAGCTACTTCACTCGCATCAAGCGATGCATTTTGTCTTCGAACTGAATCTCAATCACCTGTGAGATTTTCATCTTATCAACACGATCAAGCATTCTCGCTTGGTAATCACGTTTTTTCATCCACTCTAGCGGTTCTTTAAAGCCATCTTCATTAATCACAAACGACTGATCGGTAATAGAGTCTTCAAAGATATGAACCACCCAAATGCGTGATTGGAAATCCAATAACTCACTAAAGTAGCTTTTTAACTTAGATAAGGAATTCGTTAGATACGTTTTAGGTGGGGTTTGGGAAGACATAGTAAACCGTATTTGGACAATGAAAATCGGCAAGGGCGCCGTCTGATCATTATAGCCTTTACCCGTTAGGCTTGTCAGGTCGAATTCGGCAGCCATTCACGGCTATTGCGCTTGCTAATGCTACTATGGCTGCCAGTTAGAGATTAACCAAATCAGTGTCGGATTCACTATTTAACGAATAGGCCGAAGTCGATCTCTTGTTCTCTTTGATATTTCACCAGCTTCACTTTTAGGTCGTGTTTTGCTGCTAAATCAATGGCTAAGCATGACATGCGTTTTATCTCATCAACGCAGCTTGATATCAGCGGTTTTTCTTGATTATCGATAGTGGCGATGAGTGTGTTTTCTGTGCCGTCGTTACCTGCGTAAATATACGCGTACATGTTGTTGTCGTGTTGCATAAACTTCCTAAAACGGGATTTCTAATTATTAGTGAGGTGAAGATTACAGGGTTTATTTACGCAGGCTAGCTTGGCTAAGTAAGGTTAAGCAAGGGAAAGTAAGGCTTTGTAAGGGCTCTTTTTTTCTTTTTTCTGGCGTTCGAAAACGTGCTCAACCCTTTGTTTGTCTCACTTTTTTGTCTTGTTAGGTTTTGCCTATCAATAAAATTGTTGAAATCCATTTAGTAAAATCAAGATTTTAGACAACAATTAACTTAACAAGATAGAAAATATATGACGCAAAGTATTTAGGGAGAACGCAATGCATTCTATTAAAGTGAAAGATTACATGACGCAGCAGGTTGTGACATTTACTCCTGATATGCCGTTAAGTCTAGCGTTAGACAAAGTGATGCGTAGCCACCATATGGGTGGGCCCGTAATCGATGATAACGAACAAGTGATTGGCTTCCTTTCAGAGCAGGATTTACTCGAGAAACTTGTGAAGGTCAGTTACTTCTGCCAAGACACACACCTTGTGGGTGACTGTATGTACCAAGAAGTGCTGTCGGTGTCACCTGACTTATCCATTATTGAATTGGCGGACATGATGCAGGTTGGAAAACCTAAAGCATACCCTGTGATCGATAATCGAAAACTGGTGGGTATTATCACCAGAACTGATGTTTTGAGAGCAATTGGCAAGAACTTGGAAGAATGCTTCAAACATCAGGTATAGTAGCGTGTTAAGAACGATTATTTTTCTCAATACTCTCAATTGAAAAAAGGCGCACTAGCGCCTTTTTTCTGTATAGCGCTTTTCTTGGTCGATCCTTTCTTTTTGGATCCCTAGCCAGTTGAACAGTTGAACAGCTGATTAGGCTTTAGCTCTTGGGTATTCCAACTTTTGGAGGTTTCATGTCAAATCAAACGGCAAAGTTTGTTGAAGGTTCAACGATGCGCCACATATTGGTGATGTCGGGGGCTGGCTCTGTCGGTTTGATGGCGTTATTTGTGGTCGATCTGCTCGACATGCTGTTTATCAGTATGCTCGGACAGGTTGAATTGGCTGCTGCGGTAGGCTTTGCAGGTACGCTGACTTTCTTTTCTACCTCCGTTTCTATCGGTACTTCCATTGCCATGGGCGCATTAGTGTCCAAAGCCATCGGCTCTAAGAATCAAGAGCACGCTCGAAACCTAAGCACCAGTATCATGCTGACTGCGTTTGTTATCAGTTCAACCATAACTGCAATCATGTTCGCTTATATTCCAGAGCTGCTAGCCGCGATAGGCGCCAAAGGCATTGCAGCCGAACGCGCTCAAGCTTACCTACAGATTTTGCTACCTAGTGGTCCATTTTTGGCGTTAGCGATGGCAGCGGGTGCGGGCTTAAGAGCGGCAGGTGATGCTAAGCGTTCGATGTGGGCAACTTTGTCTGGCGGCATTGTTAACGCGATTCTCGATCCTCTGTTTATTTTTGGTTTTGGTTGGAACATCGAAGGGGCGGCTATCGCTTCGGTTGTCGCTCGTTTCTCGGTGCTATTCTTTTCGCTTTATCCTCTTATTCGCAGCCATCAGCTGGTAGCTCCGCCTTCTTTTGTGCAATGGCGCATTAATATTCGACCAATATTGGCGATTGCGCTGCCTGCGATTATCACCAATACCGCAACGCCTATCGGTAATGCGATTGTAACAACGGGTATCGCACAATATGGTGAGGATTTTGTCGCGGGCTTTGCCGTGATAGGTCGTCTGACGCCAGTTTGTTTTGCGGTTATCTTTGCCTTGTCTGGCGCTGTGGGGCCAATCATTGGTCAGAACTTTGGTGCTGAACGCATGGACCGAGTAAAAGAAACACTCAATAACTCATTGCTGGTTACTACGGCATACACCATCGCTGTTTGTATTCTGTTGTACTTCGTTCAAGGTTATGTCATTCAAGGCTTTAGTCTACAAGGTGATGCAGCAATTATTGTGGCAGCTTTCTGTACCTATGTGGCTTTAACCTTCATCTTTAACGGTGCGCTATTTGTTGCCAACACCTCTTTTAATAACCTAGGTAAACCGCTTTACTCGACAGCATTGAATTTGGGTAAAGCGACGTTAGGTACTCTGCCGTTCGTATATCTAGGTTCGCAATGGTATGGCGCTTTGGGTGTTCTCTATGGTCAAGCTTTGGGTAATGTTTTGTTCGGAATTTTAGGTATCTTGGTGCTTCGACATCATATCGCTGAACTGATGCAAGGATCTCAAGTTGATCCAGTGGAAGATGATGTGTCGATTGTCAGCTTGAACACTCAGCCATTCTGTTCACACGATGCGGTTCTTATTGATGATGTATCCGCTAACCGTGAAGAGTGTGCGGAGCTTAAATCTCAGTAAGCCATCGGCGCTGGCATAATATTTTTGTTTTCTTGAAAACTTCTTCTTGACCTTGGAGTAGCCTCCAAGGTTTATACTTTTGATGAACTTAAGGTTCTGTTGCTCGTAAGTTAGCAACAACCTCAAGGCTTTTGAGTATTAAGGAGATACATTATGTGCGCAAAACATGCAGCGTGCCGCTCAGCAAAAGTGGACGTTCAACCTCAAGCGGCAGGAGCAAGTTGCTCTAGCCCTAAAATTTCAAGCATCACAGCAGCAGGCACTTCATCTGGTTGTTGTAGCTCTTCTGCTGCTCCGTCATCGTCTGGAGATGATTGTTGTAGCTCGTCGGACAGTGGAGAAGAAGACAGTCAGTCCTCAACTTTATCTCTCGATGCCAAATTTTCGAAAAGTTGGCTGGTTGCCGGAATGGACTGCCCAGCTTGTGCAAGAAAAATAGAAAACGCGATCAGCAATATTGACGGTGTTATTCAAGCGAAGGTTCTCTTTGCTACCGAAAAGCTGGTTGTGAAATTCGATAATGAAAGCATTGCTGACACCATTGAACAGGTCTCTATCAAAACGGGTTTCCCTCTTACGGAAGTCGGTTCAAAGAAAGAAAAACAACAACCTGAGACTTTTTGGCAAGCTCATATCCAACCTAATTTACAGATTATCGCGATTGCAGCGGCAATGCTGTTTGCAGTGCTTGTGAAAAGCACCTCACCTCAATTAAGTGAAGGCTTGTTTACGGTAACTTGTCTGCTTGGTTTATATCCGGTGGCGAAAAAAGCGGTTCAGTTGGCACGCTCAGGAACACCATTTGCTATTGAAACCTTAATGAGTGTTGCCGCGCTGGGTGCTTTGTACCTTGGCGAAACTGTGGAAGCTGCGATGGTTCTATTGTTGTTCTTGATTGGTGAGCGCTTAGAAGCGTTTGCTTCATCTCGAGCAAGAAGTGGCGTTCAAGCGCTAATGGCATTGGTACCAGAAAACGCGACTAAGATCATCAACGGCGAACGTGTAGAAGTTGCCGTCAGTGAACTGGTTCCAGGTGATGTGATTGAAGTGGCTGCGGGCTCTCGTTTACCTGCTGACGGACAATTGATTACAGACGCGGCAAGCTTTGATGAAAGTGCGTTAACCGGTGAATCTGTTCCTGTTGAACATATCGAAGGTAACAGCATCATGGCTGGCGCTGTGGTGGTCGATAAAGTGGTTCGTATCACCATCACTTCAAAACAGGGTGAGAACGCGATCGATCGCATTCTTCATCTGATTGAAGAAGCAGAGTCTCGTAAAGCACCACTAGAGCGATTCCTCGATAAGTTCAGCCGTTGGTACACACCGTTAATGATGGTAGTGGCTCTGTTGGTCATCATCACACCACCATTGTTGTTTGCGCAGCCATGGGAAACATGGGTTTACCGTGGCCTAGCGCTATTGTTGATTGCTTGTCCGTGTGCCTTGGTTATCTCGACTCCTGCAGCGATTACCTCTGGCTTAGCAGCAGCAGCGAAACGTGGCGCGCTCATTAAAGGCGGCGCAGCGCTAGAGCAGCTTGGTAAAATCCAAACCATCGCCTTCGATAAGACAGGCACACTGACCGAAGGTAAGCCTCAGGTTACGGATATTCAACCTCTATCGGGGTGGCAACAAGACGCGATGCTGCGTGTGGTTGGGGCGATTGAAGTTGGCTCTACTCACCCGTTGGCGCAGTCACTTGTCGCTAAAGTAAAAGACCTGAATATTGAGATTCCTGAATCACACAACAAGAAAGCGTTGATTGGTAGTGGTGTTGAAGGGGATGTTGATGGTGTTAAGTATCAGGTTCTGTCACCGTCTAAAGTCACGTTCGAACTTGGTGCCGATGTGGTTTCTCAGGTAGAAGCATTAGAAGGTGAGGGCAAGACGGTTGTGGTTGCTCTTGAGGTTAAAGATCAAGAAGAATCAACAGAGCAAGCTACGACGGTGATTGGTCTGATTGCTTGGCAAGATACGTTACGTAGTGACGCTAAGCTTGCGATTGAACGACTTAATGAATTAGGTATTCAATCTATCATGTTGACCGGCGATAATCCGCGCAGTGCAGCAGCGATCAGTAGCAAGATTGGTATGCATTACAAGGCAAGCCTATTGCCAAGCGACAAGGTATCTTACGTTGAGGAGTTATCTCAACAGTCGCACGTGGCGATGGTCGGTGATGGCATTAATGATGCACCAGCAATGAAAACGGCGAATGTCGGCATCGCAATGGGTGGTGGTACGGATGTCGCTTTGGAAACGGCGGATTCAGCACTGACTCATAACCGTTTAACTGAGCTGCCAGCGATGATTGAACTGTCGCAAGCGACCATGAACAACATCCGTCAAAACGTAGCCCTTGCGCTTGGTTTGAAGGTCGTATTCTTGGTGACAAGCTTGTTAGGTATTACCGGTTTGTGGGTGGCAGTTTTAGCGGATAGTGGTGCAACTGCATTGGTGACATTGAACGCATTGCGTCTGCTTCGATTTAAATCTAAAGCGGACTAAATCGAGCTCACCGACATAGAGCATTCTTAATATAAAAGCGCCTTTAGCGGTAATACGTTAAAGGCGCTTTTTGTCTCATTAGTATGCAACATAGGCGTGCGGATTGCTTATTTTTGTGATGCCAATCGGTTTTTTGTGAAACTTGAATTATTGTTGCGATCATTCATGTGACATGTGTCACTTCATTTTGTAATGAGCTTGGTTAGAGTGTGTTCGTACCCCACGAATTTACTATGAGCTTAAATAAGGGTAAAAAGCCCAATAAGCCAAAAGGAGCGAACTATGTCTCAAGCTGTTTTCCACTTAGGTGTTACTGAAGCAGATCTTAACGGTGCTACTCTTGCGATCATCCCTGGTGATCCTGCTCGTGTGCAAAAAATTGCAGAAGAGATGGAGAACCCAGTATTCCTTGCTAGTCACCGTGAATACACGCTTTACCGCGCAGAGCTAGACGGCAAACCAGTTGTTGTATGTTCAACAGGTATTGGTGGTCCATCGACTTCTATCGCAGTTGAAGAGCTTGCTCAACTTGGTGTTCGCACTTTCCTACGTGTTGGTACGACTGGTGCTATCCAACCTCACGTAAACGTGGGTGACATGATTGTTTCTACAGGTTCTGTTCGTCTAGACGGCGCTAGCCTACACTTTGCTCCTATGGAGTTCCCAGCAGTGGCTGACTTTGAAGTTGCAACAGCAATGAAAGCGGCAGTTGATGAATCAGGTGCAACAGTTCACATGGGCGTAACGGCATCAAGCGATACGTTCTACCCAGGTCAAGAGCGTTACGACACGTTCTCTGGTCGCGTTGTTAAGCGCTTCCAAGGCTCTATGCAAGAATGGCAAGACATGGGCGTTCTAAACTTCGAGATGGAATCTGCAACACTGCTAACTATGTGTGCAAGTTCTGGTCTGAAAGCAGGTTGTGTTGCTGGTGTAATCATCAACCGTACTCAAAAAGAGACGCCTGATCACGACACTCTAAAAGTAACAGAAGCACGTTCAATCAAAGTGGTTGTAGAAGCCGCTCGTAAAATGCTTTAAGTCTTAAAGTGCTCTGAGTTTTAGAGAGCATTAAGTCTTCAAGTGACATTAAATTTTGAAAATGGCCGCATCGTATGATGCGGCCATTTTTTTGTGCCGTCTGAAAGTAATCAATAGAGAAAACAGACAACAAAAAAGGCGAGTGACTTAATCGTCATTCGCCTTTTTAACAATCTGCTTAAGAGCATTGAGCTCTCATGAGCTTATTGGTTTTTAGTACTCTAGATCTTCATTGCCACCCGCAGCTGTAAACCATGCCGTTAGGTGTGTTTTAAGATCTTTCAATTCGTCAGGGCCAATCAATGCAAGGCCAAGATCTTCAGCTCGTGTGATGTCGTTATGGCGAAGAGGGCGGAAGCTCACTAACATTGCACGTGCTTGTAGGCCACCTAGCAGGTCTCTAAGCGATTCCAGTTTGTACAAGGTGTCATCACCATCATCACGCATGCCTTTGGTCTTACATTCGATGATGTGCAGCTTATTGTTCACCACAGAGGCAACATCAAGCTCGTTACGAACCTCACGTTCACCCAGTTGACGGTATACCTGAACATTCAAAGAACGGTCTTGAATGGTCGGCATGTCATCTTGGATCTGCTTAACTGTGCTGTGAACCAATGTTTCAAGCCATTCACCGTTTGAGAAGCGTCGTGCGTCTTCATTGGCAAAGGTCAAAATACCGTTGTCGTAAGTCGCAATCTTAGCTTCAACCAAATCGCTCAGCAGCATGTTGAGCTCTCGATAGCCTTGTTGCTTCTCAGATAGCCCTACATCAAGTTTTTGTTCTTTACGGCAGGTCGTTGCTAGGTAGTTCAATGTCGCAAGGCCAGGGCCTAGTTCGAGTGCGTTACTAGCCCAACGTTCACCCAGTTCATAAAGTTTCTGATCCAGTTGCGGAGACAGCTGAACATCGCTGAATTCACCGCGAGCACCGAACACAGTCAGGTAGTCGTCGATGGTGATGCGGTCTTGAACTTGTGCATCTTCTTTACCATTTGGGTACAACCAACACAGCTTGTCACTGTTTGGTTCAACCACGAAGATTGGCCAGTGGTAAGTACGGAATACTTCGTACACAGAAAGTAGGCGGTGACGAAGGCCACAACTTGCGTTGAGCTTCACTTCTTGACCGCGTGCTTTGAGGTCTTCGGCAAGGGTTTGGATAGATTCTTTAATGACGGACGTATTTACGATGGTCGGAATTTCGAAAAACTCACTCGTAATGTCGCGCTTATGCAAAACGCTGTCTAAACGTTTGTACATACTGACTTGATTCTTGTCGCCGATAAACACGATGTGGGTGCTGACCGTTCGGTTATCAAGTAATGGGGTGAGCAAGCGAATGGGGTCTTGATCGATAATGCCAACATGAACAGCCATATAAATTCCTTAATAGCGGCTCGCTCATAAAGGTGAAAGAAAAAACGGGAAGCAGCAAGCCTTAATAATCATATAATGACAAAGCTCATAAAAAACAAGGGCAACCCTTGATAAAAGTTGCCCTAGCTCAATTAGTTACCACTATTGGGTAAGAAGTCTCAACAATCTCACTAAATATCTATCGATTCTTCATTTATCTATAGTTTGAATTGATGTACTAAATCACCTTGCTGATTCGCCAAAATTGTTAGGTTTTGGCTGGCTTCTGCAATTGAAGACATCGCTTGGTAACTCTTATCTGCGATATGGTTGATGTCTTCGATGTTGCGTGCAATATCACCAGACGTTTCACTCTGCTCAGCGGCTGCTTGAGAGATGTGTGTACTCATGTGGCTGATCTCTAGAATCAAGGCTTGGATCTCTTCCATCGCACTGTTTGCACTTGAAGCTTGTTGAACCGACATGTCCATATCGCTCATACAGCTTTCAATAACGTTGCTTGCTGTTTTCGAGCTTGATTGCAGGTTACTGATCATGGTCTCGATTTCAGAGGTCGATTGAGTGGTCTTTTGCGCTAGCACTCGTACTTCATCGGCAACGACTGCAAACCCACGGCCTTGTTCACCAGCACGCGCTGCTTCGATTGCCGCGTTAAGTGCAAGTAGGTTGGTCTGTTCAGCAATACCACGAATAACGTCAAGGATTGAACCAATCTGGCTACTCATCTGTTGTAGCTCGCCTACAGCGCCCACTGATTCAGTAAGGCGAACTTCAAGCTGATTAATGGTGCTGATGTTGGTGTTCATGATCTGACGACCAGACTCAGAAGCCGATTCTACTTGTTGAACCATGGTGAGTGAGCTTTGCGCGCTGTTCGCCACTTCTTGTACAGAATGAGACATCTCTGTCATTGCGGTCGCAACAGTCGCGGTTTGCTCACGTTGGCTGTTCAATTGAGCCTGCGTTTCAGATGACGTCTTCTGGTTGACGCTTGCAGTCTTAGTTAAGTCATCTGAAGCGTCATTCAGCTTCACAAGGATGTTGTGTAGGTTGTCAGCCAAGGTGTTGATGTGACGGCTCACGCGGCTGAATTCGTTGTCGTAGCGAATATCGATACGCTGAGTCATATCGCCTTCGGTTAGACCTTCTAACGTACCGAGGATGCGAGTTAATGGCTCTCGTACGCTATGTGCAATGTGGTAACCAATTGCAGCTGCGAACACGGTTACAACAATGCCAATTGCAATCGCGTTGAATAGGCCTTTGTCGTAGATGCTGCTTGCGTCTGCTAGTGATGAGTTGAGTTGCTCTTCAGCAGTTACGTTGAACGAGTCCAAAACAGCCATTGCTTGGTCAACTTCTACAGCTAGGTTGGCGATGTTCACGTACAGCGCTTGCTTGGCTTGTAGGTAGTTGTTGTGTTTGTCTAGTACGCCACCTTTCTGACCAACGTCTTTGGTGAACTTCTGAACCGACTCATCGAAGACATTTTTAAGTGCTGGTAGTTGTGTTGATAGACCGCGATAAGCATAGTTAAGGTGAGTAACGGCCTTTTTATTTTGGTTAACGGCTTTCTGAACGAAGGCAACATCAGAGCTAGCTAGTGCATCAGAGGTGATGACCTCTGCGTCTTGCAGTTTAATGAAGTAGCTCTTTGCCATCACTTTAACAGAGATGCTTTTTTGGTCGGCAACGTACTCTTTCATGCCAACGGTTAATTCTGAATGTAAGCGTTGGAAGTCACGAGAGGCTTTTTGCACTTGTTCTTGTGCTTCGAACATCGCGACGTAGTTGTTCATCGCTTCGTCTGCTTCTGTAAAGTAGCGTTCTTCCATCGCTCGTAATTGTGCAATTCGTTCGATGAGTGTTGAGTCGTTCTGGCTTGCCGCTTCTAGATTGCTTAGAACTTCAGAAAAAGAGTTTTGTGATGCAGCAAATTCTGTACGCATTGCGGACATGCGTTCAGCGTTTTGTGTGGTTAAGAAATCTTTGAATGACTTATCAGCAGAAAGCAATTGAACACTTGTTTGATTTGAAAGCGCGACAAGTGGTAATGAGGTTTCTGAGACACTCTCAAAATTGCTGTGTATCTGATTCATGCTGTTCATCATGATGGTTATCGTGACTGCGAACATGATGATGATCAGTGCGAAACCAGCGTACATACGCTTGATCACAGATCCCTTCATGGCTTTCTCCCTAAATAAAAATTCAGACCTAATGTCAGGTCAAAGTAAAACTAACAAAATTATCAGCATTCTATTGAGCTCGGCTTACGCATTTTATGACGCACACGTCAAAAATAGCGCTCAGTTATAACCAACATGCCATTCTTGAGAGCTAAGGCTCGTTTTCTTTGATTTGAACGGTGTTTTTTATTATGCTTTAAAGCAGATTTATTGTGGTTTGATGCGGCATAGCGCATACTCAAAGCATTAAAAAATAAATGTTTTATCGGAGAGAAACATGGCTGAAGAAACCATTTTTACTAAGATCATCAACAAAGAAATCCCAGCAGATCTACTATACCAAGACGATTTAGTAACCGCATTTCGCGATATTAACCCTCGCGCGCCAAGCCATATCCTAATCATCCCAAACAAGCTGATTCCGACAACCAACGATGTTGAAGTCGAAGATGAAGCGATGATGGGGCGCATGTTTACTGTTGCTCGCAAGTTAGCAAAAGAAGAGGGCATTGCAGAAGATGGCTATCGTCTTATCGTGAACTGTAACTCTCACGGTGGCCAAGAGGTTTATCATATTCACATGCACTTGGTTGGCGGCCGTCCACTTGGCCCCCTATTAATGAGCTAATAAAAAGTTAATGAGCTAATGAAAAGCTAACGAGTTAATGAAAGCTAATGAGCTAGTTTAAACGCGCTCATTAGTGGGTTAACACAAGTAGTTAGTTGGAAAATTTGTAGTTTGTATGCCAACTTTAAGTTCTATCTGTTGTCTGAATATCGGCATCGCCTAGGCAGAGGCTAAATCAGTAGGGTTTCAACTGGCTTGAGATCCTTTTTACAACGCGTTTCGTTTTGATAATGAGACCATTAAAGGTCAACAGACCCTAACAAAGTTGGCATTTTAAACATGCACGGAGACGATAAGTGAAGCAACAGTTTAGATTCGCTTCCATTGCCCTGTTATCGGCGTTGACTGTGGGCTGTGCAAGTATGTCTGCAGGAAACCTGTTCAGTCATTACAGCGCGCAAAACAAAGAGATCTACCAAGCCGTTAAATCTGGAGATTATTCAGAGGCTCAACAAGAGCTACCAGATTACGCTGCGGGTGACATCCTTGATAACTTTGAAAGAGGTAGAATTAACCTTCTGGATCAGCAATACCCAGAGAGTAAGTCTTCGTTTGAAGTGGCGGATCAGGCGGTAACTGAGCAGCAAAGAAAAGCCGTTATCTCGATTTCAGACAGTGCGACCAGCGTGGGTGCGTTGGCGGTGAATGATAATATTACCGAGTATGTGCCAGCCGATTATGAACTGGGGTTTCTTCATCTGTATCTCGGTTTAAATTATCTCAAGAAAAACGATTTAGAAGGTGCGGTGATTGAAATGCGTCGCGCCAACCAAGTTCAAGAACAAGCAAAGAAGCAACGTGAAGCTGAGTTAGACCGTGCAGCCAGCGATGCGAAGAAGCAGGGGTTGTCTGCCAATGTGGGTAGCATCCTTGCTAATTACCCTGATGCGGGTAAAAAGCTGCAGTCAGTACAGAATGCGTATCTGATGTTCTTGTCTGGTCTGCTTTATGAAGCTTCAAATGATTTAAACAGTGCCTATGTTGACTATCGTCGTGCTTTGGCTGTGATGCCAGATAACCAAGAAATCATCGACAGAACGATGGCAACTGCCGCACGTTTAGGGATGCGACAAGATTTAGCGACATTAGAAAAACGCTATAAGCAGTCTTCTAAACTTAGTACAGGTGAAGGGCGAGTGATTGTTCTTCAAGAGCAGAGCGCTGTACAAGCTATGGACAGTTGGCGACTAGATTTACCTGTTTATGACAGTCGCGATCAGGGGGCAATATACTCTCTTGCGCTGCCCTATTACCCGAGTCAAAACGTAGAGCGTTTTTCTGCCTTGCGAATCAGCGGACAACCTTTACAAGAACACCTGATCACGGATGTAAACGCGATGGCTCAGAATGATTTATCTGAACGTATGACGAGCATTGTTATTCGCCAAGCGCTACGTGTAGTCGCGAAAGATCGCATTCGTAAAGAAGCAACCAAAGGCAACGATGTCGGCAATATCTTGTTCAATGTGTGGAATACATTCACCGAACAACCAGATACTCGCAGTTGGCAATCTCTACCGGCTGAGATTAAGAGCAGCACGTTCGTAGCAAACAGCGGTCAATATACGCTAGAAGCGGGCGCTAAAACGTATGACTTTGATATCCGAGAAGGGCAGACCACTTTGGTGTGGATTTCTCGACAAGGTAACAACGCAACAATGTGGCATAAACAGCTAGGGAGGCTGTAATGAAAAAGTGGTTAGTGAGTTTAGCAGCGGTTATGGCTCTGGCTGGTTGTGCTGATAATACAGCTGGCGTAAGGGTTGATAGTCTGACTCAGAACGTTTTCTTTGGTGACAAGGTATTGGGCAGCCGTTTACAGGTTGAAGATATCCGTACCGATCTGGTCGACGGTCATACGCGCGGAATCGTTCGTTTAAACAGTAACTATAAAGGCGATCAACATATCCTTTATCGTTTTTACTGGTACGACGATGCCGGGCTTGAGGTCAATCTAAAACAAGGCCCTTGGAAGCAAGCCATTGTTCGTGGTTTTGAAAGCATTTCGTTGTCGGAAGTGTCGGTAAACCCGAAAGCAACTCAGTTCAGAGTCCAGTTCCGAGAGCAGTAAGTCTGATAAAACGGGTCTAATGATTCGTAAATACAAGAATTTAAGAGTGTGGGTAACCCCGCTCAGTGATAAGTTGAGGAAACAAAATGAAAAAGAGTGTCGTTGCGCTACTAGGTTTAGCGGTTATTTTAGGCGGTTGTTCAAACAAGGTAAGCTACGGTGATGCACAAGCAGTAGAAACCACGACAATCGATTTCGGTTCAACTGACCTTCAAACGATTGCGGGTGAAATGGTCGATAGCATGATGGCGTCTGGTTCAGTGTCTTACATTACTCGAGAGCAACGTCCAATCGTGTTCGTAGAGCGAATCAAGAACAAGACAAGTGAGCACATCGATACTGAGTCAATCACTGACACTATCAGTACTAAAATGCTGAATTCTGGTAAGTTCCGTTTCGTTGATATGGACCGTGTAGAGTCTGTTCGTGACCAATTGAACTTCCAAAACAATGATGAGCTTGTAAATCAAAGCTCAGCAATTCAATTCGGTAAAATGGTCGGTGCTCAATACATGCTGTACGGCAACCTATCAAGCATCGTTAAGAAAGACGGTAGCGACGAAGACGTTTACTACAAAATGACGATGCGTCTAATGGATCTTGAGTCTGGCTTGATTGAATGGGCTGACGAGACTGAAATCCGTAAGCAACAATCTAAGAGCCTACTAGGCCTTTAATTTCGCTTACTTGCCAACTAAACGCAGCCAGTTTTGACAGCGTCTAGTCTTGGCAGCGTATAGCTTGGCCACACATAGCTTGGTCACACGCCAATGCAGTGCATGATGTGCTGTTTATGAAGAGACACTGGCTTTTGGTCAGTGTCTTTTTTGTAGGGAAATGAAGACGTTTATAGGGCAGTTAAGACGTTTATAGGGAGTAAATATGGCAATTTTTTCTTGGTCTGAGGCTAAGCTTCTTGATACCAGTTTGAGTTCGCTTGACGGTTACTTTTCTGAGCCTCCAGTTAGAGCACAGACATTAACAGGCGGTTTGACCAATCGATGTTGGAAGTTGGTCGATGCCGATGGTACTGCGTATGTTTGGCGGCCAACCACACCTATCACCAAAGCGTTCTTCATTTCTCGCCATGAAGAGTACCAAGTGCTGTCTGCCATTGAGCGACTCGGTATCGGGCCAAGCCCAATGGTAGTGAATGAGCAGGGGTTACTGGTTGAGTGGATTGCGGGTGAGACACTTTACGAAGATCTAGAACTCGATGACCTGTTGAAAACGCTGATCTCTGTTCATCTGGTTAATACTGCGCGATTACCACTGCAACCATTCAGTTTCACGGCGCGAGTCGACCATTACTGGCTGCAGCTTGATGCGATTCATAAGACTGAAGCCTGCACTAAGATTTATCAAGAGTGGCGCGTGGCTCCGAGTATTACCAATGTTGACCTGTCTTTGTGCCATTTTGACTTAGGTGGTTATAACCTAGTGAGAAACAGTGACTGCATTAAGATTATTGATTGGGAATACGCTGCGCTCGCAGACCCTAGGCTCGATTTGACATTAACCATTGCGGTTGCTGGCGCGCCAGTCACAGAAGCGGTTGAGAAGTACTGTCAGCTGCGAGGAATCCATGATGTTCAGCCTTGGCTTGATGGTGTAGAAGCATGGTTACCAAGAAGCCAGATGATGGCGATGCTATGGTATTTACTTGCTCATCAGCTTTGGGGCGATGAAAGTTATCTGCGTGAAGCGGAGGCTCTGAGTCACACTTTATGTAGCTAGGATCACGTTTAGGAAGTGAAAAATATAATTTCTCAGCTGTTACCTTTAAAACCTTGTTTTTCGTGTTAGATTGATCAAAACGTACCAATATTCAACGGGGGAGGTACAATGATTATCTATCTACATGGCTTCGACTCAACAAGCCCGGGCAATCACGAAAAAATACTGCAGTTGCAATTCATTGATGATGACGTTCGTTTCATCAACTACAGTACTTTGCATCCAAAACACGATATGCAGCATCTGCTAAAAGAAGTGCATAAGGTGATAGAGCAATCCGATGATCCGCATCCCATTATTTGTGGTGTAGGTTTAGGTGGTTTTTGGTCTGAGCGTATTGGTTTCTTATGTGGGATTAAGCAGGTGGTGTTCAACCCTAATCTGCACCCTGAGAACAACATGGTAGGTCGAATTGACCGTCCAGAAGAGTACGAAGACATCGCAACTAAATGTGTTGCTCAGTACCGTATGAAAAACAAAGGACGCTGTTTAGTGGTGCTTTCTCGTGAAGATGAAATTCACGACAATACCAAAACAGCTGCCGCGCTAGAAGATTACTATGATGTAATCTGGGATGAGAAAGAGAGTCATAAATTCAAAAAGATCTCTCAACATCTTCAAGCAATGAAAGCGTTCAAAAACGCTTAATCAATCCAGATGTTTTATAAAAGCAGTGCTCAATGAGTGCTGCTTTTTCACATCTGAATCTTAGAGACTGGTATTGATAAAGTAGTTGTATATGTTTTATCGGTCGGTTTGTGCATTTATAGATCAGTTTGCGCAAACGTTAACTAATTAGTCGCGAATCCTCATTGAGGGTAAGGATTTTTTTGTTGCGGTCATCTTTTTGCTATATATAATGTTCCCAAGCAAAATATTTTGACAAATATCAAAAAAAATTGAGAGCGAGTGAAAAAACTTGCCCATAATTTGTGTTCTGCCTCTCAGGTAGTCACCTTTTATATCCACGTGAGCAAAGCAACAAACCATTATTTGTTGTTTGTAACCCCTCTAACTACTCGGTGAGCTGTCGTTATTCTTTTTCGCGGTAACCCAATTTGTAACAGCCTTCGCATTCAAGGCCGAGTAGATACATAGAATTTATCGGTTGGAGTAATCGAGCCGAACCCCATTTATTCATTTTGTAGAGGATTGTCATTGTGACAAAAATTATCGTAGTAGGCGGCGGTGCTGGTGGTTTAGAACTAGCAACTAAGCTAGGCCGCACTTTAGGTCGTAAGAAACGTGCCCAGATTACTCTGGTAGACCGTAAAGCAAGCCACCTATGGAAACCATTACTTCATGAAGTAGCAACGGGCTCACTGGATGAAGGTGTTGATGCATTAAGCTACCGTGCGCACGCAAAAAACCATTACTTCGATTTCCAAATGGGCAGCCTGAACGACATCGATCGTGAGCGTAAAGTGATTGCACTAAGCGAGCTTACAGACGAGCACGGTGAACTGCTGATGCCAAGCCGTGAACTTGAATACGATATTCTAGTGATGGCGCTAGGCTCAACGTCAAACGACTTCAACACTCCAGGCGTTCGTGACAACTGTATTTTCCTTGATAGCCCAGAGCAAGCACACCGTTTCCGTACAGAAATGAACAATCAGTTCTTAAAGCTTCACGCTAAGAACGGACAAGGCACGGTAGACATCGCGATTGTTGGTGCTGGTGCAACTGGTGTAGAGCTTTCTGCAGAGCTACACAACGCCGTTAAAGAACTTCGTACTTACGGCTTCGGCGACCTAGATTCAAGCAAGCTGAACGTAAACCTAGTTGAAGCGGGTGAGCGTATTCTTCCAGCTCTACCTCCTCGTATTTCAAGTGCAGCACACTCTGAGCTAACCAAGCTTGGTGTGAACGTTCGTACGAATACGATGGTGACTCAGGCGGATTCTGACGGCCTAACAACCAAAGATGGTGACAAGATCCCAGCTCAAATCATGGTATGGGCAGCAGGTATCAAAGCACCAGATTTCATGAAAGATATCGGTGGTCTTGAAACCAACCGTATCAACCAGTTGGTTGTGAAGAACACGCTGCAAACAACACTGGATGACAACATCTTTGCAATCGGTGACTTGGCGCAATGTACACAAGCAGACGGTTCATTCGTTCCGCCACGTGCACAAGCGGCTCACCAAATGGCAAGCTGTGCATTCAGCAACATCATTGCTAAGTTGAACGGTCGTGACCTGAAAGACTACATCTACAAAGACAAAGGCTCGCTAGTTTCACTTAGCCGTTTCTCTACGGTAGGTAGTTTGATGGGTAACCTGACGAAAGGCTCGATGATGGTCGAAGGTCGTATTGCTCGTGTGGTTTACATCTCTTTGTACCGCATGCACCAGATGGCGCTTCACGGCTTAATCAAAACATCACTGATGATGCTGGTTGGTCGTATTAACCGTGTACTTCGTCCAAACCTAAAGCTTCACTAATCAGGTAAGCCTTCTCAGAGCATTACGCTGATAATAAAAAAGAGCTCTTCGGAGCTCTTTTTTGATCGTGTCGATTATGGATTATCGCAGGTGTTGAACTCATTTCTGCTGTTAAGACGTTGGAGGTAGCACAGAATAAACCACGCCATCTTTCGGCTTACCGTTAAACAGAAATCGATTCTGGGCAATGGTTTCTCGCTCAGCGCCACACTTCTCGATCAACTTTTGGCTGGGTAGGTTCTCGGTATCGCAGACAATCTCCAAACGCGTTAACTTGAGTTGCGCGAAACAAAATTCAAATAGGGCGAACATCGCTTCTTTGGCGATCCCTCTCCTTTGAAAGTCATCACCGACCCAATAACCTAAACTCGCCATATTAAAGGTGTGGTAAAGCTCATTAATGGCAACCATACCGACTAACTTATCGCTTTTTCGTTCAAAGATGCCAAAGCCAAACGCATCGGCTTTCACCCAGTTCAGGCGAGTTGCCAGAATAAATTTCTCGGCCTCGACGATAGAAAACTCTTTATGACACCAGTCGACCCATGGCAGCAAGCTAGGGGAGGACTTAACCAGCTGAGAAAATTCTTGAGCATCTGAGGCCTCAATGATTTTAAGGCTAAGATTTTGTGTGTTGATCTGAAATTCAGGGCTCATAGAGCGTACCAAGTAACGTGTAAGTACTGAGCAAAGAGAGTCAGTACAGAATAAAGATAGATAGCACTTAATAAAACGCCCTCACTAGGAGGGCGGATTGAATTATTTATATAATTATAGCCGAATCGGCAAGTAATTTACTGCGCTACACGTCTAACTTGAATCACCATTCCAAGAAGTGGGTGGTCAAGGTAATGAGTTTCTGTACTGCGCATACGACGTTTTTGGTCCATGCGGTAGCTCTTAAGGAACTCTTGGACTTCAACCGTCGGAGAAATTTCAGTTAGATTGCCCACCTGGACGTTGCTTTCTGCGCCACTTACTGGTGAATCTAGCTCAATTTGTTGCTCTTGTAGAGTCACTTCACGAACGCTTGGCGCTTTTAAATCTAATGTCGTTTCAGCGTATAGGTAGTGCTGAACGTAGATTTGCAGCTTGCCGTCTAATTCGTAGAGTGGCTTATCAATGATCTCTTCTTGGAACCCATCAGCGCTGCCTGCAGTGATTGCGCCTTTTTCAGAGCCATCAGCATTAAACTGTTTAGAGAAATCTTTACCTGCTTGAATATGGAAAACAGGTGCCGAGCTCTTACCTTGGTCGCCTTGACGCCAAGCGGTATGCATCAGAACTTCAAAGCCAGCGTGTTTACGTAGCTTGTCTTTCTGAGGCGTTAACTTGTATTCCGAGTAAGGTAGCATTTGAACGCCTTTCTTTGCTCGGTATTGGGTATCTTGAAATGAACCAACGCGTTCAAGTGAAATCTTAGGCTGTGTATTTGGCCAAGATTCGTTCACCTTCTCTGCATCAACAGCGCGCTTAAAAATGATCACTTCTATATCAAATTGTCTCTGCGCCAAACTTGGCAGTGAGACGAACAATAGTAGCAGTGGGATCAGTCTTTTCATTTTTACTCCGTCTTCCAGCCGAACTACCGGCTGGATAATTTATATGTGCAAGTGGATTGGGTCTTATGCTGAAGGCAGCAAGTTTTGTCTGAATTCGCCCAATAAATCACTAACAAATTGAATTCGCTTCCGTCTGTCGACCAATGGTATCGTAAACTTGAACTTTGTTGGTCCTTCCATTGAAAACTTTTGCGGTTGAGATTGCAACAGTTTAACAAGGTAGGTCGGGTTTATGTCAGCATCCGGGTAGAATTCTAAGAATCCACCCTTATCGTGGGCTTCAATTTTCTTCGCTTTGATAGACGCTGCGGCTAATTTTAGCTCAGAAACTGATAATAAGTTCTTGGTTGCATCAGGCAGAAGGCCAAAGCGATCAATCAGCTCGACTTTCAACTCTGCCAATTCGTCGGTGTCACTCACACTCGCAATACGTTTGTATGTTGATAAACGCGTGTTGATGTCTGGAATATAGTCGTCTGGCAATAGTGCAGGCAGACGCATCTCAATTTCAGTTTGTTCACGCAATAGATCATCAAGCGAAGGCTCTCGACCTTCTTTCAACGCTTCAACCGCTTGTTCAAGCATCTCCATGTACAAGGTGAAACCAACCGACTGGATTTGACCACTCTGTTCATCACCCAACAGCTCACCCGCACCACGAATCTCTAAATCGTGAGTTGCTAAGGTAAAGCCTGCGCCCAAGTCTTCGAGCGAAGCAATCGCATCCAATCGCTTGATCGCATCTTTGGTCATTGCTTTAGGGTGTGGCGTTAACAAGTAAGCATAAGCTTGGTGGTGCGAACGACCTACACGACCACGTAATTGGTGCAGCTGTGCTAAACCAAGGTTATCGGCTCTGTCCATCAAGATGGTATTTGCCGTTGGTACGTCGATACCGGTTTCAATGATGGTTGTACACACCAGTAAGTTGAAGCGCTGGTGGTAGAAGTCATTCATGATGCGTTCCAGTTCGCGCTCTCGCATCTGGCCATGAGCTACAGTCACGCGCGCCTCTGGAATCAGCTTTTGCAATGACTCTGCTGTTTTCTCAATCGTGTCGACTTGGTTGTGTAGGAAGTAAACCTGGCCACCACGCATGATTTCACGCAGCACCGCTTCTCTGACGATGGCATCATCACTCTCGCGAACGAAGGTTTTAATTGCCAAGCGTCGTGCGGGTGGTGTAGCGATGATCGAAAGGTCACGCATGCCACTCATTGCCATGTTCAGCGTTCGCGGGATCGGTGTCGCAGTAAGCGTTAGAATATCGACATCCGCACGCATCGCTTTCACTTTCTCTTTCTGACGTACACCAAATCTGTGTTCTTCATCGACAACCAGCAGGCCTAGGTCTTTAAACTTAATATCGCTCGAAAGCAGCTTGTGAGTCCCGACTAGGATATCCACTTTACCGTCGGCGACATCTTGCATGATTAGTTTTTGCTCTTTAGCTGATTTGAATCGGGATAGAACCTCAACACGAATCGGCAAGTTGGCGAAACGGTCACGGAAGTTTTCGAAGTGTTGCTGAGCAAGTAGAGTAGTAGGAACTAAAACCGCTACTTGTTTGCTGTTGTCGGTACAAACGAATGCTGCACGCATCGCGACTTCGGTTTTACCAAAGCCAACATCACCACACACCAAACGGTCCATGGCTTTGGCTTGGCACATATCAGACATAACAGCATTGATGGCCATCGCTTGATCATCGGTTTCTTCAAACGGGAAGCCAGATTTGAAAGTCGCGTATTGGCCACGGTCGAGCACAAATTTGTAGCCAGGTTTTAGCTCTCGCTTGGCGTAAACATCAAGTAGCTCTGCTGCAACGTCACGGACTTTCTCCGCGGCGCGTTTACGAGCTTTTTGCCACGCTTCGCCACCGAGTTTATGTAGTGGTGCTGAATCTTCAGCGCCACCCGAGTAACGTCCGATTAAGTTCAGAGAAGCAACAGGTACGTAGAGCTTGGCATCGTTTTGATACTCAAGGGTTACGTATTCGGTTTTCATACCACCGGCTTCGAGAGTCTGTAGGCCGATGTAGCGACCTATACCATGGTCAATGTGTACAACAGGCTGACCTGGTTTAAGTTCGGCTAAGTGACGAATGACAGTGTCGCTGTTAACACTTTTTTTGTCTTTCTTACGGCGCTGAACAACGCGATCACCCAACAGGTCGCTTTCACAGATAAGGGCGATGTTTTGCTCTTCGTGGATAAAGCCATGTTCCGCTGACCCTAAGATCAGGCTGAACTTATCTATACCTTTAATCGCCGCATCGAGGTTTTCAACTTCGCTTGGACGAACTTTAATGCCTCGCAGTAATTCACTCAGAGCTTCACGACGACCTTCAGACTCAACTGAAAAGACCACTTTTCCTTCGAAGGCTTCAGTGAACTTTCTTAGGTTTGCGAGTGGCTCTTTATTCTGATGCTGAACACTGAGATCAGGAAGAGACACAACCGGAAGGTTGGTACGTCCAGCTTTCTCTTCAATTGAATCTAAGCTCAGATTGACTTGTGGCTTCTGTTTGAAGTGTGCGAACAGCTCGTCTTTCTTCAGCCACAGTTGTTCAGGCGTGAGAAGTGGCCGTAATGGGTCAACACCGCGCTGTTCGTATCGATGAGCAACGTCCGTTAGGAATGAGTCTACTGCAGTCTCGACATCACCTAGAATCAGCAGTTGCGCTTCATCGGCAACGTAATCAAACAAGGTTTCTGTGTGATCGAAGAACAGTGGTTGCCAATACTCAATACCAGCAGGCCATGTGCCTTTAGATACCTGCATATAAACCGATTCTGGTTCGCGGCGGGCATCAAACTGTTGGCGCCAACGAATACGGAAATCTTCAATTGCCGTTTCCGAGGTTGGGAATTCGTGAGCTGGCAGCAAACGGATCTCAGAGATGTCTTCAATAGAGCGCTGATTTTCAGGATCGAAAGTACGGATGGTGTCGATCTCGTCATCGAAGAAGTCGATACGATACGGGTCTTTGCTGCCCATTGGGAACAAGTCGAGAATTGAACCTCGACTCGCATACTCACCCGGGCCAAACACTTGGTCTACATAACGATAGCCAGACTTTTCAAGTTGAAGACGCAGCTTCTCTAACGAGTACAGATCACCCGTTTTCACCATTAAGGTGTGCTGCAACAAGAAGTCACGTGGCGACTGACGTTGTAGTAGCGTGCTGATCGGTACGATCGTGATGCCATCTTTTAACGTTGGCAGTGCATAAAGGCGAGCGATACGGTCAGAAATGATCTCTTGGTGCGGTGAGAAGCTGTCGTATGGCAGAGTCTCCCAATCAGGGAATAGTGCCACTTCATGTGACGTAAACTGTTCAATTTCTGATTGAAGCTTGAGTGCGATTTGAGGATCGGGTACAGCCAAGACGGTATGGCTGTTGTGTTGCTCTGCGAGTTTGGCAATGGCAAGAGCGAGAGACGAACCGACTAGGTTACCGATGTGCTTTTTGTCACCGGCACCTTTAAGTTTAGGTAGTGTAAATATGGATTTTTTGGTCATGTTAATTTACTTGTTATCTCGGTCTAGAGAGCGTTGACGCAAGAGTTTCTGTTGTTGATAAAGTGCCGCTTTAATTAGCAGGTCTTGGTCGGTATCGCGAAGATGAGCGTATTTAAATTTGATTTCGAAACCTGAGTCTTTCGCCTCGCTAGCAAATACTTCTGCGTAGCAATAAATGGCTGCAGCTGGGTGCTCTAGAAAAAGTTTGGCTTTTACTAAGCGACCCGGTTCGATGTCTGCTTTTGAAAAGCAGGAAAACTGACTCGCACCAAATGAATAGGTGTGAGTGCGAAATTTCTCATCATCTTGCTGCGATAACATAAAGCTCAACAAGAGGTTTAATTTTGAGTTTTGTGCATCCAATAAACTGGTGACATTCTTCAAGTCGCTGTTTTTCAGTTCCGCTCGAGCGCTGTCAGCTAACAGATCCAATTGGCTAAATTCACTTGCCACCACAAATGGTGCTGGGATCTCAGATTCGAATTGAATTTGAGAGGGTAAAGTGAAGCCGCTGTCCATTGGTTCAATATTAGCGGTAAGGCTATGGTGAACGGTGAAAAACTCTTGTTCTGTCATGCGTTAGTTCCTTGAAGTGATCTATTGATTATCGCTATGTGGCCGCAGTAATCAAGGTCAGTTAATTGAAAGTCTCAAATAGTTGTTTGAAATTTGGCAATTTGACAAGGTTCTGTTTTTCAAGCCTAACTAATTGAGTTAATTCACTCTATATTTTCAATTAACCCCTACACAGTAACAGCAATACCCGTTACATTAACCCGCATCCCCTTTAGATGGTTCAAAGTATGTTTCATCCTATTTCGTTGTTTGTTGGCCTACGCTATTTGAAAGGCCGTTCAGGTGATCGCTTTAGCCGTTTTGTTTCTTATATGTCGACGGCAGGTATCACCATTGGTGTGCTGTCTTTGGTTACTGTTTTATCGGTAATGAATGGATTCGAAGCGCAGTTAAAAGACCGAATTCTTGGAGTTCTTCCTCAAGCTGTGGTTTATGAGCAAGGTGGCACTACCTCTCTTTCTGCCCAAGCGCCTAATTTTGCAGAGCAAATCTCGCTTAATGGTCACGTTGAACCGATTGTCCGCAGTGAGGCAGTGATTCAGAGTCCGGCTCAATTATCTGCGGGTTTGTTAATTGGCATTGAACCCAATTCAGATGACCCTCTTCAGAACCACTTGATTGCGGGCAGATTGTCTTCACTTAAAGCGGGTCAATATCAGTTGTTCCTCGGTCATACTTTGGCGAGAAATTTGAAGGTATCTATGGGTGACAAAGTTCGCCTGATGGTGACCAGCGCGAGCCAGTACACCCCGTTAGGTCGTATCCCAAGCCAACGAAATTTCACCGTTGCCGGTATTTTCAATACAGGTTCTGATATCGACGCTCAACTGATGGTGACAGACATCCAAGACGCTGGGCGTTTGATGCGTTATAAATCAGACACTATTTCAGGCTGGCGACTATTTTTTGAAGACCCGTTTGAAGTCGCAGAGTTATCAACTCAGCCATTACCGGAAGGTTGGTTGTGGAGCGACTGGCGAGACCAACGAGGTGAGCTATTCCAAGCCGTTCGTATGGAAAAAAACATGATGGGTTTAATGCTTGGGCTTATCATCGGTGTTGCTGCTTTCAATATTATCTCAGCACTTATCATGGTGGTGATGGAGAAGCAGTCTGAAGTCGCGATTCTTAAGACCCAAGGCATGACTGATGGTCAAGTCATGGGGATCTTCATGGTTCAAGGCGCAAGTAGTGGCGTGATTGGTGCGCTCTCTGGTGGTGTGTTAGGCGTTGCTCTAGCGATGAACCTTAATACTATTTTAGAGGCGATGGGCGTTGCTCTATTCTCGTTTGGTGGACAGTTACCAATTTTGATTAACCCAATTCAAATCGCTGTTGTTGTGGTTCTGGCTATTGCACTTAGCCTGATTGCCACTGTATTCCCTTCTTATCGTGCATCGTCTGTGAAACCTGCTGAGGCCCTTCGTTATGAGTAATTTTCTTCAATGTAATGATATCCGTAAAACGTACCGTGAAGGCTCGTTAGATACTGAGGTGCTCAAGGGAGTCAGCTTTGACATCGAAAAGGGTGAGCTAGTAGCAATCATCGGTACCTCTGGCTCGGGCAAAAGTACCTTACTGCATATCTTAGGCGCATTAGACGATGCTTCTGCGGGCAGTGTGAGTTTTCTTGGTCAAGATTTAGCATCTTTGAGTTCGAATAAGCAGGCGAAGCTTCGCAACCAGCATCTTGGCTTTGTGTATCAGTTCCATCATCTTCTATCTGACTTTTCAGCTTTAGAAAACGTGGCGATGCCGTTATTGATTGGCGGCGAAAAGCCCGCTAAAGCAAAGCAAGAAGCACAACGTTTGTTGGACAAAGTTGGATTGAGTCACCGCGTGGACCACCGACCTTCAGAGCTTTCTGGTGGCGAGAGGCAACGTGTGGCGATTGCTCGTGCATTGGTGAATAAGCCTGCGCTAGTGTTGGCGGATGAACCAACCGGTAACCTTGACCATAACACCGCACTGTCTATTTACGACTTAATGCGTGAACTGAACCGTGAATACGATACTGCCTTTTTGGTCGTGACTCACGATGGTGAACTTGCCGGTAAGATGGATCGCCAACTTCACATGCAAGATGGTTTACTGGTCAACGTAGAAAAAGAGGAGAGCTAAGTGTTTTCCTCTTTATCTCTATTGATAGGCGGCCGATTTAGCCGTGCGAAACAACGAGACAAGATGGTGTCGTTCATCTCATTGTCTTCGACCATTGGTATTGCGGTTGGTGTCGCGGTGATCATTATCGGCTTATCTGCGATGAATGGCTTTGAGCGAGAGCTTCAATCACGAGTACTTTCTGTCATTCCTCATGGTGAATTTGAAGGCGTGAATGAGCCTGTGACTCGTTGGGAGCACGTGATTGAGGAGTCGGTTAAGCACGATAAAGTCGTTGCTGCTGCGCCTTATGTAAAAATTACAGCGCTTGCTGAAAAGGGCAAAGAGCTCAAAGCAATTGAAGTTCGCGGTGTTGATCCACAACTTGAACAACAGGTATCAAGTCTATCGAGTTTTATCGATAAACAAGCTTGGAGCGAGTTTAAGGCAGGACAACAACAGATCATTCTGGGCTCTGGTGTAGCGAATGTGTTGGGTGCGAAAGTGGGTGATTACCTGACTTTGATGATTCCAACGGTAAACGGTTCTGTGAAGGTTCAGGCGCCAAAGCGTGTTCGAGTGAAAGTGGTTGGCTTGCTGACGCTTAATGGCCAGATTGACCACAGCTTGGCTCTGATTCCGATTGGTGATGCTCAGGTCTACGCCAACTTAGGTGAGGCGGTAACTGGAGTCTCTTTAAAAGTGACCGATGTGCTGAACGCGAACTCTATTGTGCGTGAAGTGGGCAATCAGCTTGATGTGTATGTGTATCTACGAAGCTGGCAGCAGAAGTTTGGTTTCTTGTATCGAGATATCCAACTCGTTCGTACCATCATGTATCTGGTGATGGTACTGGTTATTGGTGTGGCTTGTTTCAATATTGTCTCGACGCTAATGATGGCAGTAAAAGACAGAGCATCAGAGATCGCGATTTTAAGAACCATGGGTGCATCAGACGGCCTTGTGAAGCGCATCTTTGTTTGGCAGGGCGTATTCTCAGGCGTGTTAGGCAGTTTAGTGGGCAGTGCAATAGGTGTGCTAGTCGCTCTTAATCTCACGACACTAATCAAAGGACTTGAAAAGTTGGTCGATCACCAGTTCTTGTCCGGTGATATCTATTTTGTCGACTTCTTGCCATCACAACTTGATATGACGGATGTTGTTGTGGTTTCCGGCACTGCGATTGTGCTGAGTTTACTGGCGACATGGTACCCAGCATCACGCGCGGCGAAGTTGAATCCAGCCTCAGTGCTGAGTTCTAAATAGCATTCGCCTAAATAACAGGCCGTCAGTTTTCAGTCGATACAAAAAAGGATCCCAGTGGGATCCTTTTTTATTGAATTCAATTCGTGTTCTTTACGACTTTCGTTACATGCCAATCTTGCAGAGGTAAGTAGCTCATCCGATTTTAACTTGTGTACGTTTTAAGTGAAGCGCATACAAGGTTAGATTGAATAACAAGAAATGGCGTTCAGTGCCTTGCTTGTCGCTTCTTCCAACTTCTTACTACTGAGTAGCGCCATAAACCGCGAATACCAAAGTAGCCAATCATTGCTGAAACCACGCCACAAATCAGACAACCCAATAAGAACGGAGGCCCTATAGTGCTCATTTGCGCCAAGATGAAGTCCCAAGACAATTCGAAATGGAAGGCTTGCGGTGGCACATGCATAACAAACGCCCCGACTTTATAAGCAAAGTAGAAGAGAACAGGCATGGTAACCGGGTTACTGATCCAAACAAGTGCGACAGCTAAAGGCAGGTTAACGCCACATGCAACAGCAAGGCCTGCAGACATAATCATTTGACTTGGTAGAGGGACAAACGCCATGAATAACCCAACAGCAAACGCGCCAGCCGCAGAGCGACGATTAAGGCACCATAAGTTGGGGTTGTACAAAACATTGCCAAAAACTTTCAATGCTTTCTGACGCTTGATTAGATCATGGTCAGGCATAAATCGTTTGATAAACTTTCTTGGCATAGGAGGAAGCTACTCTCTTGTTTAACACTTGGTTCTTGATTTCATTTGCTGCGACAGTTGTGTCTGCCAGCTTCTGGCCTGTGATGCCACATTGGGTTTGGGCACCATTGATGCTGTTGTTACTGCTAGCACCAACAAAGTATAGCGTTTTCCGGAGTGCAAGAGGTCCAGTAACAGCATTGATACTAGTTATCTGCCTAGGGAATGCGATTGAAATACAAACGAGTCGCTTATTCCAATCAGGGCAGAATACTACCATAAATGCGTCGGTTGTTAGCCTTTTTAGTGAAAATAGCCACGGTTTTGAAAGCGTAATAGTAGTCAGATCAATTGGCGGCGAAAAATTAATCTTTCCTCAATTGATAAAATTGCGTTTGTTTACTCCTTTCAAGCTAACGCTTGGAGATGATGTCTATTTATCGGCCTCAATAAAGCCGATATGGGGCAAACTCAATGAAGCCGGCTTTGACCGAGAAAAGTACTTGTTTAGTGCTGGCGTGGTTGCCAATGCAACTTACAGAGCAGATACCAAGTACCGAATTCATTCTAGCACCAACTTACGCGCCCAATGGTTTGAAGCCAGCCTTGAAAGGTTAAGTCTGCTGGCAAATCAAGATCTCATTATCGCTTTGAGTTTTGGATATCGAGACCTTATTCCGCCTCAGCGGTGGGATATGCTTAAAAGCAGTGGCCTGATTCACTTGATGGCTATTTCGGGGCTGCATATTGGGATTGCCTTTGGTATCGGCTATCAGATTGGCAAGATATTAAGGTTACTTTCCCCTTCATTTCTTTGGTTACCTACAATATTCGGGCTCGGCTTGGCGTATTTCTATAGTTGGTTTGCTGGATTCACGCTGCCAACTTTGAGAGCTTTGGTGATGTGCGTTATCGCGAGTTATTTCTTGTGGCGTGGGCAAAATATCAGTTTGCTTCGGTATGTTACTTTAAGTCTGTGCGTGGTTCTGCTGATTTGGCCGTTTTCAGCTTTGTCGAGCAGTTTTTGGTTGTCCTTTGGTGCATTGGGCGCTGTTTTCTATATCGCCTGTAATACTCAGCGCTCAGCTTCAAGCTTTACATTTATCGACCACGCACTCCAACTTATTAAGCTTCAACTGATGCTGACATTCCTTATCGCACCTTTCTCGATGTTGTTTTTCAAAGGAGTCAGTTTAGTCTCTGTTTTCTACAACTTGTTCCTTTTGCCTTGGGTATCGATGGTGACGATCCCGCTGTTGTTTCTGGCAATGTTTCTAAGCTTAATATCGGAGTCAGTGTCTGGCGTGGTTGGTATAACAGCGCTAGACAATGATTTGGTCAGTCAGCTGTGGAAGTTAGTCGACTTATCGCTTGAGCCTCTCGTATTTAGTCTTCCTTTCTCTGAGCGATTTTGGATCCAAGTCGATAATCAGACGATTGCATTATCAGTATTCCTTATCTTGTTTTTGAGCTTTGTTAGTCGGTATTTCAAGCGAACATTATCGATATTGGTAACTGCAGTGTTTGTGCTGTGGTGGGAGTTCAGCAAACCCCAGCAAGACAAACTAACTATTGATATCTTGGATGTTGGGCATGGGTTGTCTTTGGTCTTGGAAAAGAACAATCAGATTGTTGTTTATGATCTTGGCAATGCGTGGCCAGGAGGCTCGGTTGTTGAGTCTTTGTTGATTCCTACTTTGAATCAGCGGGGGATTTATGAATTAGAAGGCGTGATTGTGAGTCATTTCGATTCTGACCATGCTGGTGGTTATCCGGCATTACTTGAGAACTATACGCCAAAGTGGATAAGAACCAGTCAGAACATTATTCAAGAACGCCAATCTATCACTCAAGCCCCGTCTAATATTCAAACATGTACTATTGGAGAGGTTTGGAACTGGCAAGATGTTGTTTTTGAGGTGTTGTGGCCGCCTAAGCAAGTAAAGAGGGCGTATAACCCACATTCGTGTGTGGTCAAGGTCTCAGATCATAGTGCTGATTTCTCAATGTTGCTCACTGGTGATATTGAACTGGTAAGTGAGTGGTTACTTGCTCGTGAAGGAGAACAGCTAAGGAGTGATGTTATGTTGGTTCCGCATCATGGCAGCGATTCGTCATCGATTAAGTCGTTTATTGAGGCGGTGTCCCCTCAGCTAGCGATAGCTTCTCTTGCCAAAGGCAATCAGTGGGGAATGCCTAGTGAGTCTGTTATTGAACGCTATCAGGAAGCGGGGAGTACTTGGCTAGATACTGGAGAAAGCGGACAAATAACCATCACTCTTAGCAAAGAAGGTTGGCAATATCATGCGATTAGAGAACAACAAGGCGGGCAGTGGTATAGGCAGATGCTCCGTAAGGGAGTAGAATAGATAGATTATTGTGAGAAAATTAAGCGATTCTATGTCAACACAAACAGATGAAACTACCTGGGTCACATTTAAAAGACTTTGGACTTATATTCGATTATATAAGGCCGGCCTAGGTGTTGCGGTAATTGCGCTTATTATAAATGCCGTTTCTGATACCTATATGATTTCCTTACTAAAGCCGTTACTTGATGAAGGCTTTGGTAATGCTGAATCTGACTTTTTACGTACACTTCCACTTATTATCTTTGCCATGATGTTCGTTCGTGGCGTCAGTGGCTTTGTTTCAACCTATTGCTTGAGTTGGGTCTCTGGCAATGTGGTGATGGAAATTCGTCGTAAGATTTTCAGCCATTTCATGCACATGCCTGTTTCTTTCTTCGATAAAGAACAGACAGGCGCATTGCTATCTCGAATTACTTACGATTCAGAGCAAGTGTCTGCAGCAACCAGTAAAGCGTTAGTCAGTATTGTCCGTGAAGGTGCAAGTATTATAGGCTTGTTGACGCTGATGTTCTGGAATAGTTGGCAGTTATCTTTGGTGTTATTTGCTGTAGCGCCTTTGGTTGCGTGGGCGATCAGTATCGTATCGAAGCGATTCAGAAAGATCTCTAAGAACATGCAAACTAGCATGGGTCACGTTGCTTCTTCAGCTGAACAAATGCTGAAAGGGCATAAAGTGGTTCTAACTTACGGTGGTCAAGATCTAGAAAAACACCGCTTTGATAAAGTTAGTAACCAAATGCGCCAACAAAGCATGAAGTTAATCACTGCTCAAGCGGCCGCTAACCCGATTATTCAAATGATCGCATCAGTTGCGATTGTTGTTGTTCTATTCCTTGCTAGTGTCGATTCTATTAAAGCCGAGCTTACTCCTGGTACGTTTACCGTTGTCTTCTCTGCAATGTTTGGTCTATTACGTCCGCTAAAGGCGTTAACTAACGTAACGTCTGAATTCCAACGTGGTATGGCTGCGAGTACGACTCTATTTGGCTTGATGGATCTAGATACCGAGCAAAACAAAGGAACGTTGAAACCTGAAACTGTAACGGGTGAAGTTGCAGTAAAAGATGTCACGTTTACTTATGACGGTGCAGAAAAACCAGCACTTGATAAGGTCAGCTTTAATATACCGAAAGGTAAAACGGTTGCGCTTGTTGGGCGATCGGGTTCGGGTAAGAGTACCATTGCCAACCTATTTACTCGTTTTTATGACGTAGACTCTGGTTCAATTGAGCTTGATGGCCACGACATTCGTGATTACGAATTGAGAAATCTGCGTGAGCACTTTGCGCTCGTTTCTCAAAATGTACATCTGTTTAACGATACGGTGGCTAACAACATCGCTTACGCAGCAGAAGAACAGTATTCACGTGAACAGATCGAATACGCGGCTAAGCTTGCTCATGCAAGTGAGTTTATCGATGGTATGGAAAATGGCATTGATACGGTTGTGGGCGAGAATGGCGCGAGTCTATCTGGTGGTCAAAGACAGCGTATTGCGATTGCACGAGCGCTATTGAGAGATGCACCGGTTTTGATTCTTGATGAGGCAACGTCTGCACTGGATACAGAGTCAGAGAGAGCTATTCAATCTGCACTAGAAGAACTGCAGAAAGACAAAACAGTATTAGTTATCGCACACAGACTCTCTACCATCGAGCAAGCTGATGAAATTCTAGTGGTTGATGATGGACATATTGTAGAAAGGGGCGCACATGCTGAGCTAATCGCGCATGATGGTGCTTATGCACAATTACACCGAATTCAGTTCAGCGGATAAATTAGGTCTTGTTGTGATCGAAAAGATTTGGTTTAACAATCACCCGTTGAAATATCTTCTCTGGCCGCTTTTGTGGCCACTGAGTCTGCTGTTCAAAATGATCAGTAGTCGGCGTCGTGACGCTTATCTCTCAGGGAATAAAGAGACCTACCGCCCGCCTTTACCTGTTATTGTTGTGGGCAATATTACTGCTGGTGGAAATGGTAAAACACCGGTTGTGATTTGGTTAGTTGAGATGCTTCAGGCTCACGGCTTTAAACCCGGAGTCGTATCTCGTGGCTACGGTGCAAAAGCACCAAGCTATCCGTTGGTGTTGGATGAAAATACCCCAGCTGAGCATTCGGGTGATGAACCTCGCTTGATTCGTAAGCGAACTGGTGCGCCAGTCGCAGTCGACCCTGTGCGAGCTAACGCAGTGAAAGCATTGCTGAGCAAAGGCGTTGATGTGATTATCACTGACGATGGCCTTCAGCATTACGCGCTTGAACGCGACATTGAATTTGCAGTTATCGACGGCGCAAGACGCTTTGGTAGTGAGAGTTTGATTCCTTTAGGTCCATTACGAGAGCCGGTTTCTCGTTTAGATGAAGTCGACTTTTTGGTAAACAATGGCGGTAAAGCGCACGGTCGAGAGTTCTCGATGTCTTTGCTTCCAAGCCAAGCAGTTAACCTAAAGACTGGTCAGAAAAGGTCTGTGGCAAAATTACACAAGCTGGTGGCTTTTGCCGGTATTGGCCACCCACCGCGCTTTTTTAAAACATTGGAAGGTCTTGATGGTGATGTGGTTTTCACACAGGGCTTCGCCGACCATCAAGATTTTGATAAAGATGAACTTCATGCCTTAGCTAATAAAGGTATGAATCTGATTATGACAGAAAAAGACGCTGTAAAATGCGAAGAATATGCGCAAGATAACTGGTGGTATCTTCCAGTTTCTGCGCAGTTTGATGAAGATTCGCAACAGCAAATTTTAAAAAGAATAAAAGAGGTTATGGAATACTATGGATCACCGTCTACTTGAGATCGTTGCTTGCCCTGTATGTAAAGGTAAACTAACTTTTGACAAGGATAAGCAAGAGCTTGTTTGTAAAATTGATCGCCTTGCTTACCCAATTAAAGAGGGTATTCCTGTTCTTTTAGAACCTGAAGCTCGCACCGTTTCAATGGATGAGGGTAAGTAATGTCTTATACGGTTGTTATACCTGCGAGATACCAATCGAGCCGTTTACCTGGGAAGCCGCTTGCTGACATTGGTGGAAAGCCGATGATTCAATGGGTATACGAACAGTCAATGAAAGCGGGTGCTGATAACGTTATTATCGCTACCGACGACGCTCGAGTTGAAAAAGCGGCTAAAGCATTTGGCGCGACCGTTTGTATGACATCACCGAATCATGAGTCAGGTACTGAACGCCTAGCTGAAGTGATTGAAGTTATGAAGATTCCTGATGATCATATTATCGTGAATGTTCAAGGTGATGAGCCACTTATCCCACCAGCGATCATTAATCAGGTTGCTAACAATCTTGCGAACAGTACAGCTCCGATGGCAACACTCGGTGTGGAAATTACTCATGCTGATGAAGTGTTTAATCCTAACGCCGTAAAAGTTGTGACTGACAAAGATGGGTATGCCCTGTATTTTAGCCGAGCTACTATTCCTTGGGATCGCGATGCTTACGCGAACAACGGTACAGCAGCGGAATCTCCACTGCTTCGTCATATTGGCATCTACGCTTACCGTGCGGGTTTTATCAATACCTATATTAATTGGGAACCTAGTACTCTTGAGCGTATTGAGTGCCTAGAGCAATTACGAGTGCTTTGGTATGGTGAAAAAATCCATGTAGACGTTGCGGTTGAAGCGCCAGCTGCTGGTGTCGATACGCTTGAAGATCTAGAAGCGGTTCGAGCTATTATTGGCTAAGCTTCTTTGAGCTGTTTACAGAACACCGCTGAGCCTTGCTTATTGCGAGGCTTTTTTATGTCTATAGAAAATTGCGAACGTGTCTTATGGATCTAAGCTCGCGCATTGACCTAAGCAAACGGATATTGGGCTGGTTGCATTGGTTTATGCATCATCAACTCGGAATTATCTGAGATTTACCTCGCTCGACTTCCAATTTTTCTCTATAATATGCCGCCTATAAAGTAGTGGCGAATCGCTAGTACAGAATAAAACTTACGACAAAACGTGGAGTAAAAGATGCCTTCTCAAAGCCCAGTGATTACGGTTGATGGACCAAGTGGTGCAGGTAAAGGTACCCTGTGTATGTTGCTAGCAGATAAGCTAGGCTTTCATCTTCTAGACTCAGGCGCGATCTATCGCGTATTGGCTTTAGCGGCAATTCACCATGGTGTGGATACTGAATCAGAGGATGCTTTAGTACCGCTTGCTACACACTTAGACGTGCAGTTTATTGCTGAAGGCGACTTAGTTAAGGTTATCCTAGAAGGTGAAGATGTGTCTGGTGAACTTCGTAAAGAAGAGACTGGCATGGCGGCTTCAAAAGTTGCTGCTTTACCTCGCGTTCGCGAAGCACTGCTTCGTCGTCAACGTGCATTCAGCGCTGCGCCTGGTTTGGTTGCAGATGGCCGTGACATGGGAACGGTTGTGTTTCCTGAAGCTGAAGCGAAAATATTTTTAGATGCAAGTGCTGAAGAGCGTGCGAGTCGCCGCCTTAAACAGTTGCAACAGAAGGGGTTAGATGTTAAATTTGACGGCCTTTTGAGCGAGATCCAAGAGCGAGACGACCGAGATCGTAATCGCCCAGTGGCGCCACTTCGCCCTGCAGAGGATGCTCTAGTGCTTGATTCCACCTCAATGAATATTGAGCAGGTAGTAGAAAAAGCACTACACTATATTGAATCGAAACTGGCTGGGTAATTTCGCCGAGCTAGTACGAACGTTGGTCGCAAGGATGATGACCGGCGAATTTATCAACCCCATGCGGTAGGATACCCATGGACGTTTAATTATTGAAGATTAAATAATGACTGAATCTTTTGCTCAACTCTTTGAAGAGTTTCTATCTGAAACTGAATTCCAACAAGGCAGCATCGTTAAAGGTACTGTAGTAGCTATCGAGAACGGTTTCGTTCTTGTAGACGCTGGTCTTAAGTCTGAATCTGCTATCCCTGCTGAACAATTCAAGAACGCTGCTGGCGAACTTGAAGTTGAAGTTGGTGCTGAAGTAGACGTAGCTCTAGACGCTGTTGAAGATGGTTTCGGTGAAACTCAACTTTCTCGTGAGAAAGCTAAGCGTCACGAAGCTTGGATCGTACTTGAGAAAGCTTGCGAAGAAGCTGAAACTGTTGTTGGTATCATCAACGGTAAAGTTAAAGGCGGTTTCACTGTTGAACTTAACGGTATCCGTGCTTTCCTTCCAGGTTCTCTAGTAGACGTACGTCCTATCCGTGACACTGCTCACCTAGAAAACAAAGAGCTAGAGTTCAAAGTAATCAAGCTAGACCAGAAGCGTAACAACGTTGTTGTTTCTCGTCGTGCTGTTATCGAATCTGAAAACAGTGTTGAGCGTGACGAACTTCTTGAAACTCTACAAGAAGGTACTGAAGTTAAAGGTATCGTTAAGAACCTTACTGACTACGGTGCATTCGTTGACCTTGGCGGTGTTGACGGTCTTCTACATATCACAGATATGGCTTGGAAGCGCGTTAAGCACCCATCAGAGATCGTTAACGTTGGTGACGAAATCCTAGTTAAAGTTCTTAAGTTCGATCGTGAGCGCACTCGTGTTTCACTAGGTCTTAAGCAACTAGGCGAAGATCCATGGGTAGCAATCGCTAAGCGTTACCCAGAAGGTCACAAGCTTTCTGGTCGTGTTACAAACCTAACTGACTACGGCTGCTTCGTTGAAATCGAAGAAGGCGTTGAAGGTCTAGTACACGTTTCTGAAATGGATTGGACTAACAAGAACATCCACCCTTCTAAAGTTGTTAATGTTGGCGACGAAGTTGAGGTTATGGTTCTTGATATCGACGAAGAACGTCGTCGTATCTCTCTAGGTCTGAAACAGTGTAAAGCTAACCCATGGCAGTCATTTGCAGAAATGCAAGCTAAGGGCGACAAAGTTACTGGTAAGATCAAGTCTATCACTGACTTTGGTATCTTCATCGGTCTAGAAGGCGGTATCGACGGTCTTGTACACCTATCTGACATTTCTTGGAACGCTGCCGGCGAAGAAGCTGTACGTGAATACAAGAAAGGCGACGAAATCTCTGCTGTTGTTCTAGCAGTAGATGCAGAGCGTGAGCGTATTTCTCTTGGCGTTAAGCAAATGGAAAACGACCCGTTCAACGCATACGTTGCTGACAACAAGAAAGGTGTTCTTGTAAACGGTACTGTTACTGCAGTTGACGCGAAAGGCGCTACTATCGAGCTAATCGAAGGCGTTGAAGGTTACATCCGCGCTTCTGAAGTTTCTCGCGACCGTATCGAAGATGCATCTCTAATCCTAAGCGTTGGCGACAGCGTTGAAGCGAAGTTCACTGGTGTAGACCGTAAGAACCGCGTAATCAACCTATCTATCAAAGCTAAAGATGAAGCTGATGAGCAAGAAGCAATGGCTTCACTGAACAAGTCTGAAGAAGGCGCGTTCGGTAACGCAATGGCAGACGCATTCAAAGCTGCTAAAGGCGAATAATAGCTTCTCATTAAGAGAATTATAGCTATCTAGCCAAGAAAGGAGCCGTAAGGCTCCTTTTTTTTTGCTTATTTTTCCGATAGGTCTATAATTTCTAAAAAGAAAACCAACGAGGGTAACTATGACTAAGTCTGAATTGATTGAGAGACTGTGCGCTGAGCAAACGCATCTTTCTGCAAAAGAAATTGAAGACGCTGTAAAAGACATTTTAGAGCATATGGCTTCAACACTAGAAAGTGGTGATCGAATCGAAATTCGCGGTTTTGGCAGCTTTTCTCTGCATTATCGTGAGCCTCGTGTTGGACGTAACCCAAAGACTGGTGACAAGGTTGAGTTAGAAGGTAAATACGTTCCTCACTTCAAACCAGGTAAAGAGCTGCGTGAACGAGTAAACTCAGGAATGTAGCCTACTTATCGGAATTAAGAAAAGCGGCATACTATAATGTATGCCGCTTTTTTATGACCATAATATGGTGGTCTGATTAGTAATTTTCCTGCATAATCGTACAGCTAACCAACCAATGAGTGATGAACTATGAAAATTATAAAAATAGTCGCCGTTATCGCACTTTTCCTAATTGCACTGGCTTTAGGCTCTCAAAACCAAACAACTGTGAATTTCAACTATCTGCTAGCGCAAGGTGACTTCCACCTATCAAGTTTATTAGGTGTTGTATTCGTTTCAGGCTTCGCCCTTGCTTGGTTAGTCTTTGGTAATATGCACATGCGGTCTCAGCTAAAAATTCATCGCTTGAAGAAGCAACTCAATAAGCAATCAAAGCAGGTCCCTGCTGATACTAAAGCTTAAAGGCTATATTTGATGTTAGAGTTACTGTTCTTACTTTTGCCCATCGCAGCCGCTTATGGCTGGTATATGGGTAATCGTAACGCTCAGCAAGAAAAACAAAAGCAATCACACCAGATCTCCCGTCAATACGTGACGGGTTTGAACCTATTACTGTCAGATCAATCTGACAAAGCGGTTGATCACTTCATTGAACTGCTTCAAGTAGACAATGAAACCATCGATACTCACTTGGCTTTGGGCAACTTGTTCCGCTCAAGAGGCGAAGTCGACCGCGCTATTCGTATTCACCAAAATCTCATCTCTCGTTCGGGGCTTACCCTCGATCAGAAAAATCTCGCACTGCAACAATTAGCTAAAGACTACATGGTCTCTGGCTTCCTTGATCGCGCTGAAAAAATCTTTGAACAACTTGTAGAAGAACCTGACCATAAAGAGGGCGCTTTACAGCAGTTGGTGGCTATTTATCAGCAGACCCGTGAGTGGAACAAGGCTATCCATTACGGAAATATCTTAGTTAAGCTCGGCAAGAAAAAAATGAAGATGCGTGCCACAGTCGCGCATTTCTGGTGTGAGCTTGCAATGCAAGAACAAGCCGATGGTAATCGTTCTAAAGCGCTTCAGCATTTTAAGAAGGCACTTTCTGAAGACCCTAAATGTGTTCGCGCAAGTATCGCACTAGGGAAGTTCCACTTAGCGAACGAAGATTACCAAAAGACAATTGATTGTCTTGAATCGGTACTTGAACAAGATATCGATTTTATCAGTGAGGTGTTGCCAACCCTTGCAGAGTGTTACCACAAGCTTGGACAAGAAGCTCAATTGGTCGAGTTCCTCAAAGCGTGTATTCAGAAGAAAGCCGGTGTATCTGCCGAACTGATGCTGGCGCAATTGGTTGCTCACCATGAAGATGTAGGCTCTGCTCAAGAGTTACTGACAAAGCAGCTTGTTAAAAATCCAACCATGAAAGGTTTTTATCGATTAATCGATTACCACCTAGCGGAAGCAGAAGAAGGCCGAGCAAAAGACAGCTTAACCACACTTCAATCTATGGTTGGTGAACAGCTTAAGGTTAAGCCTCATTACCGTTGTCGTCAGTGTGGTTTCTCGACACACTCTTTGTATTGGCACTGCCCTTCATGTAAAGGGTGGGGGACGATCAAGCCTATTCGTGGGCTTGATGGTGAATAGATTTGTGGTCACTTTAAGACCAAATTATTAATTGCAGCTTTCGGGCTGCATTTTTATGACTGTTATTTATCACCTGCTTAGGTGATTAGAAATTTTTAGAAAGTTAACTGCGTTAGGAGATGAAATGAACGACCAAAAAATCATTGTAGCCTTGGATTATGATAATCAAGCGGATGCGTTAGCCTTTGTCGATCGAATTGACCCAGCATCTTGCCGCCTAAAAGTGGGCAAAGAGATGTTTACCCTGTTTGGCCCTGAATTTGTTCGTGAATTACATAAGCGTGGTTTCTCAGTATTTTTAGACCTTAAATTCCACGACATCCCGAACACATGTTCAAAAGCAGTCCGTGCTGCCGCTGAACTGGGTGTTTGGATGGTGAACGTACACGCAAGTGGCGGTGAGCGTATGATGACGGCTTCTCGCGAAATCTTAGAACCTTATGGCAAAGATCGTCCACTGTTAATCGGTGTAACGGTACTCACCAGTATGGAGCAATCTGACTTAGCGGGTATCGGTCTGGATCTTGAACCACAACAACAAGTGATGCGTTTAGCTTCTCTTACAAAAAACTCTGGTCTTGATGGTGTGGTGTGTTCAGCACAAGAAGCTTCTTTATTGAAAGGTGCGCTTGGTCAGGAGTTTAAACTAGTGACTCCAGGTATCCGCCCTGTTGGCGCTGATGTTGGTGACCAAAAGCGTATCATGACGCCTTCTAAAGCGATTGAATCTGGTTCTGACTACTTGGTTATTGGTCGTCCAATTACTCAGGCTGTAGACCCTGCAGCTGTGCTTGCTGAAATCAACGGTACGCTTGCTTAAGTCTATATTTGGATTGAGATATAAATAAAGAAGGCCAGCAAATTGCTGGCCTTAATTTTTTAGTCTGGATTAGTCTAAACTGGACTGAATGTTCTGTGTGGAGCCTAAACCGGAGCACCACTATGGAATTTGAAGTCGCTGTCTTCTGAAGTGATAAGATCAGCTTCTACTTGAGCAAAATGCGAAATACGCTCTGAAATATCTTTCCCTGCGATCTGTTCTGCTAGCTCAAGGTAATCTTGGTAGTGGCGAGCTTCTGAACGAAGTAGAGACACGTAAAACTTCTCCATGTCTTCTTCCAAGAAAGGAGCCAATTTAGCGAAGCGCTCACAAGAGCGAGCTTCAATAAACGCACCGATGATAAGCTTATCAACCAGAGCATCAGGCTCGTAAGTCTTAACTTGTTTGATCAAGCCCTTAGCGTAACGACCCGCCTCGATTGGCTGGTAAGTCACGCCTTTCTTCTCCATCAACTCCATGACTTGGTAGAAGTGATGCAGCTCTTCTTTGATCAGTAAAACCATCTTATCGATTAGGTCAGCACCGTAATTACAGCCTTCTTTCGCTGTGATTTGCTTGGATACGTTGCTTTTACCACGCAGAGACTCTAAGTCTCCGATACGACGGTAAGCAAATTGCTCGTATGGCAAAATCCATTCATTCAGTTGCTTCGCGCTTTCTTTATCGACGGCGTACTTGCGAATAAGGAATAAAGCACTCTGTGCCGCCTTAAGTTCACACAGCATGTGATCGCGTAGAATGATGTGAAGATTTTCTGGCTTTTTGGCTTCATCTATCCATGAATCTGGCGTTTCGGCTTTAAGAAAAGAGTGGATTGGAGCGAGTAATTCTTGATACATGGTCAGGGAAAGTTTGTTGATAATGCGGGGATTTTATCACAGCTCAAGAGATCTCCCTATACAGAGAAAGGAAATTCAACAGCTACAAAAAAGGCCGCCTATTTAATGTAAATAAGGCGGCCTTTAAGTGTTGAGTTAGACTGTTACCATTTCTTCTTCTGACCGAAGAGGGCATCCATATCGTCTTCTCGTTCTTTAGATTCCATCTGCTGTAAATCTTGAGCGTTTTTGTCTTGGCGTTTCTGGTCAAGCTCGTTAAGCATCTGTTGAAGCTTTTCTTTGGCTTGATTAGAGTACGAGTCGTTCTTAGTCGCCAAAGCATCAATACCTTTGCGTAATAGCTGAATCGCTGTTCCCGGTTGTCCGCGAGAAATCGAATCGTTTGCACGTTTGATAACATTTTCAATGTTAATACGGATTTGAATTGTTTCTAGGCGAGCATTTTCAACCACATAAGCTTGAGTCTCGAAACGGCCTTTATTGTGCTCGTTGCGCACCGTATCACGCAGGCGTTTAACTAACTTAAGCATCATGATCGCTTGCTTGTCACTACTTGGTACGCGGAAAGCGGTACTCTCGCCACCTTTGTAGTTCTCTTTTAGCTGAGTGATTTGTTGTTTTACGCTTTCAATGCGTTGGGCAAGCTGCTTATTTTTTGGATCGAGTTGATACATGTTTTCTAATGCATCAAGAATTCGATTGTTTAAGCATACAAGAAGATCTTGGCTAAACGGCATGTGATGAGCGTTGCCAATCAGTTCTTCTGTACCGTCAATAATGGTTAGATAACGAGAAGCTTCCTGTTTCTTCGCTGTTTCTACCTTAACTTTATATTGAAGCATGATGTTGTAGCCTAAAACTAACACCAAAAGAACGGCTACTAAGACGATTATTAAACCAATATTCATATATTTGAGTCTGCTTATTATTTTCTATAGCTAACTGGAGAGGATACACGATTCCATTGTGTATCGGCACTCGTAAATTGCAATTTCTGATTATCTCTTGTTGAGCGAAATCGGCAATCAAAACTTACCAACTAATGTATGAGAATGAGGGTTGGGTTGCAAAGCGTTAGTGATGTTTTTGTTTGTTAAGCTAGAAAAACTCAATTTTCCTGTCATTTTTGTGTTCGAAGCGTTATAACTATTAATTATATTACACGCGACTATAACGCTCTCTTTGCAAATAAGTTAGCACAGAAATGAGTAAAGGATTACGAGGTTAGATATGAAGTTACAGCAACTGAAGTACATTGTTGAGGTTGTAAACCATAACCTAAATGTTTCAGCTACAGCAGAGAGTTTGTACACATCTCAGCCTGGCATTAGTAAGCAAGTTAGATTACTTGAAGACGAACTAGGCATTCAGATTTTTGAGCGTAGCGGCAAGCATCTAACGCAGGTTACCCAAGCGGGTGAGGATATCATTCGTATCTCTCAAGAGATTTTGGCGCGCGTTGAAAGCATTAAAGCGGTAGCGGGTGAACACACACATCCAGAGATGGGTACATTGAATATTTCAACGACTCATACTCAAGCTCGTTATGCACTGCCTGATGTGATTAAAGGTTTCACGGCGCGCTATCCAAAAGTATCGCTTCACATGCACCAAGGTACGCCAAGCCAAATGTCAGAAGCCGTCGCTAAAGGTACAGCGAATTTTGCGATTGCAACGGAAGCGCTACACCTTTACCAAGATGCGATTATGCTGCCTTGTTACCACTGGAACCGTTCGATCGTCGTGACCAAAGATCATCCCCTGGCACAGAAGCGTAATATCACGATCGAAGATCTTGCGGCTTACTCTCTCGTGACTTATGTATTTGGTTTCACTGGCCGTTCTGAGCTTGATACCGCGTTTAACAAAGTAGGTTTAACACCGCGTGTTGTGTTTACTGCGACCGATGCAGACGTAATCAAAACCTACGTTCGTATGGGCATTGGTGTTGGTGTAATTGCAAGTATGGCTATTGACCACGAGCAAGATACTGATTTGGTTGCGATTGATGCGAGCCATCTATTTGGTGCGAGCACAACCAGCATTGGTTTTAGAAAAGGCACCTTCTTGCGTTCTTACATGTTTGATTTCATGGAGCGTTTTGCACCGCACTTAACTCGCCCTGTGGTTGAGCAAGCTATTTCTTTGAAATCGAATGAAGAGATCGAAGAGATGTTTAAAGATATCGAGCTGCCAGTTCGTTAATCTCGTCGTGTAAATCTAGATTCTTATTCGGCCTGTATTTGCAGGCCGTTTTTCTTTTGGGCTTTTAGTTTTCGTTTTCTTTATCGAGCCTTTCCATTTCGACCTCTTACCCCTACAATCCACGCATCATAGGGGGAAGCATGCATTCACGATTTAAAATACTCGATTCATTTTTGCTAGAGCACCAGATTTACTGGCGTTCAGAGCCTTTTCACCTATGCCAAACTCAACAGCAGCCGTGGAAAGAGGTCAATCGTCCACTCGTTGATTGGTTAGAAAGCTTAGATAATGAAAGCATTCAAACCTTAAAAGAGCAGCCTCAGCTTTTGATTGAGGAACTGACTCGTTTCCTACCTGAATTAGAAACTGCTACCCAAAACATCCAGTTCGATAACACTGCTTTGGTTGGTTTAGACCTCCCACGTGGTACTGCTGATGGTATTCCTGGTCGAAAGCTACATCAAATTGTCGCAATGGGCGAGGCTGCATTATGCCATCACCATGGCAAAGAGTGGCTCGAATGGTGTTCTGGTAAAGGCTTTCTTGGTCGAATCCTATCTCAGCAATCGGATCAAAAAGTCACTAGCTTTGAATGGCAGCAATCGTTATGCGAAAGCGGACAAAAGATTGCGGATGACCAAAAGTTAGCGATGAATTTTGTTCAAGGAGATGCGTTTTCAGACAAGGCCGATGACGTGTTTAACTCAAACCAACATGCCGTAGCCCTTCATGCTTGTGGCGATCTTCATGTTGAGTTAGTTAAAAAGTCAGTGTCACACGGGCTACCCGCGGTCACGATTTCCCCTTGTTGTTATCATCTTATTCGAGACGAAAACTACCAAGCGATGTCTTCTGTCGCGAAAAAATCAGTATTAACGTTAAGTAAGAGCGATTTAAGAATCCCGCTTCAAGAAACCGTCACTGGTGGTGAAAGAGTAAAGAGACATCGTCAACTAGAGATGAGTTACCGTTTGGGTTTTAGCCAACTGCTTAAGGCTGAACTCCATATTGACGAATACATCCCTGTACCGAGCATCAAAAAATCAGAGTTAGCTGAGGGTTTTGAATCCTTTTGCCGCTGGGCATCTGAAGTGAAAGAGCTATCGCTGGGTTCAGAGATTGATTTTGACTCTTATTTAGTTCAAGGCGAAGCGCTTTTCTGGGAAATGGAAAAGCTGAGTTTGGTTCAACAAGTCTTTAGAAGACCTTTAGAGATATGGCTGGCTTTAGATCGCGCTATCTATCTGCAAGAGCAAGGTTATGAAGCTACGATTGAAGAGTTCTGTGAACGCAGTATTACGCCAAGAAATCTATTGATTCATGGGGTTAAAATCGAGCGCTAGTGGTAAACCGTACTGTTACGTGTTTTTACGAACTAAATCCATTAATGCAAAAAAGCCAGCGCGACATAATGTCGTACTGGCTTTTTGTTTAATGTGTATGAGTTAACTGAACGCTTCAACGAGAAGATTATTGCGTTCAGTTAGTCATTACATCATTAGTTAAACATTGCGATTGCTTCTGCTGGGTCTACGTATTCAAGGTCAAAGCTTTCTGCAACTTCTTTACAAGTTACTTTACCGTGAATAACGTTTAGACCTTCTAGGAAGCCTTCATCAGATAGAAGTGCTTCGCGGTAGCCTTTGTTCGCTAGCTTAACAATGTAAGGAAGTGTTGCATTGTTTAGTGCGTAAGTTGAAGTACGAGCAACAGCGCCAGGCATGTTTGCAACACAGTAGTGAACTACGTCATCAACAATGTAAGTTGGGTCTGCGTGAGTGGTTGCGTGAGAAGTCTCGAAACAACCGCCTTGGTCGATTGCAACATCAACAACTGCTGAACCTGACTTCATCTTAGCGATGTGCTCTTTTGTAACCAATTTTGGAGCTGCTGCGCCAGGAATTAGTACTGCACCAATTACTAGGTCTGCTTCTAGAACATGCTTCTCAATGGCGTCTTCAGTAGAATAAACCACTTTTGCGCGACCTTGGAATTCTTCATCAAGTCGACGCAGTGTATCTACGTTACGGTCAAGAATTGTAACATCAGCGCGAAGGCCTACAGCCATACGTGCTGCGTTAGCACCTACAACACCGCCACCAACAACAACAACTTTTGCTGGTTCAACACCTGGAACGCCACCAAGAAGAAGACCACAACCACCGTTAGATTTCTCTAATGTTTGTGCACCTGCTTGAATAGACATACGACCAGCTACTTCAGACATTGGTGCTAATAGTGGCAAGCGACCCATATTATCTGTTACAGTCTCATAGGCTACGCAGACAGCTTTGCTCTTGATAAGCTCTTCAGTTTGTGGAAAATCTGGTGCAAGGTGCAAATAGGTAAATAATATTTGCCCTTCGCGAAGCATAGCTCGCTCGACAGCTTGAGGTTCTTTAACCTTTACAATCATCTCTGCTTTCGCGAAAACGTCAGCAGCAGTAGGAAGAATGGATGCGCCTACAGCGATGTAATCATCGTCTGAAAAACCGATACCAGTACCGGCATTGGTTTCTACAAAAACTTGGTGGCCGTGTGAGATTAGTTCTCTCACGCTAGCTGGGGTCATACCAACGCGGTATTCGTGGTTCTTGATTTCCTTAGGTACGCCAATGATCATCCTGACTCCTCATTTTATTTTGGTTGTTTTATCTATGTGTAGGGTAATTCTGTCGAATTAATATCTAGTATAGATAGGTTTAGATAAAATTTGATACTGAATATTAAAAAGTTGTAGTATATTTTTTTGCAAGGAAGTAATAAGGTGGAATAAAAAATGGCAGACAATTATAAGAAGCCGTCCAAGGAACTAGATCGTATTGACCGCAACATTCTTAATGAGTTGCAAAAAGACGGTCGTATCTCAAACGTTGAACTCTCAAAACGAGTAGGACTTTCTCCAACTCCATGTCTTGAGCGTGTTCGTCGTTTAGAACGTCAAGGTTACATTACTGGGTACACAGCGTTGCTGAACCCACAGTACCTTGATGCTTCACTTTTAGTGTTTGTTGAAATTACGTTGAACCGTGGTGCGCCAGATGTGTTCGAACAATTCAACACCGCTGTGCAGAAACTGGATGACATCCAAGAGTGTCATTTAGTGTCGGGTGATTTTGACTATCTTCTAAAAACACGTGTATCTGATATGGGTGCTTACCGTAAGCTACTGGGTGATACGTTACTTCGTCTACCGGGCGTAAACGACACTCGAACTTACGTAGTAATGGAAGAAGTGAAACAAACCAATCAACTTGTGATTAAAACTCGTTAGTCACAATTGGTGAAATGAAAGAAAGCGGACATTTGTTCCGCTTTCTTGCTTTCTGGAATTGGGTTTTTCTGTTTGATATGGTTAAATCAACAGTAGTTTCATTGAAACGAGCGGCTTTGGCCGCTCGAGATGTTTTTATCCCGTTTAATTATTAAGTTGGTTTATGTTCAAGCAGAGCAGTAATAAAGTAGAAACAATCATTAAAACGAGTGAAGAGCCTCAGCCTCCTCGTTTGAGTGGTTCTCAACGTCTCAAAGAGTGCAGTCTGATTCTCGGTGTTCTCTTCTCTATTCTACTTGCCGTTGCGTTATTAACTTTTAGTCCTGCAGACCCATCATGGTCGCAAACGGCGTGGGGTGGTGACATTCAAAATGCGGGTGGCTACCTAGGTGCTTGGTTGGCGGATACGCTTTTCTTCGTATTTGGTTCTTTGGCTTACCCTTTGCCTATCTTAGTGACGGTTGCTGCGTGGGTATTATTCCGCAAACGTAATGAAGACGAGCAGATCGACTTCATGCTGTGGGGCACTCGCTTACTTGGCCTGACTATCCTAATTCTTACGAGTTGTGGTTTAGCGGATATCAACTTTGACGACATCTGGTACTTTTCATCCGGTGGCGTAGTGGGCGACGTCTTAACAAGCCTTGCTCTTCCAACGTTGAATGTTCTTGGTAGTACGCTGGTTCTTCTTTTCTTATGGGGGGCTGGCTTTACTCTATTAACCGGTATTTCTTGGTTAAGTATTGTGGAATGGTTGGGTGAATGTGCCATCAAATTCTTCACGTCTGCTGTTAATAAGGCTCGTGGACAAGACCAAGAGCTGCTTGAGCCTCAATTAAGAGAATCAGCAGACCGCGATTTAATCGAAGAACGTCATCAGCAGCATCAAGCGCCAACTTACCGCGATGTTCCTGCTATAGAAGGCAACAAAGAATCAACAGAGCATGATCCGCTAGATCCTGCGATGAGTTTTTCTGCGACCAATGAGTCGGCAGACGTGGCGACAAATGCGCGAGACAATGCTGCATCGCCGAAGCGTCATTACAATATTCATATGCCTGTCGATGCTCCTGCGAAACAAGAAGCTCCTGTTCATGAAGAACCTCAGGTTCAGCCTCAAGCGGTAATTGAGTCAGAGCAACCGATCCCTGCAGCAGCTGTTTACCAAGCGCCAGAAGAACCGCTAGAAGAAGGTATTGAGCGCTCTAAACAGTTGAATGCAACGATAGAGCAGCTAGAAAATGCGGCCATGTATGAAGATGACCTAGCAGAACAAGATCAGGTCGACGCGCATGATTCTCAGGTTGCTTACCAACAATACATGCAGAACGAACAACCAGAAGTTGGCCCTGCTCATGCTGACCTTGAAAGTGCTGAATCAGAATTAGATAGCTCACCACAAGTAAATGGCGAATTTGGTGCTGAAGATGTCCAACCTGAATCTTTATACGCTTCACCTATGGGCGAGCCAGAAGCAACAGTGGAAGACGATTTCTCTGCACAACCTTCACCGTTTGATGTGACGGAAGAGCAAAGCTACCAACAGGGTTCAGGTCTTGAACCTGAGCAGGCTGAAGCTGAGTTAGCTGGCGCAGCATTAACCGAAGAACAGTTTGAATCTTTCTCTTACCAAGAAGAACATTCAGAGCCTGAACAATCAACAGAGCAGAGCTTAGAGCCAGCTGTTGATCTTCCTTGGGAAGAAGTAACGGAAGAAGAACCTGCGCATCAAGATCAAGATGTCGCCGCATTCCAAAGCATTGTCTCTGAAGCACAAGCGAATATGGCAGCGGCGCAGAATCCGTTCTTGGTTCAACAAGATGTTAATTTACCTAAGCCTGCTGAGCCATTACCCACGCTTGAATTGTTATTCCACCCTGAAAAGCGTGAAACCTTTATTGACCGTGATGCGCTAGAGGCAATTGCTCGTCTTGTTGAATCTAAGCTAGCGGACTACAAGATCAAAGCAGACGTTGTCGACATTTTCCCAGGTCCAGTAATCACTCGATTCGAACTTGATCTGGCTCCAGGTGTGAAAGTAAGCCGTATTTCTGGCCTTTCTATGGACTTAGCGCGTTCGCTCTCTGCATTGGCAGTACGTGTCGTAGAAGTGATTCCGGGTAAACCTTATGTTGGCTTAGAACTGCCGAATATGAGTCGCCAAACGGTATTCTTCTCAGACGTGGTTGCTAGCCCTCAGTTCCAAGAAGCGAAATCGCCAACGACAGTGGTTCTAGGACAAGACATCGCTGGTGAAGCCGTTATTGCTGATCTATCGAAAATGCCTCACGTTCTGGTTGCAGGTACAACCGGTTCTGGTAAGTCGGTAGGTGTGAACGTAATGATTCTGAGTATGCTTTACAAAGCATCACCGGAAGATGTTCGCTTCATCATGATCGACCCGAAAATGCTTGAGCTATCGGTTTATGAGGGTATTCCTCATCTATTGTCTGAAGTGGTAACCGACATGAAAGATGCGTCGAACGCCCTTCGTTGGTGTGTTGGCGAGATGGAACGACGTTATAAGCTGATGTCAGCATTAGGCGTTCGTAACATTAAAGGTTACAACGATAAGCTTAAGATGGCAGCGGAAGCGGGTCACCCAATTCACGATCCACTGTGGAAGCCGGGCGACAGCATGGACCCAGAAGCGCCATTGCTTGAGAAACTGCCTTACATTGTGGTTATCGTTGATGAATTTGCCGACCTAATCATGGTGGTTGGTAAGAAGGTTGAAGAACTGATTGCACGTTTGGCACAAAAAGCACGTGCGGCGGGTGTTCACTTGATTCTAGCGACGCAACGTCCATCAGTGGATGTTATTACTGGTCTTATTAAAGCGAACATTCCAACCCGTGTGGCCTTTACGGTATCAACTAAAACGGATTCACGAACTATCCTTGACCAAGGTGGTGCGGAATCACTATTGGGCATGGGTGATATGCTTTACTTGCCTCCTGGTTCTAGCCATACAACTCGTGTTCACGGTGCCTTTGCATCTGATGACGATGTACACGCAGTCGTGAATAACTGGAAAGCGCGTGGTAAGCCAAACTATATTGATGAAATCACCAACGGCGAACAAACCCCAGAAACCTTGCTTCCGGGTGAGAAGATGGAAGGTGATGAAGAGGTCGATCCTCTGTTTGATCAAGTGGTAGAACACGTTGTTCATTCACGTCGTGGCTCAGTTTCAGGCGTACAGCGTCGATTCAAGATTGGCTACAACCGTGCTGCACGTATTGTCGAGCAACTTGAAGCTCAAGGTATCGTAAGTGCTCCAGGTCATAACGGTAACCGAGAAGTCTTAGCACCAGCGCCACCAAAAGATTAGTTCCGGTAGGAACTCATAACTATTCAGTCGGTCAAATCGAAAATATGACCGACTTATGTTCTAACAGGATTATTGATGAAAAAAGTATTCGCACTTTTATTTATGAGCTTCTCAGTGTTTGCTTCTCCGAAAGAAGAGTTGAGTAGCCGCTTGGCATTAAACGCAGGCTTCAGCGCTGACTTTAAACAAGTCGTGACCAGCCCTGATGGTGATGTTGTTATGGAAGGTGAGGGCACGGTAGAGATTGCACGCCCAAGCCTGTTCCGCTGGGAGACCACGTTCCCTGATGAAAACTTGTTGGTATCTGATGGCCAAAGCTTGTGGTACTACAGCCCGTTCATTGAGCAAGTGAGCATTTATTGGCAAGAGCAAGCGACATCACAGACACCTTTTGTCCTGCTTACACGTAACCAAGAAAGTGATTGGGATAACTATAATGTGGCGCAAACGGGTAACCAATTCACGCTAACGCCAACTGCTGTCGATTCTAATCAGGGCGACTTCCAGATTAATATCACCGAAAAGGGCATTGTTCAGGGCTTTAATGTGATTGAACAAGACGGTCAAAAAGGTGAGTTTACCTTTAGCAATGTTGATTTGGGTAAACCTGCAGCAGACCGCTTTACTTTTGTGGCACCGGAAGGTGTCGAGGTCGACGACCAAAGAAACTGATCTAAACAAGCAGATCGTTTGGTAGTACGTCGATAGGCATTAATGCCATCAACGAATCAAGAGATTGCAATTGAGTAATTACAGCTTAGATTTTGCGGGGGACGAAGATTTTCGTCCCCTTGCTGCTCGTATGAGACCGGAAACTGTCGAACAGTACATCGGTCAGCAGCATATATTAGGCCCAGGTAAACCACTTCGCAGAGCGTTGGAAGCGGGCCATATCCACTCGATGATTTTGTGGGGGCCTCCGGGCACCGGTAAAACGACGTTAGCCGAAGTTGCAGCAAACTATGCGAATGCTGAAGTGGAACGCGTATCGGCGGTAACCTCGGGCGTAAAAGACATTCGTATTGCAATTGAAAAAGCGCGCGAGAACAAGCAAGCAGGGCGCAGAACCATCCTGTTTGTGGACGAAGTCCATCGCTTTAACAAAAGTCAGCAAGATGCTTTTCTGCCTCATATCGAAGATGGCACCGTGACCTTTATTGGTGCGACGACAGAAAACCCATCTTTTGAACTGAACAACGCTTTGTTGTCACGTGCGCGTGTCTACAAACTGACGTCCCTGAACACAGATGATATTTCTCTTGTCATTCGCCAAGCGATTGAAGATAAGCAACGTGGTTTAGGTGATGTGCCTGTTGATTTTGCTGATAATGTTTTAGATCGCCTTGCAGAACTGGTTAACGGCGACGCGCGTATGTCGCTTAACTACCTTGAACTGCTGTATGACATGGCAGAAGACAACGATAAAGGCGAGAAAGCGATAACCTTGCAGTTGTTGGCTGAAGTGGCTGGTGAGAAAGTCGCTCGTTTCGATAACAAGGGTGATATTTGGTACGACCTAATCTCCGCGGTTCATAAGTCAATTCGTGGCTCAAACCCTGATGCGGCCTTGTACTGGTCAGCACGAATGATTGCTGCGGGGTGTGATCCTTTGTATATCGTTAGACGCTTGCTGGCGATTGCTTCTGAAGATATCGGTAACGCTGATCCTCGCGCCATGCAGGTAGCGATGTCGGCTTGGGATTGCTTCACGCGCATTGGCCCTGCTGAAGGGGAGCGTGCGATTGCGCAGGCGGTTGTTTATCTCGCATGTGCACCAAAGAGTAACGCCGTTTACACCGCGTGGAAGCAAGCGTTAACAGATGCTCACAATCTTCCTGAATATGAAGTGCCGCATCATTTGCGAAATGCACCGACAACTTTGATGAAGGACATGGGCTACGGGCAAGAATACCGTTATGCTCATGACGAACCAGGAGCCTACGCCGCTGGTGAAAAGTATCTGCCTCCTGAAATGGGAGAGAAGCAATACTATTTCCCAACAAAACGAGGCTTAGAGACCAAAATTGGCGAGAAGCTAGATTATCTGGCGGATTTGGACGCAAAAAGCCCACAAAAACGCTATGAAAAGTAGTCTTTTTTGGATATCGTTACCTAGTCATAAAATTTCAATTAAATCGTTATAAATTGGTCGAAATAACACCAGTTTTAGGGGTTTAGCAGTGATTCAGTAGCAAGCTACTGAATATTCAAATAACTAAAGCATAGGATTAGCAATGCTGGATTCTAAATTACTTCGAGCTGAGCTGGATGAAACAGCGGCAAAATTAGCACGTCGAGGCTTCACCCTTGATGTAGAGACAATTCGTGAACTTGAAGAAAAACGTAAGTCCCTTCAGATGAAAACTGAAGAGCTACAAGCGTTACGTAACTCTCGATCGAAGTCCATTGGTCAAGCGAAAGCAAAAGGCGACCATGAAGAAGCTGAGCGTATCCTTGCTGAAGTAGGCAACTTAGGCGCAGAACTAGACCAAGCTAAAGCAGCACTGGCTGAGCTTCAATCTGATCTAGAAACAATCACTATGTCTATTCCAAACCTGCCAGACGAGTCTGTGCCAGAAGGTAAAGACGAAGATGATAACGTTGAAGTTTCTCGTTGGGGTCAACCTAAGACTTACGACTTCGAAGTGAAAGATCACGTTGATCTTGGCGAAATGTCTGGCGGTCTTGATTTTGCTAGCGCAGTAAAAATCTCTGGTTCTCGTTTCATCGTGATGAAAGGCAAATTTGCACGTCTACACCGTGCTATTGCTCAGTTCATGCTGGACCTTCACACTGATGAGCACGGCTACACAGAAATGTACGTACCGTATCTAGTGAACCACGATAGCCTTTACGGTACTGGTCAACTTCCTAAGTTCGGCGAAGACTTGTTCCACACAAGCCCGCTAACTGAGCAAGTAAGTGACGTACCTCTTAAGACTTTATCGCTTATCCCTACTGCGGAAGTACCGGTAACGAACATGGTTCGTGACACGATCACTGATGAAGCTGAACTGCCACTTAAGATGACAGCTCACACGCCGTGTTTCCGTTCTGAAGCGGGTTCTTACGGTCGTGACACTCGTGGTCTTATCCGTATGCACCAATTCGATAAAGTTGAATTAGTACAAATCACTAAGCCAGAAGACTCAATGGCAGCGCTTGAAGAGCTAACTGGCCACGCTGAGAAAGTACTTCAACTTCTAGAGCTTCCTTACCGTAAAGTGATTCTATGTACAGGTGACATGGGCTTCGGTTCTGCGAAAACTTACGACTTAGAAGTATGGGTTCCAGCACAAGAGACTTACCGTGAGATTTCTTCTTGTTCAAACATGTGGGATTTCCAAGCGCGTCGTATGCAAGCTCGTTTCCGTCGTAAAGGCGAGAAAAAACCTGAACTTGTACACACACTAAACGGTTCTGGTCTTGCTGTTGGTCGTACTATGGTTGCTATCCTTGAGAACAACCAAGAAGCAGATGGCCGTATTGCTATCCCAGAAGTACTTCAACCATACATGGGCGGCGTAACGCACATCGGTTAATTAGATTGATTAAGCATTAGGTTACTTATAAAACCCAGCCAACAGGCTGGGTTTTTTATTGCCTATAGAATAGTGCAGTGGCGAGAAATAAATAATTTTTGTTACCTATGTGTAATAGTGTTTTATTGATTTTGATAATTATTACAATCCTTAAATGTGGCTATAATATGCTCTTACCGCGGTAGGTACAAATTTTCTCATGCAAATACAGAGGAGGACTTATGGCCGTAGGATGGGCAGGTGACGATAGCGTCAGTCAGCAAATTCAAAATACCATTGATGATGAGATCTCTCGTGTAAGAGGGAACATTCAAAGTGGGGAAAGCTTGCATTATTGTGACGAGTGCGGTGATGAGATATCAGAAAAGAGACGGCTAGCGATTAAAGGCGTGCGTTTCTGTATTGGATGCCAGTCCATATTTGAACACGTTGCGCATCGTCACTCATTGTTCAATCGCAGAGCAAGTAAAGACAGCCAACTTCGTTAGAAGGCGGTCGTTCTCTATTGTCGATAATAATGAACTCACCTCTCCTTAACTTCAATATTGCAGATAGCAAATGAACCAGTAAGGAGAGGTAATAGCTTTGTCTTCTATTTAAAGCAGTGGCGATCTTTTAATGCGCAATTAATAGCGGAAACAAGTTTCTCGATGTGCTCAGGCTTGCTAATGAACGGAGGCATCATATAAATTAACTTACCAAAAGGACGGATCCAAACACCTTGCTCTACAAAGTGCGCTTGAATGGTTTCCATATCGACAGGTGTATGTGTTTCAACAACGCCAATAGCGCCTAACCAACGAACGTCTTTGACAAGATCATGCTCTCGCAACGGTGGTAGCAACTCAGAAAAGAGTTGTTCAATCTGTTGAGTCTGATTTTTCCAATGGCCTTGCTCGATGATGGATAAACTTGCTGCACCCACAGCACAAGCTAAAGGGTTGCCCATAAAGGTTGGCCCGTGCATAAAACACCCCGCTTCACCGCCACATACGGTGTCTGCGACTTCTTTGCTCGCAAGCGTCGCTGACAGCGTCATATAGCCGCCAGTTAACGCCTTTCCAACGCATAAGATATCTGGTTGAACATCGGCATGCTCACAGGCGAACAGTTTGCCTGTTCGGCCAAATCCGGTCGCAATCTCATCCAAGATAAGTAATACGTTGAATTCATCACACAGCAAGCGAACTTGTTTTAGGAACTCAAGGTGGTAGATGCGCATGCCGCCAGCGCCTTGAACGATAGGCTCTAAGATTACGGCGGCAACCTCTTCATGATGGGCTGTGAGTTTCTCTCGAAAGCTATTGATGTCACTTGAATTCCACTCATCCCAAAAGCCGGTTTTTGGCGAATCAGCGAAAATGTGCTCAGGCAAAAAGCCTTTGTAGAGGCTGTGCATCGAGTTATCTGGATCGGTCACCGACATTGCCGCGAAGGTATCGCCGTGGTAACCATCTCTTAGCGTTAGGAACTTTGAACGAGGTTGCCCTTTAGCATGCCAGTACTGCAGTGCCATCTTAAGGCTAACTTCCACGGCCACTGAACCTGAATCGGCCAAGAATACGTGCTCTAGATTACTTGGCGCAAGTTTTAACAACTTCTTACATAAATCGATAGCGGGCTGGTGGGTGATGCCACCAAACATAACGTGTGAAACCTTATCGATTTGACTATGAGCTGCAGCGTTTAGCTCTGGATGATTGTAGCCGTGGATGGTTGACCACCAAGATGACATACCATCAATAATTCGTTTTCCGCCTTCTAATTCTAGGTAAACACCGTCTGCGTTGGTGACTGGGTAGCAGGTCAGAGGTGTTAACGTTGATGTGTAGGGATGCCAGATATGCTGGCGATCAAAGGCGAGATCCATAGTAACTTCCATTCTTGGTGCGGTTACAAAATAACCAGATGTAAACTTTTGATATTATCAATGTGTTGACAGTCTAAAGCTTGTCGGTAGACTAGCCAAGCATAAATGCAATCTCTATTGATAGAGATGAAACATCAAATAATAAAAAAGGATCGACACGTGGAAGTTCGTCATGACTGGACAGTTGCTGAAGTAACAGCACTGCTTGAAAAACCGTTTATGGATTTAATGTTTGAAGCTCAAGTGGTTCATAGACAGTACCAAGAGCACAACCACGTGCAGGTGAGTACGCTTCTATCGATTAAGACTGGTGCTTGTCCTGAAGACTGTAAGTATTGTCCTCAAAGTGCTCACTACCGAACGGATGTCGACAAAGAACGCCTAATGGAAGTAGAGCGTGTTTTGGATGCGGCGCAAAAAGCCAAGAACGCGGGCTCGACTCGTTTCTGTATGGGCGCGGCGTGGAAAAACCCGAAAGAACGCGATATGCCTCACTTGACTGATATGATCAAAGGTGTGAAAGGTATGGGTCTAGAAACCTGTATGACACTAGGCATGTTAACCCCTGATCAAGCTGGCGAGTTAGCGGATGCAGGCTTGGATTACTACAACCATAACCTTGATACGTCTCCCGAGTTTTACGGCAGCATCATCACCACTCGTACTTACCAAGATCGTTTAGATACGCTATCTCACGTACGTGATGCCGGTATGAAGATCTGTTCTGGTGGCATTATTGGTATGGGCGAAAGTACCAATGACCGTGCAGGCCTGCTGGTAGAGCTAGCGAACCTTCCGGTACACCCTGAGAGTGTGCCAATCAACATGCTCGTGAAAGTGAAAGGCACACCGATGGAAAACGTCGATGATGTTGAATCTTTTGACTTCATTAAGTTGATTGCGATTGCTCGTATCATGATGCCAATGTCAGCGGTTCGTCTATCTGCAGGTCGCGAGAATATGAATGAACAGATGCAGGCGATGTGCTTCATGGCTGGCGCGAACTCTATCTTCTACGGTTGTAAGCTACTGACTACGCCAAACCCAGATGAAGACACGGACATGCAGCTGTTTAAGAAGTTAGGCATCAACAGCCAACAAGTGGCTCAGAAGCCTGATGAAATTCAAGAAAACGAACTGTTAGATCAAGTAGTGGAGCGCGTTGCTGCTCGTCCAACGAAAGATGACATGTTCTACGATGCCACTGTTTAAATCCCGTATCAAAGATGCCCTTGTTCAACGCCGTGAGCAGGGGCTAACTCGTCAACTTAAAGTGCTCGAAAACAGTAATGGTCCTTTGCTTAATTGCGAAGGTTCTCGCTTTATTAATTTTTCGAGTAATGATTACCTAGGCTTGGCGAACGACCCTGAATTGGTGGAGGCGTGGCAAGCTGGGCTTTCCCTTTATGGTGCTGGCAGTGCGGCATCGCCATTGGTCACGGGTTTTAGTCCTGCTCATAGAAATTTAGAAGCTCAGCTGTGTGAATGGTTGGGCTTTGAACGTGCGATTCTCTTTAGTTCTGGTTTCAGTGCGAACCAAGCCTTGTTGTTTTCTCTGCTCGAAAAAGACGACTCTCTGCTGCAAGACAAGCTTAATCACGCCTCTTTGATGGAAGCGGGGATGCTTTCTCATGCAACCATGAAACGCTTTAAACACAACGACACGCAGCATCTAGAGTCTCTATTAAGCCGATCTCTACAATCCTTGGTCGTCACTGAGGGCGTATTCAGCATGGACGGCGATCAAGCGCCTCTCAGCCAGATATCTAACCTGACTCATCAATACGACAGTTGGTTGGCGGTTGATGATGCCCACGGTATCGGCGTATTAGGTGATAAAGGAGCTGGGAGTTGCAGTGCAGCACAAATCTCCCCCGATATTTTGGTGGTGACCTTTGGCAAAGCATTTGGCGTTTCTGGTGCTGCGATTCTTTGTTCGTCAGAAGTGGGTGATTACTTAACTCAGTTTGCTCGTCATCATGTGTACTCGACGGCGATGCCACCTTCACAAGCGGTGGCTTTATCTCATGCCTGTAAGATGACTCAAACTCAAGAGTGGCGCCGAGAAAAGCTGACTGAGTTAGGGTCTCTCTATGCAGAGAAGGTGAGCGGCTTGAAAGGCTTTGTGGATACTCAGACTCCGATTAAGCCATTTGTGATAGGTGAAGCACAAGCGGCATTATCAATAGCTGAAGAGTTAAAGCAAAACCAAGTTTGGGTGACCGCAATAAGGCCGCCAGCCATACCTGCTGGAACTGCTCGATTACGAATCACGTTAACAGCTAACCATAGCCCAAAACAGATTCTCCAGTTAACCAGGTCGTTGCATCAAGCCATTGAACGAAACATCGACTTAAGCACTGAACCGGGTATCCATCCAAGCTTTGAATCAAATAAAGAGGCTCAGTAAATGTCACAAGAAGCAGTAGTGCATAATTACGTTGGCCAAGATAAGAGTGCGATTGCCGAAGCCTTTGGTAAAGCGGCAACAACCTATGACAAACACGCTGAATTTCAACGCGATGTTGGCCACCGATTACTGGATAAATTACCCAGCGATCTGTCAGGCTTTAAGGTGCTGGATCTAGGTTGTGGTACTGGCTATTTCTCCGAGCAACTTGTAAAACGAGGCGCCGAAGTGGTTTGCGCTGATCTTTCTGTTGGAATGCTAGCAACAGCAGAGAAGCGGTGTGGTGCATCTGTATCTTTATATCAACAAGCCGATGCCGAACAATTGCCGTTTGAAGATGGGTGCTTTGACATCGTTTTCTCTAGCCTTGCGTTGCAATGGTGTGACGATTTGTCGTCGCCTTTGAGAGAGATGAAGCGTGTTACAGCGGCTGGTGGGCGTGTTATTTTCTCAACTTTGCTTGATGGGTCGCTGTTTGAACTGAAAAAGTCGTGGTCCAAAATTGACGCACATCAACACGTTAACCATTTTATTACAATCAATAAGGTAAAAATTGCGTTAGCGCAATCTAGCTGTACCGTTCATCAACTAGACTTGCCCACCATCACCGTTTGGTACGACACTGCGTTTGAACTGATGCGCGACCTTAAAGGTATCGGCGCTAATCACGTAAGTGGTCGCTCACAAGGTTTAACAAGTCGTCGCATGTTGCAGCTTGTTGATCGGGAATATCGAGAGTTTAAGAACCATCAAGGTTTCTTACCAGCAACATATCAAGTTTGTTTAGGGGTTATTCAATTATGATTGATGCATTATTCATTGCAGGTACGGATACCGAAGTGGGAAAAACTGTGGTTTCAAAAGCGATTCTTCAAGCTTTGGCCGCACAAGATTTATCAACAATTGGTTACAAGCCAGTTGCTGCAGGGAGTGAAAAATCCCCTGAAGGACTACGTAATAGTGATGCACTGCATCTTCAAGAAGCGGCGACGCAAGATATTGCTTACGAAGACGTCAATCCATACGCGTTGTTGCTACCATCATCGCCTCACATCGCTGCTAAGCATGATGGTGTTGTAATTGATGAGTCGGTATTATCAGCGAAGCTAGAAGAGCATAAGAAAAACTCTGACATCGTGTTAGTTGAAGGTGCTGGTGGTTGGCGAGTCCCGGTTTCAGACGATGAATATCTTTCTAGCTGGGTTAAAAAAGAGCAACTGCCAGTGGTACTGACTGTGGGTATTAAACTTGGTTGTTTGAGCCACGCTCTATTAACGGCAGAAGCGATTCGTGCTGATGGCCTAAACCTAGTAGGTTGGGTCGCAAACCGTATCAATCCAGGTACTGAGCACTACGCAGATATTATTGCGATGCTTGAAGATAAGTTAGGTGCACCTAAGTTAGGTGAAATCCCTTACGTCCCAAAAGCGAAGTCTAAAAACATTGGTAAGTACATTGATGTGCAGCCTTTGCTTGCGCTTTAATTACCACGTTATGTACTAAATAAGAAAAGGGCTGCGATTGCAGCCCTTTTGCTATTTTAAGCCTTTAGACCTTGAGTTGATAAACAACCGGTCTTTTAATAAACAAGCTTAGAACTAATGTTCTTTAGTCAGTCCCATTAAAGCTTGCTGAGTTTCTGTGATTTTTGTCTGTGCCGTTTGCGGTGTTAGGATTCCAACCTGCTTTTTCGCTTCTTCTTCAGTAATCCCTAGGTGACAGCACAGTAAATCGATAGCCATTTGAGTGTTAGTACCTTCAACCATGATCCTTTCCTTTTTGTACATGGACTAGCCAATAAATCATCTGAAGTCACTGTAAACGGATTGTTATATCGACACCATACGACTTAGGTCTAATAGAGTGGATTTAATTCGGATATGGTCTCGTAATCAAATGTTGCAATTTAATGCTTAACCTTGTTTTCTTAATCTAAGACTATATGTATAAGTAAGTATAAGTCTTCAAGGTTGGAATCTATTGCTGTCTGCCTTGTCTATAACAATAAGTTTTATAAAAACAGCTTTCATGCGGAGATAAGTAATGAAGCGAGTAATGTTGTTCCTTGCAACTAACCTAGCGGTTGTATTGGTACTAAGTGTTGTTCTTAATGTTGTATACGCAGTTACAGGTATGCAACCCGGTAGCCTCTCAGGTTTATTGGTGATGGCTGCGGTATTTGGTTTTGGCGGCTCATTCATTTCATTAATGATGTCGAAGAAAATGGCGCTACGCTCGGTAGGCGGCATGGTCATTGAAAGCCCACGTAACGAAACAGAACATTGGTTGATGGAGACGGTAAGCCGTCAATCTCAACAAGTTGGTATTGGTATGCCAACAGTGGCGATCTACGACTCGCCAGACATCAACGCATTCGCGACAGGTGCTAAGCGTGACGATTCATTGGTAGCAGTATCAACAGGCCTGCTGCACAACATGACGCGTGATGAAGCTGAAGCAGTATTAGCGCATGAAGTGAGCCACATCGCAAACGGCGACATGGTGACCATGACGTTAATGCAAGGTGTAGTGAACACGTTCGTTATCTTCCTATCTCGTTTCATCGCCAACATTGTTGCGTCGAATGACAACGAAGAAGAGGGTGGCAGCAACATGATGGTGTACTTCGGTGTGTCTATGGTGCTGGAACTGGTATTTGGTTTCTTAGCAAGCTTCATTACGATGTGGTACAGCCGTCATCGTGAATTCCATGCCGATGCAGGTGCAGCGAACCTAGTAGGTAAAGAGAAGATGATTGCAGCGCTAGAGCGCCTAAAGGTGAGCCATGAGCCACAACTAGAAGGTTCTATGATGGCATTTGGTATCAACGGTAAGAAGTCTCTAACAGAGCTTCTAATGAGCCACCCGCCGCTAGACAAGCGTATTGCTTCTCTACGTAACATGTAATCGCTACGTATTCTTCAGTCGCTAATCGACAAGATACATTTGAAAGGCTTCCTTCGGGAGGTCTTTTTTGATCTTGGCATCTAAGACAGTAAGTATTCGAGGAATAGGTGTCTGGCGATAGAGGGTTACTGGTGATGAAGCATTACGATATTGATTGGTTGATATCGCACGGATTGAGATGAGTAGGGTAATGATACTGGGTTGCTTTGTATTATTTTGCTGACGTCTCTTGTGCTCAATACACTTTGTTCCGCTCAACAAAAAGGCTTCCACATGGGAAGCCTTAGTCTATTCTGCGATTCGAAATTCGAATATTACAGCTTGTCAGTTAGCTCGATTGCTTGACCGATGTAGTTTGCTGGAGTCATCTCTTTCAGACGAACTTTCTCGTCTGCAGGAATCTCAAGACCATCGATGAATGCACGCATGCCTTCGCCATCTACACGTTTACCACGAGTTAGCTCTTTTAGCTTCTCGTATGGTTTTTCGATGCCGTAACGACGCATTACTGTTTGTACTGGTTCAGCCAATACTTCCCAGTTCTTGTCTAGTTCAGCAAGTAGCGCAGCGCGGTTAACTTCAAGCTTGCTAATACCTTTCAGAGTCGAAGTGTATGCAATGATTGCGTAGCCAACACCCACACCTAGGTTACGAAGAACCGTAGAGTCAGTAAGGTCACGCTGCCAGCGAGAAACTGGAAGTTTTTGTGCAAGGTGGCTGAATACTGCGTTCGCTAGACCAAGGTTGCCTTCAGAGTTTTCGAAGTCAATTGGGTTAACTTTATGCGGCATTGTCGAAGAACCGATTTCGCCAGCAATAGTCTTCTGCTTGAAGTGACCAAGAGCGATGTAGCCCCAAACGTCACGGTCGAAGTCTAGAAGGATAGTGTTGAAACGAGCAATTGCATCGAATAGCTCAGCGATGTAATCGTGAGGTTCGATTTGAGTTGTGTACGGGTTCCAAGTTACGCCAAGAGATTCAGTGATGAACTCTTCGCTAAACTGGTGCCATTCAACTTCTGGGTATGCAGAAAGGTGTGCGTTGTAGTTACCTACAGCACCGTTGATTTTCGCTAGGATCTCAACGTTTTCGATTTGCTTGTATTGACGTTCCATACGGTACGCAACGTTAGCCATCTCTTTACCCATAGTAGAAGGAGAAGCTGGCTGACCGTGTGTACGAGACAGTAATGGAATATCACGGTACTCGTTCGCAAGTGCTTTGATAGCATCAATTACGTTACGGATTTCTGGAAGAATCACTGTGTCACGAGCTTCTTTAAGCATAAGCGCGTGAGAGGTGTTGTTGATGTCTTCAGAAGTACATGCAAAGTGAATAAATTCGTTTACAGCGTGAAGTTCAGGAACGCCAGCAACTTTCTCTTTCAAGAAGTACTCAACCGCTTTAACGTCGTGGTTAGTCGTGCGCTCGATCTCTTTGATACGTAGAGCATCTTCTTCGCTGAAGTTAGCGGCTAGTTCATCAAGAAACTGGTTAGCTTCTGCACTGAACGCTGGTACTTCTTTGATTGCATCAGTTGCTGCAAGCTTTTGTAACCAACGAATTTCAACGATAGAGCGGTACTTTAGTAGTCCAAACTCACTAAAGATGCTGCGTAATGCAATAGTCTTACTTCCGTAACGGCCGTCTACTGGTGAAACAGCAGTCAATGCTGACAGTTCCATGGTGTTCTCCTGAATTGAGTTTTCTAAATTTTGAGAGGTTTATACCAGTAACAATCTCAATTGTCACGCACATTGCGCAATCGTTTGCGTGAGAGTTGTGTTGATACAAAAAACAAGCTCGCGACGGGGCGCGAGCTAATAAACTACATTCGAGCTAGTAGGATTTGAGCCTGCTCGATCATCTTCTTACGACCGAAGATAAGGTGGCGACGTTTACCGCCAACTTGACGCCATAACACAGCGCTTCGAATCCCTGATAGAAGCAGTGCGCGAACCTTATGTTGGCTCGATGTCTGCTGAAGTACAGACGGAGTACCAGAAACCTGAATGCGAGGGCCGATAGGGCTGACGACATCAAGGTAGATACTTGCAAGGTTGCTGATCATTTGCTCGTCAAACAGATCAAAGTGTTCAGTTTGGCGCTCTGCAGTTTGAATGCGGTCACCAAGCTGAGACATAGAGTCGTTGCGAGAAGACAGCTTACGCTCAAGCGCCATCAAGCTGATGATGTAACGCGTGATATCGCTACCTGCTGGAGTACTATCGATACCTTTTACTAAGCACTCAAGGCCAAGCTTTAGGTTCGCTTCACGTCCAAATACGCCCACGGTATTCGATGGGTTGGTATTTAAAATGGCACTGAGTGAAGCTTCAAAGGCATCTTTATCACAATGGCCGTCTTTCGCTACTTGTTGAACCAAAGCCACAGCTTGGCAAATTCCGGCGAAAGCAATAGTACGGTCATAAAGTGTATTAGCCACGTAGTAACTCCTAGTTGTCTTCTATCGTTTGTCGTTTGATTGATTAGATGCGCTTTTCGATGATACCACCACCAAGACATACTTCGCCTTGGTAGAACACTGCAGATTGACCTGGGGTCACTGCGATTTGTGGCTCATCAAAAATAACCTTAATGTTCTCATCATCAATTGGGATGATTGTACAAGGAATATCTGTTTGACGGTAACGTGTTTTTACCGTGCATGTCATAACTTCAGTAATTGGTGTGCGATTTACCCAATGAAGTTGAGATGCGATCAAGCCTTCTGATTTCAGAAGAGGGTGGTCTTTACCTTGTACTGCGATAAGTACATTACGCTTAAGGTCTTTTTCACCAACAAACCATGGTTCTTCGTTACCGCCACCACCTTTAGTGCCGCCAATATGAAGGCCTTTACGCTGACCTAGCGTGTGGTACATCAAACCTTGGTGTTGACCAATCACTTGGCCTTCAGGTGTTTCGATGTTACCCGGTTGTGCTGGTAGGTATTTGCCTAGGAACTCAGTGAACTTGCGCTCACCGATAAAGCAGATGCCTGTTGAATCTTTCTTCTTAGCTGTGATCAAGTCTTGCTCTTCAGCAATACGTCGCACTTCTGGCTTCTCTAATTCACCGACAGGGAATAGGCTGCGTGCCACTTGATCTGAGCTTAGCGTGTATAGGAAATAACTTTGGTCTTTGTTGCTGTCTAGACCGCGTAGCATTTCTGGTTTTACGCCAGCATCAAGCTCTTCTTGAGTTGGGAAAGTACGACGAACGTAGTGACCCATCGCAATGTAGTCTGCGTCTAGCACTTCATCCGCAAACTCTAAGAATGCTTTAAATTTGATTTCTTTGTTACAAAGAATATCTGGGTTAGGTGTACGACCTGCTTTGTACTCTTCAAGGAAGTATTCGAATACGTTGTCCCAGTATTCTGCAGCAAAGTTGATAGTGTGAAGGTGGATACCTAGTTTGTCACATACCGCTTGAGCATCAGCAAGATCTTCAGCTGCCGTGCAGTATTCTTCGTTATCGTCTTCTTCCCAGTTTTTCATGAAAAGGCCTTCTACCTGATAGCCTTGTTGCTGAAGAAGATACGCCGATACTGACGAATCTACACCGCCGGACATACCGACAATTACTTTCTTTTCGCTGTTTCCAGAGCTGATATCTGACATGTCTAAACACCGTTACTATTACTTGGTCGCAGATTCTAACAGAAAGAGAAACGCCGTGACAGATCCGAGACCGGAATCACAGTTTCATTTGCACAAATAGTGCGCTGACTTTGTTAGAGAATCGCATGAGAGCGAGGTGAGTCGCTAGGATGTCAGAAGTATATGTGGCATAGTCGCTCGAAATCCAAGACCTGAGATAAAAAAATGTCTGAACAAAATGAATTTATGCAAGAAGAAGAGCTGATTGAGATCATCGAGAACCAGCTTGAAGATGGCGAACCAGTGAAAGTGAAAGAGACGTTGATGCGTTTAATGATGACAGGCACTCCACGTGAAGAAGCAATTGCGGCTATGGCATGTGCACTGGCAATTGAAGTATTTGACGTTATGAAAAACGGCGCGGAGTTTAATCAAAAACGTTACGCGGAGCATTTGGGCATGCTGCCTGATTTAAGCTTTATGGAAGGCGAATAAAAAAAACCTTCAGCAAACGTTTGCTATAGTTTGAAAGATTGCCGCGTTAAATATAGCGCGGTAGAATCCGCCACCTATTTCCCCTTGACTTAGACTAGCCTTATGAAATTCCCTGGACAACGTAAATCAAAGCACTACTTTCCGGTTCACGCTCGTGATCCTCTAGTGAGCCAAGCTCAAAGCAGTAAAAGAATGTCACGCACTCATATTATCGGTATTGACCAAACATTGGTGGATATTGAAGCAAAGGTGAGTTCTGAACTTATTGAGAAGTATGGTTTGAGCAAGGGACATTCACTGGTTATTGGCGACGCAGCCGCTGAATCTTTGTATCAAGAATTAAAAGAGCAGTGCCTGATTACCAATGAATACGCTGGTGGCACAATTGGTAACACATTACACAACTATTCAGTGCTAGCGGATGACCGTTCTACACTGTTAGGTGTAATGAGCCAAGATATTAAGATTGGTAGTTACGGTTATCGCTATTTATGTAATACATCAAGCAGAATGGATCTGAACCATTTACAAGGGGTAGATGGCGCAATTGGTCGCTGCTTTGCATTAATTACAGAAGACGGTGAACGTACTTTCGCAATTAGCGAAGGACAAATGAACCAATTAAAACCAGAAAGCATTCCTGAAAAAATATTCAAAAGTGCTTCTGCTTTAGTTTTAACGGCTTATTTAGTTCGCTGTAAGCCAGGCGACCCGATGCCTGAAGCAACAATGAAAGCGATCGAATACGCGAAGAAATACGATGTGCCAGTCGTTCTTACACTAGGTACTAAGTTCGTTATTCAAGATGATCCAGAATTCTGGAAAGATTTCCTTGAGCAACACGTAACGGTTGTTGCAATGAATGAAGACGAAGCTGAAGCGTTAACGGGTGAAAGCGATCCACTGGCTGCATCAGATAAAGCGCTAGACTGGGTAGACCTTGTTCTATGTACTGCGGGACCTGTTGGCCTATTTATGGCTGGTTATACAGAAGATGCAGCTAAGCGTGAAACGTCACTGCCTTTACTTCCAGGTTCAATTGCGGAATTCAACCGTTTTGAATTTAGCCGTCCTGCGCATAAAGATTTATGTGAAAACCCAACTAAAGTGTATTCGCACATTGCGCCATACATGGGTGGACCAGAAAAGATCAAAAATACCAATGGTGCAGGTGATGCTGCGTTATCAGCTTTATTACATGATATGGCTGCTAATAAGTACCACAAAGAAAACGTGCCAAACTCAAGTAAACACCAACATTCATTCTTGACGTACTCTTCGTTCTCACAAGTTTGTAAATATTCTAACCGTGCTAGCTATGAAGTGTTGGTTCAACACTCTCCACGTTTATCTCGTGGCCTTCCTGAAAGAGAAGATAGCCTAGAAGAAGCGTACTGGGAAAGATAAGTTACTTTCTTTAATCAGTAGTACTATCAGTATCAGTTGGTTTCTAATACTGATAGTACAAATATAAAAAAGGCTCCGAAAGGAGCCTTTTTTGTTTCTGAATATATTGAAGTCGTAAATAATACTTTGGTCGACTTAAATATTAATTCTATCGCTTAGCGTGTAATTGATTACTCACTAAGTAAACTAAATGTTTAGATAGCAAACTCTTCTAGAGATTTACCAGCATCTAGCTGTTCTTGGATAGCTGAAGGCGTACGGCCTTGACCTGTCCAAGTCTTCTCGTCGCCGTTTGCGTCTACGTATTTGTATTTCGCTGGGCGAGGAGCGCGTTTAGCTTTTGTTGTTTTAGATTTTGCTTCACCAGAAAGTGCAGCAATAAGATCGGCAACATCAATTCCGTCTTTTGCAATTTGTTCAGCAATAGCAGAAAGCTTAGCTTCTTGCTCTGCTTTAGCAGCACGCTCTTCAGCTTCAGACTCTTGACGCTCTTGTACAACAATAGTCAGCTTGTCTAGCGCTTCTTCAAGTTGCTCAAGAGTTAATTCACGTGAGAACGCACGAAGGCTGCGGATATTTAATAGAGTTTTTGTTAATTCAGACATGATATTTTCCATCAAGGTAAACTAAATAATCTTCCTAATAATAAACAGAGCCTAGGAATAAAACAAATAGTATTTCTTCTATTACATATTTAAATATAAAAGTGAGATGAATAGTTGAAAATTCAGAGCTGTATTTCTATCGAATTTATAATAATTATTAAGATTATCTTAAAAAATGATATGTGACTGGTGGAGTAGTGAACTTATGTAGACTATTCTCTTATTGATTAGTTCATTAGCAAAAAGCTATTTTTCTCGGAATGATATGTTGCATTGTTGCTCTTGATGAGTACAATTGCGGCTACCTGATGCGAGGTATTAGTTAATTTGTTGTTAAACTCTGGTTTACACGGTTAATAATGTTATCGCACGTAGAGGTGCAATTATAAAAAGTAACTTCCGTTGGGGTGATGCCAATGAACGGGAATGAAAGGTGTAATTGCCGAAGTAAATTGTATATCTAAGCAATTTGCTGGGGTTGTGCTCAATAGGTACAACACTGCCATAGTCTTAATTTTAAACTATGGAGCGCTACTGTAGGGTTGGGTGAAGTGTTCACTTCCCTTTCGCTTAGTTCAACATGAGCTTGGTCAGCCGTATCAAGTTTGTCTGCAGTAGATCTCTAGCCAAATAAAAAACTGGTTTTTGAAGATCATGAATTTAATAGATTTTGCAACATCACCTTTATCTTTGCTTCCGCCCCTTGTGGCTTTGAGCCTTGCTATTGTTACCCGCCGTGTATTGGTTTCTTTGGGTGTCGGTATCATCATGGGTGCGATTCTACTTGCTGACTACTCAGTAGGTAACGCAGCTAGTTACGTGTTTACTAAAGCATCTGGTGTTTTCATCGAAGATGGTGGCATCAACACTTGGAACATGAGCATCATTGCATTCCTAATTATTCTTGGAATGACAACGGCATTATTAACACTGTCTGGCGGTACTCGCGCATTCGCGGAGTGGGCACAGTCTCGCGTTAAGAGCAAACGTGGTTCAAAACTACTTGCTGCTTTCTTAGGTGTATTCATCTTTGTTGATGACTACTTTAACAGCCTAGCGGTTGGTGCTATCTCTCGTCCTGTAACAGACCGCTTCTATGTATCTCGCGCTAAGCTTGCTTATATCCTAGATTCAACTGCGGCTCCTATGTGTGTGATCATGCCTGCTTCTAGCTGGGGTGCTTACATCATCACGATCATTGGTGGCATCTTAGTGACACACGGTGTGACAGAGTATTCTGCACTGGGTGCTTACGTTCGTCTTATCCCAATGAACTTCTACGCTGTATTCGCACTACTAATGGTGTTCGCAGTAGCATGGTTCGGTCTAGACGTTGGTAAGATGCGTGAGCATGAGATCGAAGCATCTCAAGGCCGTGGCTTTGAAGGTGACAACGATCAAAAGCAAGCTCACGATCTAAACGAAGAGTTAGATATCGAAGAGAGCGAAAACGGTTCAGTTTCTGATCTTGTTATGCCAATCGTATCGCTAATTGTAGCGACAGTGGCTGCAATGCTTTACACAGGCGGCCAAGCGCTGGCTGCTGATGGCCAAGCATTCAACCTACTTGGTGCATTCGAAAATACAGATGTTGGTAAATCTCTTGTTTACGGTGGTGTTATCGGCTTACTAGTAGCACTAGCGACAGTATTCAAGCAAAAGCTATCTATGGCCGATATCGCAAGAACAATGTGGATTGGTGCAAGCTCTATGTTTGGCGCAATCCTAATCCTTGTATTCGCATGGACTATCGGTTCTGTAATCGGCGACATGAAAACAGGTTCGTACCTATCATCTCTAGTAACGGGCAGCATCGATTACCACTGGCTACCAGTTATCTTGTTCCTTCTAGCGGGCGTTATGGCGTTCTCTACAGGTACTTCATGGGGTACGTTCGGTATCATGCTACCTATCGCAGGTGACATGGCTGCAGCATCGGATATCGCACTGATTCTTCCTATGTTAAGTGCGGTTCTAGCGGGTGCAGTATTTGGTGACCACTGTTCTCCAATCTCTGATACGACGATTCTGTCTTCTACTGGTGCTCGTTGTAACCACATCGACCACGTCTCGACTCAGCTTCCATACGCGTTGTCTGTAGCGTTCGTATCGTGCATTGGTTTCATCACTCTAGGTATGACATCTTCAATTGGCATCGCATTTGGCGCAGCGTCTCTAACGTTTGTTGCTGTATGTTTTGCATTGGCTTACTTCTCTCGCTGCAAAATGGCGACGTGCAAAAGCTAAAATTGAAAGTTAATCAGTAAACTATCAGGGAGGCGTTTGCCTCCCTTTTTTGTGCCTGTTAATTTAATTTTAAGTTTCGTGAAAAAAGTTCGAATAAATGGTTGAAAAAGGATGTCAGCTTAGTTAGTGTGGAGACAAGACAGCAAACAACCTAAGAGCTGATAAGTATGCGTAAATTAGTAATGAACATTCATCACCATCATCACCCTATCTAGTCTTTCGGGGAGATTTACGTATACCCGGGAGCAAGATTACTCCCGGAGGTTAAGTCAAAAGAATTTAGATTTAAACCCTCGGGATGACAAAGTCCCCGAGGGTTTTTTAGTTTTAGCGCTTTTAAATAATCAATAAATTCAAATATTTGCACAGGGATACAGCAATGCAGACACAACGCCTAAGAATCGCAATTCAAAAGAAAGGTCGCTTAAGTAAAGAGTGCCAAGACCTACTTAAAAAATGTGGTGTTAAATTTAATATCATGGGTGAGCGCCTAGTGGTTCACTCACTAAATATGCCAATCGACTTGTTACTCGTTCGTGATGACGACATCCCAGGTCTTATCATGGATGGTGTAGTTGACCTTGGTTTCATCGGTGAAAATGAACTAGAAGAAGTTCGTCTAGATCGTGTTGCTCTTAAAGAGCCTTCAGAGTTCCGCACACTACGTCGTTTAGACTTCGGTGGTTGCCGCCTTTCAATCGCTATTAATAAAGACGAAGAATACAACGGCCCACAAGACTTAGCGGGCAAACGTATTGCGACAACCTACCCACAACTACTTAAAGCCTACATGGACGAGCAGGGTGTTGAGTTCAGCACTTGTATGCTAACAGGTTCGGTTGAAGTCGCGCCTCGCGCTGGCCTTGCAGACGCTATCGCTGATTTAGTTTCTACAGGTGCAACGCTTGAAGCGAACGGCCTAAAAGAAGCAGAAGCTATCTTCCAATCGAAAGCAACACTGATTCAACGTGTTGGCGACTTCGACGCAGACAAGACCGCACTGATTGAAAAACTACTGACTCGTATGCAGGGTGTTCAACAAGCGAAAGAGTCGAAGTACATCATGCTTCACGCGCCAACCTCTCAACTAGAGCAAATCAAAGCACTACTGCCTGGTGCTGAAGATCCAACGGTTCTTCCTCTATCTACAGACAAAGACAAAGTTGCCGTGCACCTAGTAAGTACAGAGAACTTGTTCTGGGAAACAATGGAACAGCTGAAAGAGTTGGGTGCAAGCTCGATTCTAGTATTACCAATCGAAAAAATGATGGGGTAGTGACGATGAGAACCGTTGTTTGGCAATCTTTAAGTGAATCACAGCAAGACTCGGTATTAGAGCGTCCAGCTATTACTGAAGGTGCAAACATCACAGCGACTGTTTCTGATGTTATTGCAAAAGTACGAAATGAAGGCGATGCCGCGCTTAAAAAGCTGACTGCAAAGTTTGATGGTGTAACTCCAGAATCTATCCGAGTCAGTTCGGGTGAGATTGAAGAGGCGTGTGCTCGTCTAACACCAGAGATGAAGCAAGCGTTAGAGCAAGCTTATAGCAACATTGCTAAGTTTCACGAAGCTCAAAAGCCGCAGCCAATTAAGGTTGAGACACAGCCTGGTGTTGTGTGTGAGCAAGTGACGCGCGCGATTAATACTGTTGGCCTTTATATTCCCGGTGGCAGTGCGCCACTACCGTCAACGGTTCTTATGTTAGGTGTTCCTGCTCAAATCGCAGGTTGTCGTAAGGTTGTGCTTTGTTCACCTCCGCCAATCGCTGATGAAATCTTGTATGTCGCTAAGCTTTGTAAGATCGACGAAGTTTACAACGTTGGTGGTGGTCAAGCGGTTGCAGCAATGGCTTACGGTACCGAGAGTGTGGCTAAAGTCGATAAGATCTTCGGCCCAGGTAATGCCTACGTTACGGAAGCAAAGCGCCAAGTGAGTAATGACTTCCGCGGAGCAGCTATTGATATGCCAGCTGGCCCATCTGAAGTGTTAGTGATTGCTGATGAAACGGCTGATGCAGACTTCATTGCAGCGGATTTGTTGAGCCAAGCGGAACACGGGCCTGACTCTCAAGTAGTATTGGTAACTCCATCTCCAGTGGTTGCAGACCAAGTAACAGAAGCGGTTCAAAAGCAACTGAAAGAACTGTCTCGTGCGAACATCGCTCAGCAAGCATTGGCTTCAAGCTTAATCATCATTGCTGAATCGATCACTCAAGCGATTGCGATTTCGAATTTCTACGGTCCTGAGCACTTGATCGTTCAAACCAAGAACCCACGTGAATTGCTGCCATTGCTAGATAATGCAGGCTCAATTTTCCTTGGTGACTGGTCTCCAGAATCTGCAGGTGACTACGCATCCGGCACAAACCACGTTCTTCCGACTTACGGTTATACCAAGACGTATTCAAGCCTAGGTTTGGCTGATTTCTCTAAGCGAATGACGGTGCAGGAGCTAACAGCCGATGGGTTGAAAGGCCTAGCGCCAACAGTAGTAACAATGGCGGAAGCCGAAGGTTTGGATGCACACAAACGCGCTGTGACTATCCGAGTTGAAAAGTTAAATAAAGCGAAATAAGGGTAGGGCATGGAAAAGTTAGCAAGAAAACAAGTTCAGGCTCTAACACCTTACTTGTCTGCAAGACGCATAGGCGGTACTGGTGATGTATGGCTAAACGCCAACGAATCTCCGTTTGATAACGAGTACAACCTGAACTTGTCTCGTCTTAACCGTTACAGCGAATGTCAGCCAAAAGAGCTGATTGATGCTTACGCTCAATACGCAGGCGTGAAATCAGAGCAAACTCTGACAACGCGTGGTGCTGACGAAGGTATTGAATTACTGATTCGTGCTTTCTGTGAGCCGAACGAAGACGCTATTCTTTACTGCCCACCCACTTACGGTATGTACGCAATCAGTGCAGAGACGATTGGTGTTGAGCGTAAGGTTGTGCCTCTGACTTCTGAATGGCAATTGGATCTTCCAGCTATCGAAGCTCAGCTCGACAACGTAAAAGTGGTGTTTGTTTGTAGCCCAAATAACCCAACCGGTAATTTGGTTGATCGCAAAGACATCATCAAGTTGCTTGAAATGGCACAAGACAAAGCGATTGTGGTGATGGATGAAGCGTATATCGATTTTTGTCCAGAAGCGTCAACCGTTGATTTGCTTGAGCAATATCCAAACCTAGCGATTCTGCGCACCTTGTCGAAGGCCTTTGCTTTGGCGGGCTTACGTTGTGGCTTTACGCTAGCGAACAAAGAGCTTATCGATGTACTGTTGAAAGTGATTGCTCCTTATCCAGTGCCAATCCCTGTTGCTGACATTGCCGTTCAAGCACTTTCAGAGCAAGGACTCGCGCGAGCTAAGTTCCAAGTTCTGGATTTAAGTGCTAACCGAGCGTATTTGCAGGCGGGTCTATTAGGTATGCCTCAAGTGACGGTTTTTGATGGCTGGGGTAACTACTTACTGGTGAAATTCCCGAACGGCGATGAGTTATTTAAAGCGGCTTGGGATACGGGCATTATTTTGCGTAATTCACCTATTGAAGACTGTGTTCGTATTAGTATTGGTAACCGCGAAGAGTGCGAAAAGACACTTGGATTCATTCGTAACTTTTATCAGTAACGAAAGGCTTACCAGTAATAACATTTGCCAGTTTGAGTTGATTAATCGCAGATTGGCAAGTGAAACCAATATTTTGGGTTAGCGTTTGATTTTAGCTAGGCCACCAGATTTAAAATTAAAAGGAAGTTCAAGTGAGTAAACAACAGAAAATACTTTTTATAGACCGTGACGGCACCTTAATTGTAGAGCCGCCAGTTGACTTTCAAGTAGATCGTTTAGACAAGCTAAAATTCGAACCGCGAGTAATTCCTAGCCTACTTGCACTGCAAGACGCTGGTTACCGTCTAGTGATGGTGACTAACCAAGATGGTCTAGGTACCGATAGCTATCCACAAGAAGATTTCGATGCACCACACAATATGATGATGGAGTTCTTCGAATCTCAAGGCGTTAAGTTTGACGACGTGCTTATTTGCCCTCACTTTGACGAAGACAACTGCTCTTGCCGTAAGCCTAAACTGGGTATGGTTAAAGAGTACCTACAAGGCGGTAAAGTCGATTTCCAACACTCTGTTGTGATTGGCGACCGAATGACGGATCTTCAACTGGCAGAGAACATGGCTATCCGCGGTATTCAATATGGCCCGGATGCGGAAACTGAAGGCACGCTTAACTGGCCACAAATCGTTAAAGATCTGACGGTTAATGCGCGTATTGCTGAAGTAGTTCGTACTACTAAAGAAACCGATATCAAGGTTGCAGTAAACCTTGATGAAACCGGTGGCAACAAGATCGATACCGGCATGGGTTTCTTCGACCACATGCTTGATCAAATCGCGACACACGGTGGTTTCCAAATGAACCTGACTGTGAAGGGCGACCTGCACATTGATGATCACCACACAGTCGAAGATACCGCTCTGGCTTTAGGCCAAGCATTGAAAGATGCACTAGGCGACAAACGTGGTATTGGCCGTTTTGGTTTCAGCCTACCAATGGATGAGTGTTTGGCTCAGTGTGCGTTAGACCTTTCTGGTCGTCCATACCTGAAGTTCGATGCTAAGTTCAGCCGTGAGCAAGTGGGTGATCTTTCAACCGAGATGGTGGTTCACTTCTTCCGTTCTCTAACTGATACATTGGCTTGTACGCTACACCTTTCTTCTGATGGCAATAATGATCACCACATCATTGAGAGCCTGTTCAAAGCGTTTGGCCGTACTCTTCGCCAAGCAATCAAAGTTGAAGGTAACGAGTTACCAAGCAGCAAAGGCGTTCTGTAAGGGTTCGGTATGAAAGAGCAAAAAGTCGTTATTATTGATACTGGTTGTGCCAACGTTTCATCGGTGAAGTTTGCGATTGAACGTCTGGGCTACGCAGTTGAAATTTCAAAAGAACCAGAAGTTGTTCTTGCTGCCGACAAGCTATTCCTACCCGGTGTAGGTACAGCAAGTGAGGCAATGAAGAACCTGCAAGAGCGTGACCTTGTTACCCTTGTCAAGCAAGTTGAGAAGCCTCTGCTGGGTATCTGTTTAGGTATGCAGCTGTTAGGCAAACTGTCTCAAGAGAAAGGTCAAAAGGCTGATGAGTTAGTTGAATGCCTAGGTTTGTGTGATGGCGAAGTTCGTTTACTTGAAACGGGCGACTTACCATTACCACACATGGGTTGGAACACAGTAACAGCAACGCCTAATCACCCGCTATTTAAAGACATTGAAGAAGGCGAATACTTCTACTTTGTTCATAGCTTCGCAATGCCAGTGGGCGACTACACAATCGCACAATGTGATTACGGTAATCCGTTCACTGCGGCGGTTCAAAGTGGCAATTATTATGGTGTTCAGTTCCACCCAGAGCGATCTTCGAAAGCTGGCTCTAAGCTGATTCAGAACTTCTTGGAATTGTAATAAGGATTAGGCAGCGGCTAACGTTGCCATATAAGGAATGTAAATGATTATTCCCGCGTTAGATTTAATTGAAGGCCAAGTAGTTCGCTTATTCCAAGGAGACTACGGGCAAGTAACAGAATACAAAGTAGACCCAGCAGAGCAGTTTAATCTGTACCACCAAGCTGGCGCTGGCTGGCTGCACCTTGTTGACTTAACGGGCGCAAAAGACACAACGGCTCGTCAGTTAGACTTGATTGCTAAGCTCCTTGCTAGCACGCCTGCGAACATCCAGATTGGTGGTGGCGTGCGTAACGAACAAGATGTCGTTGATCTGCTAGAAGCTGGCGCACAGCGCGTTGTGGTTGGTTCTACAGCCGTTAAGCAACCTGAGTTGGTGAAAGGTTGGATGAAGAAGTATGGCGCGGAAAAAATCGTGCTGGCTCTAGACATCAACATTGATGAAAGCGGCACACGTAAAGTGGCGATTTCAGGTTGGCAAGAAGATTCAGGTGTGACTATTGAAGCGCTGATTGAAGACTACCTCACGGTTGGCCTTAAACACGTGCTGTGTACCGATATTTCACGTGACGGCACGCTAGAAGGATCAAACGTAGAGCTCTATGTTGATCTTTGTAAGCAGTACCCACAAGTGCAATTCCAATCATCGGGCGGCATTGGCAGCCTAGCTGATATCGAAGCGCTTAAAGGCAGCGGTGTTGCGGGTGTGATTGTGGGTCGTGCGCTACTTGATGGCAAGTTTACCGCAGAGGAGGCATTTGCATGTTGGCAAAGCGAATAATCCCTTGTTTGGATGTCCGTGACGGACAAGTGGTTAAGGGCGTTCAGTTCCGTAACCACGAAATTATTGGTGACATCGTTCCGCTAGCACAACGCTATGCAGAAGAGGGCGCCGATGAATTGGTATTTTATGACATCACCGCATCAAGTGATGGCCGTGTGGTCGATAAAAGCTGGGTGAAACGCGTAGCTGAAGTGATCGATATCCCTTTCTGTGTCGCTGGTGGTATTAAATCAGCAGAAGATGCAGCGCGCATTCTTGAGTTTGGTGCGGATAAAGTGTCAATCAACTCACCGGCATTGGCTAATCCACAGCTGATTACTGACCTTGCTGATAAGTTTGGCGTTCAGTGTATCGTTGTCGGTATCGATTCATACTTCGACAAAGAAACCGGTAAATATCAGGTTTACCAATTTACAGGCGATGAAGCGCGTACTAAAGCAACCAAATGGGAAACCAAAGATTGGGTGCAGGAAGTACAGAAGCGTGGCGCAGGTGAGATTGTGTTAAACATGATGAACCAAGATGGCGTTCGTAACGGCTATGATATCGATCAGTTAAACATGGTGCGTGAAGTGTGTAATGTGCCATTGATTGCCTCTGGTGGCGCTGGTGCAATGGAGCACTTTGCTGAAGCTTATAAAAAGACCAACGTGGATGGAGCACTTGCGGCTTCGGTATTCCACAAACAAGTCATCAATATTGGTGAACTTAAACAGTATTTAAAACAACAAGATGTAGAGGTGCGACTATGAGTTTTGAACCCGTAAGCTTATCAAAAACAGAAGTAGGCGCATTGTCAGAGCGTATTAACTGGGAAAAAGTAGATGGCTTAGTGCCAGCGATTGTTCAAGATTACCAGTCAAGCCAAGTGCTAATGATGGGATACATGAACCCAGCCGCACTTGAGAAAACGGGTGAAACTGGCAATGTGACGTTTTTCTCTCGCACAAAAGAGCGTCTTTGGACGAAAGGTGAAACGTCGGGCAATGTATTGCAACTGCAAAACATCGCCTTGGACTGTGACAGCGACACCTTACTGGTTAAAGTTAATCCCATTGGTCCAACGTGCCACACAGGTACAACAACGTGTTGGGATGGAGACAAGCAAGAAGAGTCTCAGATGGTGTGGCTTCATCAGCTTGAGCAGCTATTGGCTGCCCGCAAGGACGCCGATCCTGAATCTTCTTATACTGCCAGTCTATATGCCCGTGGCACCAAGCGTATTTCGCAAAAAGTGGGCGAAGAAGGCGTTGAAGTCGCGCTTGCGGCGACGTCGGGCGATAAGGCGGAGTTAGTGTGTGAATCAGCAGATTTGATTTACCACCTAATGGTTCTTCTTCAAGACCAAGGCTTATCGATGGATGATGTGGTAAACAAGCTGAAAGAGCGTCATAAGTAAGCTCTCTTTAGATTAATAGAACCGCGTAAAAGACAGACAAAAGCCCCGCAAACAAACATGTTTACGGGGCTTTTTAGTTTTTTAATTTTCAAGATTTCAAGATTTCAAGATTTCAAGATTTCAAGATTTCAAGATTTCAAGATTTCAAGATTTCTAAGCCCTACGTCACTTTTCTAACCTCTGACTTTGCGTCATTCCGAGGAGCCTAAGCGACATCAGGAATCTCTTCTCTTAATCTGACTTCTTAGTCGAACGAGTTACCCGCAGCACTTCTTGTATTTCTTACCACTGCCACAAATACACGGATCATTACGGCCGATTTTAAAGCTCTCAACGGTTTGATTTAAGCGTGGGTCAATTTCTGGTTGTGTAGTTTGTTCCTGCTCTGGGAAGGTACCATCAATGTAGTACCAAAGACCGTCTTCACGTATAAAGCGAGAGCGTTCTTGCATGCAGTATTGTGCGCCTTCTTCATTGAAGTAAGCTTTAAACTCAACAAAGCCTTCGTCTTGGTGCGAGCCTACCGCAGTATCGATGACTTCTAGTCCTGCCCAATCACTGTTGATAGATTCGGCAATACCTTCTCTTTGCGCTTCTGCGTTGCAGCTAGGGTGGTAAGTCGCAACAACATAGTCAACTAAACCCAACACGTGCGCTGAATAACGAGAGCGCATCAACTGTTCAGGCGTTTCAACAGCACTGTGGTGAAGGTGCGCTGATTCACAGCACTGTTGGTAAGTATTTTTGCTACCGCATGGGCATAAAGACATAGTCAGATCCTGTAAAAATGGCCTCTATTAAGAGGCCATAAGTGAATGCGTGGGAGTTTACCAAGAAACGATCGCTCACCAAAGTTTAGTTTCTGTTGAAGTTATTGAAATTATCAAAGTGTTAGCGCGAAGTTTACTATTTCAAGGCTGGAGACAATAGCTCTTGAGCCCAAGTCGTCGCTTCGTCATAAGCTTGACCAAGTTGAGCTTCACTCAGTTTGAGAAGCTGGCGAATACGAGTCGCTTCTTCCCAACGAGCTTGCTCATACGCAACCACCATCGCCAATACAGCACCTAACACGCCTTTACGTTGAATCAAGGCTTGTTTGATCTCGATGTCGATCGGCACTGAATCGAGTACTTGTTTCAATGGTTGGTCAAAGAGTGAGTCCAACAGAGAGAACATACCGGTCAAAAAGGCTTGTCCAGGCTCGACCTTAACATTCATCTTCTCAACCAAGAGTTCACATTGACGCGCGCGTAATACCGCTAAACCGTAGAGTGAGTCCGGCTTGTCTTCTTTCGCTGATGCGATCGCCACAAGTGAAACGAACTTACGCAGCTTTTGTTCACCAAGGTAAATAAGCGCTTGGCGGAATGAACGAATCGTTGTTGGTGAACCGCCAGCGGAGTTTACGTAGGTAAGTAGCTTATACGACATGGTCACATCGAGCGTAATCAAACGCTCTACTTCACCAAAGTCGATAGGGTCGTGCGCAATCTCTTTTAACAGCTGAACGGTCGTCAGGAATGCCGGGTTGAGCGCACGCGTTTGGATCATCTCTGGCTTGCTAAAGAAATAACCTTGAAAGTAGGTGAAGCCTGCTTTTTTCGCTTCTTGGTATTCTTCGTACGTTTCTACTTTCTCAGCAAGGAACTTGATATCTAGCCCTTTGAGAGAGTTCATAAACATCGCTGCTTTGGCAATTGGCGTCAAACGGATATCGAACTTGATAATTGAAACGTAGGGTAAGAAGCGCTTCCAAGCTTTACTTGGCACAAAGTCGTCTAGCGCAATGGTATAACCCGCGTCAAAGATGGTTTTGATTGCTTCAAGTAATTCGTCTGTTGGTTCGCAGTCTTCAAGAACCTCAACAACGAGGCTTTCTTTGGGGAACAGAGTAGGGACTAAGTTGATTAGGCTTGCATATGGGAAGTTCACGAACCCAAGCTTATCACCCAACGTATTATAGTGGGTCGATAAGAAGTGATCGGAAAGCAAACGGCTAGTAGCGAGCTCCGGCTCTACTTCAGGGAAAGTGTTCTTAGGACCATCCCTGAATAGCAACTCGTAACCTATGGTTTTCTTGCCTGTGTCGAGTATTGGTTGACGCGCTACGTATGAATATTTCAACTTGGTACTGTGTTCGGTTTATTTCTGGTAGAGAGATAATAGCTAATTCACTAGAAATTACCATACACTTTCTAAGAAAGTCTGACCGACAATAATAATCAAAGTGAAAGTTTAAGCGTGATGTTAAAAGCTATTGCTAAACGCTCGATTCTGTAGTTCAAAACTTTGCGGCGTGAACACTAGCACTGAGCCTTGCGTATACCAATCGCCAAGTACGATACGGGTTTTAGTGCAATTGTTAGCATTAAATGTATGGATGTCTGGGCGGTGAGTATGGCCGTGGATCATCAGATCGACATTGTTTCGTTCCATCACATCTTCGACTTCTTGCTGTGTCACATCCATGATGTCGAGAGACTTGGTCTGCTTGTCATCTTTGATATCTGATTGAACCTTTGAAACAATTTTCTTCTTGATGAAAAATGGAATTCGGTTGAAGACCCATTGTAACCATGGCTGATGCACTTTTTCGCGAAAGGCGAGGTACTTTACATCTTCAGTACATAGAGTGTCTCCATGCAATACTACCGCTTTTTGCCCGTAGATATCGATCGTAGAAACTTCGTCGAGAAGTTGTACGCCCGTTTGCTTAGCAAATTTTTTGCCGACTAAGAAGTCGCGGTTCCCTTGAGTAAAGTAACAAGGCACGCCTGTTTTCACTAAGTCGATAAACGCTTGGCGGATAGAAGTCGCGAATTCACTCTTATCATCGTCACCAATCCAGAATTCGAAAAGGTCACCTAATACGTAAAGTGCATCCGCTTCTACGGCTTCTTTCTTCATAAAGGTTAAGAAGCAGTCTGTGATGTCTTCTCGTGACGGAGAAAGGTGCAGATCTGATATAAAATATGTTTTCATAGGTCTAAAAAAAGGGAGCGATTCGCTCCCTATATCCTGATTTTATCGGCTCATCAATACTAACCGAAAGCGATGAATTAAGCTTCGATTGTAGTACCAGTGATGATCACTTCTTCTAGAGGTACATCTTGGTGCATACCCATAGAACCAGTGCTAACACCTTTAATCTTGTTTACGATGTCCATGCCTTCAACAACTTCTGCGAATACACAGTAGCCCCAACCGTCTAGGCTTTCGCTACGGAAGTTTAGGAAAGAGTTGTCGTTAACGTTGATGAAGAACTGAGAGCTGGCTGAATGCGGTTCCATAGTACGAGCCATTGCTAGCGTACCAACTTTGTTCGCTAGACCGTTGTTTGCTTCGTTCTTGATCGTTGCACGAGTTGCCTTTTCTTTAAGGCCAGAAGTCATGCCGCCGCCTTGAATCATGAAACCATCGATAACACGGTGGAATAGTGTGTTGTCGTAGAAACCGTCACGGCAATACTGTAGAAAGTTTGCGCTTGTTTCTGGTGCTTTTTCTTCGTTAAGTTGAACTTTGATATCACCAAAATTTGTGTGAAGGATGATCATGATTGTTACCTTACTGTCTTTTTAATATGAAGTTCGAATTCTAGCGCATGTTGGCAGACTTTCAAATCACCAAATCATTAACTTAACTCGGATGTTTGAGGTAATTCCTGTTTTTAGGGATTACCTATTAAGGTATGACTTGTTATACTGCGAGCTTATTTTGATTAATCCATAAAATAGATAGAGATCATGCTGAAGATATATAACACGCTCACAAGACAGAAAGAGGAATTCAAACCAATTACAGCTGGCAAAGTCGGCATGTATGTCTGTGGGGTAACCATATACGATCTCTGTCATATTGGTCATGGTCGTACGTTCGTTTCTTTCGACGTAGTAACTCGTTACCTTCGTTACCTTGGTTACGATTTGAATTTCGTTCGTAACATCACAGATATCGATGACAAAATCATCAAACGCGCTAACGAAAACGGTGAGTCTTGTGACTCTCTGACTGAGCGTCTGATCGGTGAAATGCACGCGGACTTCGATGCATTGAACATGAAACGCCCAGATGTCGAGCCTCGTGCGACTGAATTCATCACAGAGATCATTGAGTTAGTAGAAAAGCTAATTCAACGTGGCTTTGCTTACGTTGCAAGCAACGGTGACGTGATGTTCGAAGTTAAGAAGTTTGACGAATACGGTAAGCTTTCTAAGCAAGATCTTGAGCAGCTTCAAGCGGGTGCTCGCGTTGATGTTGAATCTGCAAAACGCAGCCCACTAGACTTCGTTCTTTGGAAGATGTCTAAGCCAGGTGAACCTACATGGGAATCGCCATGGGGCCCGGGTCGTCCAGGTTGGCACATCGAATGTTCAGCAATGAACTCGTCTATTCTTGGTAACCACTTCGATATCCACGGTGGTGGTTCAGATCTGCAGTTCCCTCACCACGAAAACGAAATCGCACAGTCTTGCTGCGCGCACGGCACTCAGTATGTAAATACTTGGATGCACAGTGGTATGGTGATGGTAGACAAAGAGAAGATGTCTAAATCACTGGGTAACTTCTTCACTATCCGTGACGTGCTAGCACATTACGATGCTGAAACGGTACGTTACTTCCTAATGTCTGGTCACTACCGTAGCCAGCTAAACTACAGCGAAGATAACCTAAACCAAGCTCGCGCATCACTAGAGCGTCTATACACGTCACTTCGTGGCCTAGACCTTACAGCCGCTCCTGCCGGTGGCGAAGAGTACGTGACTCGATTCTCTACAGCGATGAACGATGATTTCAACACACCTGAAGCTTATTCAGTACTGTTTGAAATGGCTCGTGAAATCAACCGTATCAAGCCTGAAAGCATTGAAAAAGCAAGCGGACTGGGTGCATTGATGCGTGAACTAGCAGACATCATCGGTATTCTTCACCAAGAGCCAGAAGCCTTCCTACAAGGTGATGCGGCAGGTAACGACGACGAAGTGGCTGAAATCGAAGCGTTGATCAAACTGCGTAACGACTCTCGTGCTTCAAAGGATTGGGCAAATGCCGACCTTGCACGTGATAAGCTAAACGAGTTGGGTATTGTTCTGGAAGATGGCCCAGAAGGTACGACTTGGCGTCGTAAGTAAATCTTATAAAAAGGGCTGATTTTCAGCCCTTTTTTCTAGCACGAATTCTCTATTTTCACCTTTTCTATCTTCAACTTTTAATTAACAGGAATATTTCTGTGGCTCAGATGTATTTTTATTACTCGGCAATGAATGCGGGTAAATCAACAACACTTCTTCAATCTTCATTCAACTACCAAGAGCGTGGCATGACGCCAGTGATCTTTACGGCAGCTTTGGACGATCGCTATGGTATCGGTAAAGTGAGCTCACGAATTGGTCTGCAATCTGAAGCTCAGCTGTTTAAAAATGACACCAACATGTTTGATGCGATCAAAAAGCTCAATGAGGAAGAAAAGCGTCATTGTGTTTTGATCGATGAGTGCCAATTTTTATCGAAGGAGCAGGTGTACCAATTAACAGAAGTGGTTGATAAGCTGCACATCCCTGTACTTTGTTACGGCCTACGTACCGATTTCCTGGGTGAACTGTTTGAAGGTAGCCGTTACTTACTGTCTTGGGCAGATAAACTTGTTGAGCTTAAAACAATTTGTCACTGTGGCCGTAAAGCGAACATGGTAATTCGTACCGACGAGCACGGTGTGGCGATTGCTGAGGGCGACCAAGTGGCTATTGGCGGTAACGACAAATACGTTTCTGTTTGCCGTCTGCACTACAAAGAAGCGTTAGGTAAATAAGCAGCTCTATTTGCTAACGCGAAAGAACGAAAAACGGTGACCAAGTGTCACCGTTTTTGTTTATTGGGCCAGTGTTTTGCTTTCTTCCAAGCCGAGCTTTTGTTTTATTTCCTGCCGAGCTTTTACTTTGTTCAAAGTCTAACTTTTGCTTATTCGAAACCGAGCATCTTCAATGCTTGATAGGCGTGGTCAACGTCGTCGGGGATCGGCATCTCAATCTGAAAGCCTTTCTCTGGGTAGGATTTGATTCGCTCGTAATCAGCAATTAATGCGCCTAACACCATATCTAACGGCAACTCTTCGTTAAAGTAATCATCCCAAGTTTGCCATCGCGACGTCACGGTAATCTCGGAAGTTTCGTCAGGCCATTGTTTACTGAAGGTTGCGTAGGTACGTTTCTCCATGAAGGGCTTCTGAACTAAGGTTAGCCTTTTCGGCGATAACCCTTTTTCTGTCAGCAACTCATGAGTGAATCGTACATTTTCCCCAGTATTTGTTGCGTGTTTCTCTATGATAATGTCAGAGTCAGGCACGCCACAATCTCGTGCGATAGAAGCGAATGTTTCTGCTTCTGAGCGTTCAAAGCTTCTTTCGGTAAAGCGTCCCACACCGCCAGAAAAAACGATGTAAGGCGCGATCTGTTGGTGATAAAGCTCGGCTGCATATTCAGCTACGCGAGTATCGTTGCTACACAATACAAAGATACAGTCGGAAGGCGTAACCTTGTGACCCATCGACATAAAGTTCCAAAGGGTGTCGACTGAGCGATGCAGTTTTATGTTGGGATTTTTGTTAGCAATAGATTGTTCAGTCATGAAGTGCGTCCAGTGTGGATTCGAATTTAAATGAATAACCTAAGTCGAGAATCTTCTTCGAAGAGATTAACTTGTCTGGGGTATCAACAACAGCGGGCAGAGGCTCACTGCTGTTGGCGCTTTTCAGTGCCGCGGCATAAAACTCCGCCTTACTGACTGTATTTGGTGTGGTCACGTTAACTATTTCATTGTGCAGTTGACTGATAGCGAAATCGACAGCACCAATTGCATCATCAAGGTGCAGCATGTTGGCTGGAGCTTGAGTGCTGACTTGCTTTAACTTGCTTGCGAAGCGTGATGGGTGACGGCTTGGGCCGATTAAGCCACTAAAGCGAAGAATGGTGTAGTCGATACCGGAATCAATCACTGACTGTTCAGCTTGCAGCATGATTCGTGCGTTATCGGAAAATAAAGACGCGTGCTCGTTATCTGAGGTCGAAAGAGGGAGTGATGCATCCAGCTCGTTCAGCACACCCGGCTTAGTTGGGTATACCGTAGTTGAACTAACCATAATGAGCTTTTTAATGTTGGCCTTTTGGCATGAATTGGTGAGTTGCTGCCAGTAGTCGGCATACTCTTGTCCTGCTCCTTTTCTAAAGCCAGGAGGGAAGCTGCCAATCACAATTTCAGTGTTGTTTTCGAGTAACAATGAATAGAGTCGCCCGATAGTCTGTTGTGGATCGGATGAATCAAAGCTAAACACTTCACATGGAATTTGTTCGCTACCAATGGCATCTGCTCCCGCTTGGGTCGTTTTCGTGACCACTACTCGGTTACCATGTTTTTCTAAATGTTCAGATAAAGGTACACCTACCCATCCTGCACCGACAATAAATATAGAAGCCATGTGTTCCTCACAACTGCAAATGACGAATTTACAATAAGCCTAACAAAGCTTTGCCCAAAAATGAAAAAACTCCACGGCCGAAGCAAGTGGAGTTTTTACTAGAACAATGGAGCTTTAGTTTAGTACGCGAAGAAGCTTGTCTGCGCGCTCTGCCATCTCGATACCTTCATCTGTTAGGTAACCGCCGTCTGGCTGAGTACAAAGGTTTTTTTCGAATAGGCGCTTAACAGCGTCTTGAGTTTCTTGAGCTGCCTCTTGATGGACTTTAATTCCAGTAGCTGCACTACTTACATCAAATTGAAGAAGGAGGTTTAAATCAGCAATATGTTCAGCGTTGTACTTCATAATTGACCTATATATTCATAACGTTCTCTACCTTCACCTTAGTGCGCATTCTCGGCTCAGGCAATAGCAAATAAAGAGAATTGATAAGTGATACCAAATTGATTGATTAATCATCGAGTGATGAGTTTATTTTGGTTATATTGGGTGATTTGCACCCACTTAAATCATCAGTGATGTTTATTGCTAAGTGGTTGTAATATATTGTGACTAGAAATAATTTGCATTGAGCGAATATTGTATAAAAAGGATATGCATAAGTGAGAGCGAACAAAGTAGCATTAACGATCAGTATGCTATTTGCTATCTCAGGTTGTCAAAGTACACCCTCAGAGCAGACAGACGCGAACCAAACCACAAACAACAATAATGAATCGACAATAGAGGTCCGTTCATTTCAGTCTGTCCAAAGCGTTTACTCCGAATGGGAAGTTAAGCTTGAAGACCATGCTCAATTATCTCTCTATGCACCAGAGAATTACAATGAACTATTAGACGCATGGGATGATGCTGAAAGCATTTATGCGGACTTACTTAAAGACGAAACTCGGATAACCAAGAGTTACTCCATTTTTTCGAGCCTAACTTACGCTGAAGCCTTCGATGAAAAAATCGCTTTGATCAAATCAAACTATGACTCGATCTTAGTGTTAAAGAAGAAGGCTGATCGAGTACTCGCGGATTCGATTGTCCAAATGGATTACCTGAAGTTTCTTGGCGCAGATACCATGTTTACCTCGAGCTACAAACGTTTGTATTCAGAATACAGCGAGTTGTTTGAGTATGTTCTGGTCGATGAGCTTGAAGACGCTCAAGAAGCGCAGGTGGAATTTCTTAACAATGCTCGCTTACTAGAAGTCAAAGTGGCACATAAGAAATACATCGAACCTTTGAAGAACGAATTAGAGTTCTTGGAAGATGAAGATTTCGATGACGTTGCTCCACTGACGTTTGCTAAAGCAGCATCTCAAATTGCTTTGGCAGAAAGCCAAGTCAAAGCCAGTCCCCGTGAAAAGTCGATCATTGAAGATGCGGTACACGCTGCGGAGTTTGAGTTGAACCACGTGCGCAGTGTCGCTCATGAAGTAAAAGTGCTCGCGAGTGTAAAAGGCGACAAGTTCGAACAATCGGTTTTGAATGCAGAGAATCAGTTGCTGAGCATTTCACAAGTGGTTAATGATGAAGATCACCGTGATGTTGTATTGCGCCTTCAGTCTCAAAAAATTGTAGCGAGTGTTAAAGCGCTGAAAGGCTCAGACATGACGGCGTCATTAAAGTCAGAGATTAAAACTTTGACTGAACGACTCGCTAAGTTAGAAAGTGAGAATCAGAAACAAACACAGAAATTGGTTGAAGCGACCAAGCACAGTGAGTTGCTCGGTGAGCAGATTACCAAGAGTGATGCTCACATTAAAAGCTTAGAAGAGTTAGTGGATAGTTTGAAAAGCTTAGGTGGCAAAGTGGCCAACGAAAGTGACTCTGATGTGATGTCCCCAGCTGTTGAATCTACTCTAGAGGATTCAACCCTAGAACAATCATCAGAAGAAGTGATTGAACCTTCGGTTTAGCATCACTAATTTCTTTATTTGTGATTGAGTTAAAAGCGCCTTAGGGCGCTTTTTTACGTTCTGTTGATCTATGTCAAAATCTAGAAATAAAAGCGCTCTGTGAGCCATTTTAGTGTACGTTATTCTTTTATTTTTAACGTAACTTGTTGATATTTATAGATGTGTTATTTTCTATGCTGATAACTAATCATTCAGCATAGTTTTCTTTTTACTACTAAAGTCGTATGAATTTTGAATAACTTGGGCTATTTCCTTTCCACAAGGTTGTGGGAGGTATTTTGAGTCCCAAATAGCTCTTGAATTCAGAAATGAAAGAGAGGATTATCGCGCTCCCGACAACATGTTTCAAAATGTAAATCATCATGAATCTAAACCAATTTGACTCATTATTACCGCCACAAATGGCTGAGCGCGCTGCAGATATTGGCGTAGGTAAAGCAACCAAAGATCCAACCAAATCTTTTCTCCTAGCGATTTCAGCTGGCATACATATCGGTATTGCGTTTGTGTTCTACACAATTGTAACCACTGGCGCTGGTGATTTACCTTGGGGTATTACTCGCGTCCTAGGTGGCCTTGCATTTAGCTTGGGCCTAATCCTCGTTGTTGTTACTGGCGGTGAACTATTTACCAGTTCGGTGCTCACTCTTGTTGCTCGTGCAAGTGGCAAGATTAGCTGGGGAACCCTAGTAAAGAACTGGGCGACCGTTTATATCGGTAACCTTATTGGTGCTTTATTGCTAGTGGCATGCATGCTTCTGACTAAACAGTACATGTTCGACCATGGGCAAGTGGGTTTGAATGCCATGGCCATCTCTCAGCACAAAATGCACCATGGTTTTATCCAAGCTATCGCGCTTGGCATCATGTGTAACGTATTGGTTTGTATCGCGGTATGGATGACGTTTAGTGGACGAACACTGACTGACAAAATTGCAGTACTGATTTTACCTGTCGCGATGTTTGTATCATCGGGCTTTGAGCACTGTATTGCGAATATGTTCCAAGTTCCTTTAGCTATCGGTATCAAAACATTTGCTCCAACTGAATTCTGGACAATGACAGGGGCTAATCCAGCAGACTATGTTGACCTAAACATGATGGACTTTCTGATGAACAACTTGCTGCCCGTTACTATCGGTAACATCATCGGCGGCGGTATCTTTGTTGGCATGTGGTATTGGTTGATTTATTTACGCGATTAATAAAGATGGCGGATCAACAAAGCTTGTGTGACTAGCTCAGTGACAAGATTAGTTAAAGCTCAGAGTGGAAACATTGAACTGACTTATGACATTTACAAGACGGCCTGCATTGCAGGCCGTTTTTTATTTGTGGAAAACTTACTCGTTGAATTCTTAAATTATCATTTGAACGCTTAACAACGCAGTTCTGCACGTGTGTATATGTCTTTGAAATAACCCAAGGATCAATGGCAATGATCTTTGCGCGAGCCGAAATGGACAAAAAAGGATCTATATTGATTTGGTTATCCACAATTTCTGTGGATAACCTGTATCAAATTCAGTGAGTAACCAGATCTAAGATGAGTCGGGAGGTTATTTTGAAGGCTGTATTTGAGCGAGAACTCGCCCTTCTTTGGTCAGAGAAGTCTTTAACGATAGGTGAAGTGCAAGCGCTAAGGAGCAGCTCATCATCACGAAAATAGCCAACATGATCATCAGTTGATACTTAATCGCGATCATTGGTGAAGCACCCCCTAAGATTTGTCCTGTCATCATTCCTGGTAGCGTTACCAAGCCTGTGGTTGCCATTGAGGCCATAATAGGAGACATCGCTTTCTGTATAGCATTACGCACAAAAGGCGCTGCAGCATAGGAAGGAGAGGCACCTAAAGCGATAGCCGCTTCGTACTCTGATTTCTGCGTTTCAAAAGCACCGAACAAGTTCTGCAATGCCACGATGTTACTGCTTAAGCTATTACCTAACAGCATCCCTGCAATAGGGATTAAGTACTGTGCGTTAAAAACCGGTGTTGGTTTAATGATGAATAAGCAGATAAACAAGACAATGGGTACACAGGTTACCGCTAGGCTCACAGCGACTGGGACTAACAAGAGGTTTCGGGGTAACTTGGACTTTTCAACAATCGAGCTTGCCCCAACGATAATCATCGTAAATAACCACAGTAAATTGACCCACAAGCTATTCAAAGTGAACAGGTATTCTAGGTAGAGGCCAACCAGAAATAGCTGAACAGTCATGCGAATGATGCTGATAGAAGCCTCTTTGCCAAGGCCAAGTTTTAGCTTGTAGTTGATTACAATTGGCAGCAAGAGAAGTGAACTGAAAAACAATAATTGCCACCAAGATATATCAATAACGTCTTGCATAATGCTTCCTTTTAATAAGGCTTCTATCATATATGAAAGTGCCAAATGATGCATTTCAACTGCAAAGTCATCGATTCGAAAAACGATCAATAATTTAACAATCAAACCACAAAATATTGGTTTTTTGAGGCATTTTTGGCTACTACTTAGTAGGTAAAACGTTAAAATTGGTTACAATACGGTTGCGCAGGTGTTGGAATTTAACATTTGTGAAATATACTTAATTCTTCACATTTGTTAATACTTTTTAATAACTTTGTTTAACTAAAAACAACTTTGGATGAGCTCAAAAAAGTATTGATTAGCAAGGGTTATAACGGGAGATTTGATTGAACCCTACTTTGAGTATGGTCTAAAATTTGTCGTTAGATACTTAAGAACTTTAGCCCCATAGAATGGGTTACTCGAAATTACTAAATACAAAATAGGCAAAATGTATGAGTGATGTTAATAAAATTGAAACTAGCGAAAAACATTCGCTGGAGTGGAAGTCTTTCCTCTTCATCGCGGTGGTTCTCTTCCCAATATTAAGTGTGGCTTTTGTAGGCGGTTACGGCTTCCTAGTTTGGGCACTGCAAGTGTTTGTATTCGGACCTCCAGGTGCTCACGGCGGCATGTAATGCCCTCTAAGTAACAACATTTTTTAAAATCAATATTTAAGAGAGCTAAACATGAAATCATTTTTAGTTAAATTATGGCGCACAATGACTCGCCCAGCAGTACACATCAGTCTTGGTGTACTAACTATGGGTGGCTTTATCGCCGGTGTTATTTTCTGGGGCGGTTTTAACACAGCTCTAGAGCACACAAATACAGAAGAATTCTGTGTAAGCTGTCACACCATGCGTGACAACGTATACGTAGAACTACAAGAAACGGTTCACTGGAAAAACACTTCTGGTGTACGTGCTACTTGTCCTGACTGTCACGTTCCACATGAATGGACAGCAAAAATCGCTCGTAAGATGCAAGCTTCTAAAGAAGTATTCGCTCAAGTATTTGGTGACCTAGATACGCCTGAGAAATTCGAAGCTCGTCGTATCGAACTGGCTAAACACGAATGGGATCGCTTCTCTTCGAACAAATCTCTAGAGTGTAAAAACTGCCACAACTACGATTCAATGGATTTCGAAAACATGCGCCCAACAGCGCGTATCCAGATGAAGAACGCGGCAGAGCGTGATCAAAGCTGTGTTGACTGTCACAAAGGTATTGCTCACAACCTTCCATTAGATATGGCATCAGCGAGCGGTATTGTTGGCGAGCTAGAAAATGTAGCAAGCAGCACATCTTACGCAAATGGTTCAGACGTAATCTCTATTCGTCACCTACCAATGTATACGGATGAGACAGCAACAGTTGAAGCGGGTCTATTAAGCCCTGCAAGTAAAGTTGCAGTGATCGACGAAAAAGGCGACATGATTAAGATTCAAATCGACGGTTGGCGTAAAGCGAAAGGCTTCGGACGTGTAATCCAAGAAGACTTCGGTATGAACATCTCGACTGCAATCTTGACGAAAGAAGTATCTCAAAGTGACGTAATCACTGTTGGTGAGAAGAAAGAAGATGAGCTAACTGGTCTTCCTTGGGAAGAAGTTAACCTAGCACTTTGGATGAAGAAAGAGTCTATGGTTGATAACTTCGATCCAATCTGGAACGCAGCTGGTCAAGCGTACCAATCTAACTGTTCAACGTGTCACTCACAGCCAGATGAAGCTCACTTCAGCGCTAACGGTTGGGTAGGCATGCTAGATGGTATGATTGCGTTCGTTAACTTCGATACAGATACAGAAGCACTTGTTCTTAAGTATCTACAGAAGCACTCATCAGATTTTTCTGAAGGCCATCACTAATAAGACGTCAATTGGAGTAACACAATGGCAATTACAAGAAGAAGTTTTCTGAAAGGTGTCGCTACTACAAGTGCGGCATCGGTTATCGGTCCAAGCTTATTGGCGTCGGCATCAGCGTCTGCTGCAGAAACAGACGGCGCGTGGAAAGTCTCTGGTTCTCACTGGGGTGCATTCCGAGCTCGTGTTTATGCGGGTAAAGTACAAGAAATTAAACCCCTAGAAATCGATCAACACCCAACTGAGATGTTGAAAGGTATTAAAGGTATTATCTACAGCCCATCACGTGTGCGTTACCCAATGGTTCGCCTAGATTGGTTGAAGAAGCATAAATACAGCGCAGATACGCGTGGTAACAACCGCTTTATTCGTGTGACTTGGGATGAGGCACTAGACCTTGTTTACCGTGAACTAGAGCGCGTACAGAAAGATTACGGTCCATGGGCGCTTCACACCGGTCAAACTGGTTGGAGACAAACTGGTCAGTTCCACAGCTGTACTAACCACATGCAACGTGCAATGGCACTTCACGGTTACTCTGTGAAGAAAATCGGTGACTACTCAACAGGTGCTGGTCAAACGATCATGCCTTACGTGCTAGGTTCGACTGAAGTTTACGCGCAAGGTACATCTTGGGAACTTATCCTAGAAAACAGTGACAACATTGTTCTTTGGGGTAACGATCCAGTTAAAAACCTGCAAGTAGGTTGGACATGTGAGACGCACGAGTCGTTCGCATACCTAGAACAGCTGAAAGAAAAAGTTGCTAAGAAAGAGATCAACGTTGTTTCTGTTGACCCTGTTAAAAACAAAACAGGCCGTTACCTAGAAAACGAGCAAATGTACATCAACCCACAAACTGATGTGGCGTTCATGCTTGGTGTTGCTCACGTTCTTTACAACGAAGGCCTATACGACAAGAAGTTCATCGAAACTTACTGTCTAGGTTTTGAAGATTTCATCAAGTACGTTCAAGGTGAAACGAAAGACAGAGTTGAGAAGACACCAGAGTGGGCTTCGGCTATCTGTGGCGCAAGCGCGGACTCTATTCGTGACTTCGCTAAGATGCTGGTTAACGGTCGTACACAGATTCTTGTTGGTTGGAGTATCCAACGTCAAGAGCACGGTGAACAGCCTTACTGGATGTGTGCAGTTATCGCAGCAATGGTTGGCCAAATTGGTCTACCGGGCGGTGGTATCTCTTACGGTCACCACTACTCTGGTATCGGTGTATCTTCAACTGGCTTCGCTGCTCCGGGTTCTTTCCCGCTGAACATCGACCAAGGTCAATCACCTAAGTACACCAACACAGATTACAACGGCTACAGCCGCGTAATCCCAGTTGCTCGTTGGGTTGATAGCTTGCTAGAGCCTGGTAAGAAGATCAAAGCGAATGGTTCAACGGTAACACTACCTGATATCAAGATGATGGTATTTAGTGGTAACAACCCGTGGCACCACCACCAAGATCGCAACAAGATGCGTAAAGCATTCAAGAGCCTACAAACTGTAGTGGCTGTTGATTTTGCTTGGACTGCAACTTGTCGTCACTCTGACATCGTGCTTCCTGCATGTACTCAGTGGGAACGAAACGATATTGATGGTTATGGCGCATACTCTGGCCGTGGTTTGATCGCAATGCACAAGCTAGTGGATCCTCTGTTCCAGTCTAAGACTGACTTCGAGATCATGTCTAGCCTAACTAAGCGTTGGGGTCGTTACGACGATTACACGCGTGGTATGGACGAAATGCAGTGGGTTAAATCTCTGTACGACGAATGTCGCGCATCAAACGAAGGTAGCTTCGAAATGCCTGAGTTTGCTGAGTTCTGGGAGAAAGGTTTCCTAGACTTCGGCAAAGGTAAGCCATGGACTCGTCACGCTTCATTCCGTGAAGATCCAGAGATCAACGCACTAGGCACGCCTTCTGGTTTCATCGAAATCACAAGCCGTACTGTTGGCAACATGGGTTACGAGCACTGTCAAGAACACCCAATGTGGTTCGAGAAATCTGAACGTTCACACGGTGGTCCAGGCTCTGACAAGCACCCGTACTGGCTACAATCTTGTCACCCAGACAAGCGTCTTCACTCTCAGATGTGTGAATCTGAAGAGTGGCGTGCGACTTACGCGGTACAAGGCCGTGAGCCAATCTACATCAACCCAGTAGATGCTAAGAAGAAAGGCATCAAAGATGGCGATGTAGTACGTGTGTTTAACGACCGTGGTCAACTACTAGCAGGTGCTGTTCTAATGGATAGCTACGCTCCTGGTGTTGTTCGTATCGAAGAAGGTGCTTGGTACGGTCCGATCAACGAGAAAGTGGGCGCGCTAGATACATACGGCGATCCAAACACACTGACTCAAGATATCGGTACGTCTGAACTTGCTCAAGCAACGTCAGCAAACACATGTTTGGTTGATTTCGAGAAGTTCCAAGGCAAACTGCCTCCAGTAACTTCATTCGGTGGTCCAATCGAAGTTTCTTAAGTCTTGTCTTAAGAACCAAGATTAAAGCTTGAATTAAAGCCCCTGTAAGCACTCTTACAGGGGCTTTTTGTATTTTTGATATCAGTGTTGGTGTTTCTAAATAAGCATTATACAGGGCTAATAGAGGGCGTTTTTGAGACAGGCTGTAACGCGCTGTTTGAGAGAGGTGGTAGAAGCAGTGAAGCAGGAAGGGAATGTAAAAAGAACCTGTGGAAAGACTTAAGCAGGCGGAAACAAAAAGGCCGATACAAAGTACCGACCTTACAGAAGCCTATGGAGTTAACTCTACTCAAGTTAGATCTCAAATATAAACCAGTAGCTATAAGCACAGATTAGTGCGGGCACACTAGAGTATAAGGTCGCGACCAGTGCCGCTTTGGGAGCCATCGCAATCGCAGGGAATAGCGCGTCACCATCATTTGAAATTGCATTACCTACCTGAGCAGAAAGTGGAAGCGCACCTGAAAGGTAAAGGCTAGTCACCAATAATTGTGGTCCACAGCCCGGTAGCAAGCCCATCAGGACCCCTGCCAGGGGGAGCATAATGCCCCAGCTTGAGAATAGCGTCGCAAAATCCACATTTGCTAGCACAGAGCCAAATTCGAAGAAGAGAAAGGCAACCACAACCCACGCTGTGACAAAGTTGGTGTCTTGAGCGGTCTTTTGCAATGGGTGAGAGCCTATACACTTTTCGTCCTCACTCACGGCTGATTTGTAATCCTCAATTTCACGGGTTAGCCCCCACAGAAACATCGAGCTGATCAGCAAAACTGTCCCCGCCCATTCCATCGACATTTCAGGCAAAGCGAGCAGCTCGTTCACATCGACTTGAAAAGAGCCAAGTAGGGCAACGGCAGCACCCGGAATAATCAGTACAGACCACAGGTAACCTTGCAGGTTTATCGCTTTTTTAGAGACCGATTCTTTGTCTTGAGATTGAGAAGCACAGCTGCTCACCACTTCATTTTTCTCTGCTTTTTTTGGGCGTAAGAAGTCGTCTGCGTGAAACAAGTTAATGATTCGGCCTGACGCAGTACCCACGATCACGCCCATCGCCATCATGGCTAAACCTGTCTTAGGCTCGCTCGCTATGAGCAAGAACGCCGCGTCACCCATGGTTGAGACGAGCACCGCAACTACCGCACCAAATCCGAGTTTTCCCGAGATAAATTGTGTGGTTACCACTATCGCACCGCCACAGCCGGGCAACGCGCCCATGAGAGCCGCGAATACCACTTGGTTTGAACGAGATTGATGGACGAGCTTATTGAAGACGTTATCTTTGTTTATGTACAGACTTAACCAGTGGTAAATAGCCAAGGTTAAAGCAACATAACAAGACACTGCCCAAAACGCGTCTGACAAAGTAGTCACCGTCAGCTCTCGTGTAGCTGGGGCTGCAACCAAAGCTGCAAGTGAGACAGGCAAAAGCAGGCGCTTAAATGACAGTGAAAACTGAGTTGTTTTCGCAGCACTACTGCTTGGCAAAAAAGAGATTAGTCGATCCATAGGTGTTACTCAAAATTAGTGGCTTAAGATAAATATATACGAATGATAATAATTATCAATTGCATTTGTTGTTTTTTTATCTATTGTTACTATTGGCTAAACCCACGAAACATGACCAATCTAAAAAAATGAGGTAAAGTATGGCTAATAAAGAGAGGCTCTAAAGGTAGAGTCATAATTGTTAGTGTAATAGGAAGAAACATGATTTTAGTTGTTGGTCACAAAAACCCTGATAGTGACAGTATTTGTAGTGCGTTAGTTGCAACTGAGCTTCTTAAGGCTCGTGGCGAGGAAGCGACACCAATTCGCCAAGGCGAGATCAACCGCGAAACTCAACACATTCTAGAAGTCGCTGGTGCTGAAAAGCCAGAGCTTCGTACTTCTGTTGCTGGTGAGAAAATCTGGCTAGTAGACTACTCAGATCTAGCACAAGCACCAGATGATGTTGCTGATGCAGAGATCGTAGGTATTGTTGATCACCACCGTCTAGGCGACGTGATGACAGTAAACCCAATGGAAGCTTGGATCTGGCCTGTTGGTTGTACAAACACTGTACTTTTCAACATGTTCAAGATTGAAGGTCACGCAATCTCTCAACAAATCGCTAAACTAATGATGTCTGCAATTCTTTCAGACACAGTGGGTTTCGCTTCTCCAACATGTACTCAAAAAGACAAAGACGCGGTTGCTGAGCTTGCTGAAATTGCTGGCGTAACTGACGTTGATGCATTCATCAAAGCGCTTCTAATCGCAAAAACAAACATCGAAGGCCTATCTGCTGCACAGCTAGTAGAAAAAGACCTTAAAGGCTACCCATTCAACGGTCGTGATGTTGTTGTTGGTCAAGTTGAACTTGCGACTCTTGAGCAAGTAGACGGCATGATCGAAGCGCTAGAAGCTGATCTTGAAGAGCGTTGTGAGAAAGACGGTCTAGCGTTCGCTGCGGTAATGCTAACAGATATCACTACTGCTCAAACTCGTCTTCTATACAAAGGTGAGTGGGCTGAGAAATTGGTTAAGCACGAGAAAGGCGGCGTATTAATGATGGAAAATACACTAAGCCGTAAGAAGCAAGGCTGGCCTTGGCTACAAGGTGAGCTTGTTTAATCAAGTCGCTTAATATTAAACGCCTGCTTATTTAGCAGGCGTTTTTCTTTGAAGTAGACTTTCTTCTTCATCGATAATGTTTGAAGTTAACAACACTCGGCATAAAATAGCTTTAAGAGCAAAGTTACTGACTAAAGTAGGAAATTAAGATGACTACACAGCTAGACGATAAAAAAATCGCTGAAATCAACAAGTACACGGGCGAGCAACGCCTGAAATACTGTGTGAAAGAAATCGTAGCAAACCGTGAAGTATGGATCTTAACCGATGAACACGGTTGTGTAATGCTGAACACAGAAGATGAAGATTGTGTTCCAGTATGGCCAAACCAAGAGTTCGCAGAATCATGGGCAACGGGTGATTGGTCTGAGTGTAAAGCTGAGTCTATTTCGTTGAACAAATGGCACAGTCGCTGGACGAACGGTCTAGAAGACGACGAACTTGCTGTTGTAGTATTCCCGAACGAGCAAGAAGAAGGCGTTATCTTGTTCCCGGATGAGTTCGACTTCGAATTGAAAAAGCAGGCAGCTAAGCGCTAGTTCTTTCGTAATACAGTAACATCGTAAGTCAGCGTTGCCTTTCTTAGGCAGCGCTATCATTCAATTATCCCATCTAAGCTGCTTCCAACGTATATTCGTCAATACCCAATCAACTGATACAAAGGCGCTTGCTGTGCGGCTTTAGAAGCTTGCTGAAGCACACCTGTTTTGCTGTATCTCTTGAGTATCTTTCGAACGATAGGTTTTACTTCAGATTTTGTCATTCCAGCTTTCAATTCTGGTTCATACAGCAATTGCAGTAGCACTACGTCTAACGGCGATAATAAGTCTTCTGGCGTGTGGTCGTTGAAAATAGAAGGGTAGGCTTTATCTGAATCATTCGGCAGGCCTAGAACTTGTGTGATCTCTTCCACGATACAGGCGACCAGCTTACCTCGCGATCTTGCCTGATCAACTGGGATTACAATCCCAGCGTATACAATCTCGCCTTTAGAATTGGTTCTATAGCCCGCCGTGCAGATGGCGCTATTTAAATGTTGAGTTGATTTGAGCTTGAGCACCGATTTCGCCTCAGATACCCACTGGCTCTGCCTTGTGTATATCCATTTAACGTTCGCTTCGGACTCTTTACTGACGATTGTTATTGGATGTTGGGTGACTTCAGATAAGTGTTTGATATGAAGCTCTGTGAGCTCTTGATGCAGTTCCTCATCGCCCACTCGATGATCGATCCAAATCTTGATCGGTTGTTTCCATTTGGCGAGTGGTTTGTTGCCTTGGGAATATTCGTGTTGAAGTGCGACGTTATAAAAGGCAGTTTCGACGAAGCTTCTATCTAGCCAGGTGAGCGGTGTGCTTGTTGCGTTAAAGGAAAACAGCGCCAACAAAAGGGGAAGCATTGAAGCTCTTAATAACATACCTTTCCCCTTTGTTGAACGTAGCGTGATTCGAGATTAGTGGTTCGGCGCTTTGGAGAAATGGCTCTCAACCAATCTTTGGGTGATTTGGTGAGTTGGATTGGTTAACACTTGATCCGTTTCCCCACTCTCAACCACATTGCCTTCATGCATGACAATAATCTTGTCGGTAATGTGCTTAACAATACCGAGGTGTTGAGATACATAAACGAACGATACGCCCATCTCTTCTTGTAACTCTAAGAACAGATTGATGATTTGCGAGCGCATTGCCATGTCCAAACCATTTAAAGCTTCATCAGCAACAATGATGGATGGCTGAAGTATTAAGGCACGAGCCAAACAAACCCTTTGTTTCTGGCCTGCAGCAAGCATCTGAGGGTAGAAATACGCATGTTCCGGTAGAAGGCCTACGCGCAGTAGTGTGTCTTTCACACGACGCATACGAGCTTCTGGAGGCATGTTGGTGTTTCGCTTTAATGGACCTTCAAGAATTCGACCGATCTGAATGCGCGGGTTAAGTGACGTATTCGGATCTTGGAAGATCATTCGAATCAGCTTACAACGAGTCGAGTAGTCTTTGTGCTCTAGCTTTTCGCCATTCACGCGGATCTCGCCTGCGGTTGGCTCCACCATGCCTGCGAGCATTCTGGCTAATGTTGATTTGCCAGAACCATTCTGGCCGATAAAACCAATTGTCTGGCCTGCTTCAAGAGAAAAGCTAACTGGCTTCACCGCCTGATGAATCTTTTTACGGAAAAGACCAGAGCGAGTCGTAAAGTCTTTAGACAAATCACTGACTTCTAATAATGCACTCATGATTTCTTTTTCTTCTCCATATTCAGAGGGAAGTGACAGTTGAACTTATGGTTCTTGATACGTTTCGTATGTGGGATCTCGACACACTGCCTTTGTGCGTATGGGCAGCGAGGCCCTAATCGACAACCAATAGGAAGATGTTGCAGCGGTGGAATTGACCCCGGCAAAGACTGGAGCTTCTCCTTGTGGGGAATCCAGTCGTTAAAGTCTGGCATCGCTTTTAACAAAGCAACGGTGTACGGGTGCTTTGGTGCATCCAACAGCTTCGGTGTATCAGCGGATTCTACCGATTGACCACAGTACATCACGGTAATGCGAGTCGCCCATTGGGTAATGGTGGTTAAGTCATGGCCGATCAACACGATGGTGGTGTTATTGATCTGGTTCATACGACTCAAAAGACGCAATATTTGAGACTGTGTAATTGGGTCTAAATCGTTGGTTGGCTCGTCAGCAATCAAGACTTTTGGCTTGGCAGCGATCGCCATTGCGATCATGACTTTTTGACACTCACCATCTGTCAGCTCATAAGAGTAACTGTCCATTAGGCGAGAGTGGTCTTTGATGCCGACTTTGTGTAGTAATGCGATCGCTTGCTTCTTACGCCACTTAAATCGTTGCCACCAACGACCTTCAAACGAATGGGAAGGGATCGCTTCAACGAGCTGGTTACCTACTTTTTCAGAAGGGTCAAGACACGTTGATGGCTCTTGGAAGATCATTGCGATATCGCGGGCGATCACTCGGCGTCTTTCTTTCGGCGTCAGTTGCAGTAGGTCGATATTACCTAAGCGCATTCGGTCTGCAGAAACCTTCCAGTTTTCTTTACATACTCCGACGATCGCTTTTGCAACCAAACTCTTACCTGAGCCTGATTCACCTACTAAGCCACGAATTTCCCCTTCATTGAGGGTAATACTCATTCGATCTACGGCTTTAACCATCCCTTGAGGGGTCTCAATCTCGATGGTTAGATGTCGAATATCAAGTAACGGCATTATTCGATTCCTGCATTTAGCGCTTGGCGAACACCTTCACCGACGAGGTTAATCACGATAACTGTAAACATAATAGCTAAGCCGGGTAGGGTAACTGTCCATGGCGCAAGGTAAATCAACTCGACCGAATCACCCAAGATGGAGCCCCATTCGGTACTCGGTGCTTGAGCGCCAAGCCCTAGGAAACCTAAAGCCGTGATATCAAGAATTGCGACTGACAGTGCCAGCGTAACTTCAAGAGCGATCACGGTAAGGATGTTCGGAAGGATTGAGTTCCATAGCAGGTAAAAATCGTTCGCACCATCAAGGCGAGAAGCCAGAATATAGTCTTTTTCTACTTCAGCATGCACGGCAATGTACACCGAGCGTATAAAGCGCGGGATCAGTGCTAAGCACAAGGAGAGTAAGATATTAAACTCCCCAAAGCCAAGGAATGCCACGAAGATAATCGCCAGCAGAAGAGATGGAATCGACATAACAGTATCAAGCAGGTGGTTTAGCGTGCTTGATAGTAAACCGCGCGTCATACCAGCAAGTACGCCAATCAGACAACCAATGACGGCTGCGATAAAGGTAATCACCACCGCGGCGCCGAAGGTTAACTGAGAGCCAATTATTAGGCGAGAGAGAATATCTCTGCCTAAGTCATCCGTACCCAAAAAGTATTCTACCGTTCCCGCAGGATCCCAAGAGGGCGGCGTTAATAGGTGACCGGTTTGTTCTTGTGCATCATGCGGGGCTAGCCACGGTGAAGTGACGGTGACCAGAATGATAAGCACCAAACACCACAAGCCAAACATAGCTAGATTATTGCTGCGGAAGCTGCGCCAGAAACGTTCGAACTGGGTTGGAATCTGTTCTTCTTGGTAGACGTTATTTGTTAGCATACCATTCCTTCCTTACCAGTGGATTGATCATCGCGCCCAGTAGATCGGACAGAATATTAGCGGTCAAAACTAAGGTAGCCACCACAATTACACCAGCTTGAATTGAAACGTAATCTTGATTCGATAAGGCATCCAATAACCAGCGGCCAATGCCCGGCCAGTTAAAGATAGACTCGGTAACAATAGCAAGCGTTAACATACTCGATAGCTGAACACCGACCTTAGGAATAATCGGAGGTATCGCGTTTCTTAGCACGTGCTGCGTGATGATCTCTCTAGTGGAAAGACCTTTAATTCGCGCAGCGCGGATGTAGTTTTGCGTCATTACTTCAGCCACTGACGCTCTCATCAATCGGATGACCTGAGTCGTTGGCGCCAGTGCTAAAACAAGACAAGGCAACGCCATGTGCTCGATAACACTTTGTAGTGCGTGCGCACGGTAGCGACCCTCGGCAAAAAAGGCGTCAATCATCGCGAATCCAGTCACGTGTTCAATCTCGTAAAGTAGGTCGTATCGGCCACCAACTGGGAACATTTCAAAGTGCAGTGAAAACACCATGATCATCAGCAACGCGACCCAAAATATAGGCGCAGAGTAACCGGCCATTGAGGTGAACGATATGGTGGTATCAACAAATTTACCTTGTCTCATACCAGCAATGGTGCCGAAAGGGATACCGATGATGAGTGCCAACACAAAGGCAAAGAAGCACAGCTCTAGCGTTGCAGGGAACACCAGGACCAACTCATCGATGATAGGCACACCGTGTTTGCTTAGGCCAAAGTTTAGCGTCGATAATTCAGTGATATAGCTAATCCAACCGGGCCAAAAATCTTGAATTGCCCAAGGTGAGGTTTGGTCTAATCGAAGCAGGGAAAAACCTACCAAGGTCAGAATTCCTAGCGTAATAACGAATAAGTTTACACGTCTTAATGTATACCAAAACATTACTGCACCTCTCTTCTGACTTGATCAAAAGGTTGGGCATTGAAAGGACTTGCTTTAAAGCCTGTTAGCGAACGATCGTGCACGCGAAATTGCACGCCATGAGCTAAAGGAATCACAGGAACTTCTTCATTGAGAATGTTTTGGGCTTGTCGGTACAAGTTCACACGGTGCCTTTGTTGATTGATCTCTAATGCTAAGTCGAGAAGGAAATCAAAGTCTGAATTACACCACATCGAGACGTTTAACCCTGCACGCTCAGAGCTGCATGAGAGCAGCGGACGTAAGAAGTTGTCCGGGTCACCGGTATTGCCTATCCAGCCTGTAAGCAACAAGTCTGTTGAGGAAATAGAGGACAACTGTGTGCGGTCAAATCGGTCGTCGGTATAGAGTTTCAATTCAATACCAATATCGGCTAAGTTTGCTTGGATAAGTTCTGCCGTTTTTCTTGGACTTGGATTGTATGCGCGTGGCTCTAGTGGTACCCACATTGAAAGCTCTAACCCAGGTTCAACGCCAGCTTCTTTGAGAAGCGCAACCGCATAGTTTCGGTCGTAGCGAACTTGAACGCTGTCTTTTTGGTGAGCCCAAGAAGTCGGAGGAAGCAAGGTGTAGGCTTTGGTTCCTGTACCGTAATACACAGAATCAAGAATGTTCTGACGATTGATGGCTAAGTTGAGCGCTTTACGAACTCGAGAGTCACGCAGTGCAGGGTGCTCAGTATTCAGCGCGATGAAAGAGACATTAACCGCCGGAGTAGCAGAAATCTTCAACTCTTCATGAGCCTGAATAATAGGGATTTGGCTAGAAATTGGTGAGTTGAGCACGTCACACTCACTACGCAGAAGCTTGGCAAGTGTGCCTGTTCCACGTTGCGAAGTATCGAACACAACTTGGTCCATTTGTACTTCACCTTTCCAGTAGTGCTTGTTCTTTTTCAAGCGCACTAGGTCGTTGACTTGGTATTCATCTAAGTAGAAAGGGCCAGTGCCGACTGGATTGGAATCGATTCGATTTTTCTCATCCGCTGCAATGAGCTGATTGGCATACTCCTTAGAGTGAATGACTGCATAGCTGGTGGCGATATTGTTGAGAAACGAATTGTCTGGGCGACTTAATTGGAATTTCACCGTTAGGTCATCAACTGCGGTGATATCGACGATCAGGTTTTTGAAGTCGATTCCGGCAAACCTTGGGTATAGGCCGCCACCCACATAATGAAATGGGTTTGAACTATCAATGACACGTTCAAAGCTAAACACCACATCTTGTGCATTCATGCTACGAGTTGGGGTGAACCAGTCTGTGGTTTGGAACGCAACATTTGGGCGCAGTTTGAACGTGTACTCTGTACCTGATTTATCAACAGACCAACTTGTCGCCAAGTTCTGTTTTGGTCGGTACGTCATCGGATCAAGAGTGAGCAGTGTATCGAAAATTTGAGGACTCAGCGATTCTGCGGTAATGCCACTATCAACCAGCTGTGGGTTGAAGGTACTAGGATTACCTTGGCCGCAATAAATGAAGCCTTTTTCACGGATTTGCTCGTGATTCACACTCTCACCACATCCAGCGAGAAAGCTCAGCGTACAGATGCTCAGTGATAGTCTTATTAGTGCTTTCATAAAAAGAAATACTTTTCGAAACGAGGCGTTAGAGGAGCCTCAAGATCCGGACAATTTAACATTTTATTTATTCGGCTCCAAATAATAATCAAGCGTGGACAGCTATTTATCGTTAGCTTGTCCGACAATCGCGTACTTCCTCACCATTCCACGTAATTGGTTGTAGGTTAATCCAAGTAATTCTGCTGCTTGTTTCTGGTTGTACTTGCTCTGCTTTAGGGCTTGATTGAGCAGCTTGATGTCTTGTTGTTCTTGCCATGCTTTGTAATCAAGCGGCAAAGAAAACAAGCTCTCTGATGAAGTATGGCTGTTGGACGGCGCATTGCCAATTTCATGCGTGGAATCTTGATCTATTTTCCATGCGGGTTTGAATGGGTTAAACACCAAAGATTCAATAGGATATGGGTCTTTACCGTGCTGGTAGACTGCGCGCTCAATAACGTTCTTGAGTTCTCGCACATTCCCCGGCCATGAATAATCCAGCAGCGCCTCAACGGCAGACGGAGCAAAGCCAACAAACAACTCCAATTCTAATTCACGGCACATCTTAATGGCGTAGTATTCTGCCAGCAGCGTGATGTCTTCTTTTCGCTCTCGAAGAGGGGGTATAGTAATCACGTCAAACGCGAGCCTGTCCAATAAGTCGGCTCTGAATTCGCCCCTTAATGCCATGTCTGGCAAGTCAGCGTTGGTCGCACACACCAGTCTGACGTTGGCACTTAAAGCTTTTTGTCCGCCGACACGTTCATACTGCCCGTATTCAATAACGCGCAATAGCTTCTCTTGAACGGCTAGGGGCGTGGTCGCGAGCTCATCAAGAAACAGTGTTCCACCTTCCGCTCTTTCAAATCGACCCTGATGACGACCTTTCGAACCCGTAAAGGACCCCGATTCATGACCAAACAACTCAGAATCAATCAAACCTTCACTGAGGGTTGAGCAGTTCAATGAGATCAAAGGTTGATCCCAACGTCTTGAAAGGTAATGCAGTCTTTGTGCGATCAACTCTTTACCCGTACCACGCTCTCCAATGATCAGAATCGGTCTTTCGATTGGTGCGAGTTGGGACACTTTATCTAAAACGGAGAGAAAACTGGGTGATTCACCAATGAGGTTCTGCTGCATAGCGGGTCCTTGTGTGATTTGAGCGCCGATGGATGTGATTTAGAGGGCTTTATTTAAATCACATCATGTAAATAGCTTAAGTATAAGAGTCGTAGTGGTGAAAAATACCAATACTTGGCTAAATTCATCATAGCATGGTTCGGGTTAATCACCATTTTATTGTAAGTATCTGATAATAAATGGCTTAAAAGTTGGCACGTTACTTGGATTACTTATGGTAGGTTTAACAACAAACGTAAATTTTTGAGCAAGTGGATTGAGAAATCGAATAACGCTTTAAAGCACATTTGCCATCATTGTAATTAAGGAGTTCCTCATGGGTATTTTTTCTCGCTTTGCAGACATTGTAAATTCGAACATCAGTGCACTTTTAGACAAGGCTGAAGATCCTGAAAAGATGATTCGCCTGATTATCCAAGAAATGGAAGATACGCTGGTTGAGGTTCGCACTAACTCCGCTAAAGCTATCGCAGATAAAAAAGAGTTAGCGCGTAAAGTTGAAGCTATCGAAACTCAGATTCTAGATTGGCAAAATAAAGCGACACTAGCACTAACTAAACAACGTGAAGACTTAGCTAGAGCGGCGCTAATAGAAAAGCAAAAACTTGAAGATATAATCAAAAGCCTTCACACAGAGCAAACCTTGGTTCACGAAACCATCGAAAAGCTGACCAGTGAGATTGGCAAGCTTGAAACCAAAATCGCAGAAACACGTGCGAAGCAGCAAGCATTAATGATTCGTAATAATGCGGCAAGCAATCGTCGTGATGTTCAAAAGCATCTGCATTCAAGCAAAACCCACGAAGCAATGGCGAAGTTTGAGCAATTCTCGCGTAAAGTGGATGAATTAGAAGCTGAAGCAGATGTTTACGCCAAAACAGGTAACGCAAAATCGTTAGACCAAGAATTTGCAGATCTACAAGCTCAAGATGAAATTGAAAAAGAGCTGGCGAAACTGAAGCAACAAGTTGAAAACCGCGATAAATAATTTTAGGAGTTGTCTATGTCAACATTTCTAATTGCAGGCCCACTGATTGTCTTTTTAATCTTCGTGGCACCGCTATGGTTGTTCTTACATTACCGCAGCAAGAAGAAATCCAGTAATGGTCTTTCAGAAACGGATCTTCAGCGTTTGCACAAGCTTTCTGCTCAAGCTGAATCGATGCAAGATCGAGTGAAAACGCTAGAAAAAATACTGGATGCGGAGTCACCTAACTGGAGACGAAACTATGAGTAGAGAACTGTATCGCGATCCTATTAACGGTAAGTTGTCTGGAGTGTGTGCAGGGTTAGCGAACTACTTTGGCCTTGAAGTGTGGTTGGTTCGCATCTTGGTTATCTCGGCGGCACTGCTTGGTGGTAGCTTTTTGGTGTTATTAGCGTATGTAGCTTTGACATTTATGCTTGAAAAACAACCACCTCAGTATGTCGATCAGATGAAGGCCAAACAAAAGCACACGCTCAAGCAAAAACCTTGGGAAAAAGGGCAAACCGCAGAGTCGTTACTGGGCACTTTAGAGGGTGATTTCCAGAAATTAGAGACCAGTGTCCGCAATATGGAAGCTTATGTGACTTCGGATACTTTCAAAGTCGACCGCGCATTTAAGAACATGTAGTGGTAAACCTGAAAAACATTAGATAACGGTTTAGGAAAATTTATTCCAAGCCGTTATTTTTTTTAATAATTTTGTCTAAATAAATCTTACGATAACTGGTAAGTTACATGTAATTAATCTATGTTATAAAAATATTTATAGTTATGGATGATCACTAATGTATAGAGCCTCCGTTGTCCTATTGACAGCCTTAGCTGGGTTGTCTGGGTGTGGTAAGGAGCTTCCTCCCGTACCTGAACCTGATTCTAGACCCGCCAAACTCTTCACTGTCTCCGTCGGTAGTAATGCTTTTGAACGTAGCTTTCCAGCCACCACAGAAGCTGGTGACAAAGCAGTACTGGCATTTCGTGTTCCAGGGCTACTTCAGACTATCGATGTCACATCTGGTCAACAGGTTACCAAAGGTGATGGGCTTGCAACGCTTAATCCTGACGAATATCAGTTGTTAGAGAAGCAAGCGAGAGCCAACTTTAAGCTTGCCGATGTTCAATACCAACGTTCCATTAAGTTGCGCAAAGATCGCGTCGTATCTGAGCAAGACTTCGACCAAGCGAAAGCTAATCATAATTCTGCTAAAGCGGTGCTTAACCAAGCAAAAGCCAACCTACGTTATACCACTTTGGTTGCACCTTACGATGGTACTATCTCCATCATTCCTGCTGAAAACCATGAATACATTGCGGCTAAACAAGGCGTGATGAATATTCAAACGAATCAAATCCTCAAAGTCGTATTCTTATTACCCGACCAACTTATCACGCGCTTTTCTTCAGGGTTTGAGACGGATGCAACCATGGTTTTTGATGCTTTCCCTGGTAGCTCCTACGCTTTAGCATTCCAAGAAGTTGATACTGAAGCGGATCCCAAAACCGGGTCGTACAAAGTCACCATGGTAATGGAAAGACCCACCGATGTTGGTATTTTGCCGGGTATGTCAGGCACAGTTCATTTAGTTTCAGCGTTAGCAGCCGCCACAAAAATTCCCACATCAGCAATGATGACTGATGGCGATGATGTCTCTGTGTGGCGCGTGAATAGCGACGGTATTGTTGAAAATGTCGCAATCATCATCGATGAAAAGCGCCATATTGTTTCAGGGTTGAACGATGGTGATCGCATCGTAACTTCTGGTGTTAATGGTCTTGAACCGGGCGTTAAAGTTCGAGAGTGGATCAAGGAAAGGGGGCTATAACATGAAAACACTTAAAGTGGCCGCTGGACTGTCGTGTTTGGCTTTACTTACGGCTTGTGAAGATAAACAAGTTGTAGAAGTGAATAACACGCCCTTGGTTAAAGCTATCGAGATTTCAGTCATCGACTTTAGCGACAAACTCTATTTCCCAGCGGTTGCAAACGCTGCCGAGAAGGCTCATCTCAGCTTTCGAGTCGCTGGTGAAATCAATAAGCTTGATGTGAAAGAAGGTGAGCGTGTTTCACAAGGAGACATCATTGCAGAGCTTGACCCTACCGATTATCAACTGGATGTCGACAATGCTCAGGCGCGTTACACGGTAATTAACAGCCAATACAGACGTTCAAGTCCGCTAGTGAAGAAAGGCTTATTGGCGAAGTCACAGTTTGATGAAATTGCTGCTCAACGCCAGATCGCTTATGCCGAGCTGGAACTCGCAAAACTGCGCTTGTCGTTCACTAAGCTTCGTGCTCCTGTTGATGGGATCATTTCTCGTGTCAGTGTCGATCAATATGAAAATATTCAGGTAGGCCAGCAGGTCGTGAACATTCACAGTGTCGAGGATGTTGAGGTTGTTATCCAACTGCCTGACCAGATTTACGTGAATCAGCCTAGCGAACAGCTGTTATCGAATGTTGAGGCTGTGGTAAGAGTACCCAGTGGCAATGAATACACGGCGGCTATTAAGGAGTTTACCACTGAACCTGACCCAAGCACGGGCACGTTCACGGTGACGCTTGCTCTACCTATGCCGGAAGATGATTTGATTCTGGATGGTATGGCCGTTGAGGTGACGTCAAATGGGCGAGATATCGGCTTGGAGTTAAAAGCTGGGGTACTTATCCCAATCGAAGCTGTGTTTAATGCGGATGGCGATGATTTAACGCGCCAGAACTCTTATGTATGGGTGCTTAATGACGACAGTACCGTCTCAAAACAGCAAGTCGTAATAGGAAAAGCCAATCAGAAAACATTGCAGATCATGAAAGGATTAGAAATGGGGCAGCATGTCGTTGTTGCAGGCGTATCGCGATTGCGAGATGGGATGACAGTGGAAGTATTGTCTCAGGAGACGAACAATGAGTGAAGTAAATAACAAGCCCCAAAATGACGATCAACAGGGTGATGATCAGATCACAGGTGTTGCTTCTTACTTTATACGTAACAAAGTCATTAGCTGGATGCTATCTCTGATCTTTCTTATTGGTGGTGTCTCTGCCTTTTTCGGCTTGGGTCGTTTAGAAGATCCTGCCTTTACCATCAAAGATGCGATGGTTGTGACCTCTTACCCAGGGGCCACACCTCAACAAGTTGAAGAAGAAGTTACTTACCCACTAGAAAAAGCGATTCAACAACTTACCTATGTGGACGAAGTGAACTCTATCTCTAGCCGCGGCCTATCACAGGTAACGGTGACGATGAAGAACAACTACGGCCCAGATGATCTTCCGCAAATATGGGATGAACTTCGCCGAAAAGTGAATGATCTCAAGGTTGAACTGCCACCCGGCGTCAATGATCCTCAAGTCATCGATGATTTCGGTGACGTTTACGGTATTTTGCTGGCGGTGACGGGGGATGGCTATAGCTACAAAGAGCTGCTGGATTACATTGATTACCTAAGGCGAGAGCTAGAGTTGGTTGATGGGGTCAGTAAAGTCTCCGTTTCCGGCCAACAACAAGAGCAAGTGTTCATTGAGATATCGATGAAACGGATAAGCTCTCTGGGTCTGTCTCCAAGCACGGTATTTAACCTTTTATCGACTCAAAATATTGTATCAAGTGCAGGAGCGGTAAGGATTGGTGATGAATATATTCGAATCCATCCAACGGGTGAGTTCCAAAACGTTGAACAGCTTGGAGATTTGATTCTTACGGAAGGTGGCGCTCAAGGGCTTATCTATCTAAAAGATGTGGCGAATGTAACCCGTGGTTACGTTGAGGTACCGAGTAACATCATTGGTTATAACGGCGAACTCGCGCTTAACCTGGGTGTCTCTTTTGCGCAAGGCGTGAACGTGGTCGCAGTGGGTGAAGACTTTGATCGAAGACTCGCCGAGCTTAGATATCAACAACCCGTCGGTATCGACATCTCCGAGGTTTATAACCAACCTAAAGAGGTGAACAAGTCGGTAAGCGGATTTGTGGTGAGTTTAGGGCAGGCGGTTGCGATCGTAATCGTGGTGTTACTGTTCTTCATGGGACTAAGATCGGGCCTATTGATTGGTTTGATACTGCTATTGACCGTATTCGGTACATTCATTTTCATGCAGTACTTCAAGATCGACCTACAACGTATTTCACTGGGCGCGTTGGTTATCGCCTTGGGGATGCTGGTGGATAATGCCATTGTGGTGGTGGAAGGGATATTGATCGGCACGCAGAAGGGGCGAACCCGGATGCAGGCCGCCACCGATATCGTAACCCAAACCAAATGGCCGCTGCTTGGTGCGACGGTTATTGCGGTGACTGCGTTTGCTCCAATTGGTTTATCTGAAGACTCAACAGGCGAATACTGTGGCACCTTGTTCACGGTGCTACTGATCTCCTTGATGCTGAGTTGGTTTACTGCCATCTCGCTCACGCCGTTCTTTGCCGACATGTTCTTTAAAGGTCAGAAGGTCGATCCAGATAACGAAGGTAAGGACCCATACAACGGGATGGTTTTTGTTATCTACAAAAACTTCCTTGAGTTCTGTATGAAGCGTGCTTGGTTAACCATGTTTGTTCTGATTATTGGTTTAGGCGCGAGTGTGTACGGTTTTGGTTTCGTTAAGCAAGCCTTCTTCCCGTCTTCAACCACACCTATGTTCCAAGTGGATGTGTGGATGCCAGAAGGTACCGATATTCGAGCGACCAATACCAAGCTTAAAGTGCTTGAGAGTTGGCTAGCTGGGCAGGACGAAGTTGAACATATCACGACAACCGCGGGTAAAGGCCTGCAACGTTTCATGCTGACTTATGCGCCAGAGAAAAGTTATAGCGCTTACGGCGAGATAACGGTTCGTGTGAAAAGTTATGTAGTACTTGAAGGGCTAATGAAACGCTTCCGTGAACATGTAAATGGTCAGTTCCCAGAGATTGACTACAAGCTTAAACAGATCGAATTAGGTCCTGGTGGCGGTGCGAAAATTGAAGCGCGAATAGTGGGTTCTGATCCAACGGTTTTACGTTCAATCGCTGCACAAGTGATGGACATCATGCGTGCTGATGAAGGCGCATTTAACGTTCGTCACGATTGGCGTGAAAGAACTAAGGTATTAGAGCCTCAGTTCAATGAAAGCCAAGCGCGTCGTTATGGTATTACTAAATCTGACGTTGATGATTTCCTAGCAATGTCTTTCTCTGGTAAGTCGATTGGTGTGTATCGTGATGGTACAACGTTAATGCCGATTGTGGCTCGTTTGCCTGAAGACGAGCGTGTCGATATTCGTAACATCGAAGGCATGAAGATCTGGAGCCCAGCATTAAGTGAGTACATCCCGCTTCAACAAGTAACGTTAGGTTACGAGCTAGAATGGGAAGATCCACTGATCATCCGTAAGAACCGTAAGCGTATGCTAACGGTAATGGCGGATCCTGATCTATTGGGTGAAGAGACGGCCTCAACTCTACAGAAACGCTTACAACCACAGATTGAAGCGATTGAGATGCCTCCGGGTTACTCATTGGAATGGGGGGGTGAATATGAGTCGTCAGCAGATGCACAGGCGTCACTGTTCACAACCATGCCTCTGGGTTACTTGTTCATGTTCTTAATCACTGTGTTCTTGTTTAACTCGGTGAAAGAGCCTCTGATCGTTTGGTTAACGGTTCCATTGGCGTTGATAGGGGTGACGACAGGCTTGCTAGCCTTGAATACACCATTCGGCTTTATGGCGCTGTTGGGCTTCTTGAGTCTATCTGGGATGCTTCTGAAGAACGGTATCGTACTACTTGATCAAATTGAGATTGAGATGAAATCTGGTAAAGATCCGTATGTAGCGGTTGTTGATGCGGCTCTGAGTCGTGTTCGCCCGGTATGTATGGCGGCGATTACCACCATTCTAGGTATGATCCCTCTACTACCGGATATCTTCTTCAAACCAATGGCAGTAACCATCATGTTTGGTTTAGGCTTTGCGACTGTACTCACGCTAATCGTAGTGCCTGTGCTGTATCGTTTGTTCCATAAAATTGAAGTGGCTTAACGTCAACTGACCTTTGAAATAATGCCCCTAATTGGGGCATTATTTTTATGTATGATTACTAAAAGAGACCATCGAAATGGAAGCTAATACAGTGGATAGAACGTGTGCATGGGCGCTTAAACATGAGCTTGAAAGGGAGTACCACGATGCAGAGTGGGGCGTGCCTGTTTATGATGACCAAGTTCTGTTTGAGTTCATTACTTTAGAAGGTGCTCAAGCAGGTCTGAGTTGGATTACGATCCTTAAAAAGCGTGAAGGCTATCGTGCCGCGTTCGATAATTACGATCTAAACAAGCTAGCTGAGCTGAATGAAGACAACGTGCCGCACATCATTGAAAACTTCGATGTGGTTAAACACAGGGGTAAGATTGCTTCGGTATACAACAATGCACGAGCAACGCTTGAATTACAGAAAGAGTTCGGCTCTCTTTCTAATGCCTTATGGCAATTTGTTGATAATGAAGTGATCGTGAATCAATGGACTGAGATGTCTCAAGTTCCCGCTTCTACCGAGCAATCTAAAGCGATGAGTAAGTTTTTGAAGAAGAGAGGCTTTAAGTTTGTAGGAGAAACAATCTGTTACGCATTTATGCAAGCAACAGGTATGGTCAATGATCATTTAGTCGGTTGCCCACACAAATAAAGTGTTATTTATTTCAGCGGAACAATCACTTAGAAATTGAAAAATTCATAGCCATTTTTTCATCGCTCTGAGATCTTTAAGTAGATGTGCTTTAAGGTTCAATATTGGCTTTGAAAGCTTCTGGACTATGAGCGGTTTGTATTATGAGCTGAAGTATCTGAATATGAGTATTTTGAGTTATGCTTTAAACAGAAAAAGGCAGGAATATCCTGCCTTTTTTGCATATTAGACCTATCGTCTCAGATTAAATCAGAGCGCTATAACGTTCTAATCCCGCCTCTAGATCAGCAATCAGGTCATCAACATCTTCTAACCCAATATGAACACGTATCAAGGTACCTTCGAAATTAGGATTGGCAACAGTTCTCAAGCTGTCAAAACTGCTTGGTTCGTTAGCTAGAATCAAACTTTCAAATCCACCCCAAGAGTAACCCATACTAAAATGTGTCATTCCATCAAGTAACGCTGTCGTCGCTTTGATATTAGAGTTGTTGAGTACAAAAGAGAACAAGCCATTACCGCCAGTAAAATCTCGTTTGAAGAATTCATGGCCTGGGCAAGACTCAAGAGCAGGGTGACGAACGTGGTTAACTTCAGGACGAGTCTCTAACCATTTTGCGACCTTCAAGCTGCTTTCTGCGTGTTGCCGTAGACGCACATCAAGAGTACGAATGCCGCGAAGCCCTAAATAAGCATCATCAGGTGAGACACATTGCCCCATCAAGTAACTTTGCTCTCTTAGTTGATCCCAGCATTTCTCATTGGCGACTGCCGTACCTAGCATCACATCAGAGTGACCCACGATGTATTTGGTCGCTGCTTGAATCGAGATATCAACACCAAAATCAAACGGTGAGAAGTTCACGCCAGCCGCCCAAGTATTGTCTAGCATAACGATGATGTCATGTTCATGAGCGATACGCGCTAGTGTTGGAATATCCTGCACTTCCATGGTGACAGAGCCTGGAGACTCAGTAAACAGCACCTTAGTGTTTGGCTTGATAAGGTCTTGGATACCTTCACCAATCGTTGGCTCGTAGTAAGTTGTCTCTACCCCCATCTTTTTCATGATGGTGTCACAGAAATCACGAGTAGGTTCGTAGCAGGTGTCAACCATTAAAATATGATCACCTGTTTCTACAAAAGAGAGAATGGCATTCGAAATTGCTGCTGTACCACACGGGTACAGTGCACAACCCGCGCCGCCTTCTACTTCAACCATCGCATCTTGGAAGGCAAAATGAGTGTTGGTTCCACGACGTCCGTAAAAAAGGGTCTTGTTAGCGCGGTTAATCGTAGCTTTACGCTTCTCTTCTACTGAGTTAAATACGACAGTTGAAGCGCGTTGTACTGGTGGGTTAACAACACCATTGGTCCACTTCTTATCACGACCGGCAGTGATAAGTTTAGTGGTTTTGTTCTCGGACATGCTGTGAATTCCTTATCAATCGGTTATGTCCTATTTAAAACATGCCAAGAGTGTTCAAAGCAAGAGCGGAGCGGGGATTTTTGCGCTTTTCTTACGATTTTTAACCTTTCACTCAGTTAACAGTGAAAGGTTAAAAATGATCGATGGGGAAACAACGAGCCATAATCGACTCATTGCTGGAATTATAGGAGTGGGTTGAACAAGTAGAACAGCCTCTCAAAGAAGCGATTACTAAGGTTTCTTTGCTCCCACTGTTCTAACTCTACAGAGTGGGATGAAGCGATATAAGATTTCTGCAGCTCAGACAGTTTTTGCGTGAAATGCACATCATCCACAGCCAGAGTCACTTCAAAGTTGAGCCACAAACTGCGCATGTCGATATTGACGGTTCCGATCAAGCAAAACTCTTCATCGATCACTACCGATTTGGTATGAAGAAGGCCACCGTAAAATTCATAGATCTTCACGCCAGCTTCAAGCAACTCGGTATAAAACGCACGAGAAGCCCATTTAACCATTAGTGAATCGTTATTGTGTGGAATGATCAGTTCTACAGTTACGCCGCGTTGAGCTGTCATCTTAAGTGTTTCGAGTAAGTCAGCACTTGGCACAAAATAAGGTGTAGTAATACGTACAGAATGATTCGCTTGATTGATGGCGATGGTCAGTACTTGTAAGATCAAATATTCCGGCATGCCAGGGCCAGACGGCACTACTTGAACCGGATGATGTGTCATGATTTCTTCAACTGGGCATTCAGGTATATCAGGGAGAATGCGTTCACCAGTCTCAACTTCCCAATCCCAGCCATGAATAGCGGATAACACATTAACGGTTGGCCCAGTCACTCTGACCATTACATCAATCCAACGACCAACGCCGGAACTTTGTTTGAAGTGAGCAGGATCGACCATGTTCATTGAACCCGTATAGGCGATAGTCTCGTCAATCACAATGATTTTGCGGTGTTGTCTTAAATCTAGGCGACGTAAGAAAATACGCCATGGGCTCACTTCTAGTGCTTGTACGACTTGAACGCTTGCGTCCTTCATCATTGACTGCCAGTGGCTTTTGAAAAAGCGAGGGCTACCGGCTGAATCGAGCAAAACTTTAACATCTACGCCACGTTTTGCAGCGCGAATCAGCGCAGAGGCAACCGAATCGGTCAGGCCACCTGGATGCCAAATATAGAAAACCATCTTGATACTGGTTTGTGCATTTTCTATATCTTCGATAATTGCGTGTAGGATCTCGTTTGGTGAAGATTGCAGCGATAGAGTGTTTCCACTGAGTGCAGGGATGCCCATTCGATTGTTACAAAGCTCGTCAATCTTATGGATAGGGGAGCCGACTTTCCCTGGTTGGTGAAGTTGGCAATCATTCAATTGACGGAACCAGTCGCCGAAAGGGGTAAACATACGATGAGCGCGTTCAGCCCTTTTTCTGCCTAGGTTTAGCTCACCAAAAAGGAAGTAACAAGCTACACCAACAATCGGGATAATGTAGATAACCATTAGCCAAGCAAGAGAAACGCTGACAGAGCGTCGTTTTAGTACAACACGAAACGTCACACCGGCTACGAGAACCCAGTACAAAACAACAGAGGCCAAAGTTAAAAAATGATAAAGCTTATCCACATTGAATACTCGAAAAAAGAGACACTTAGATAGTAATGCTATTTAACGGATATGGGAATTTAAGGATTCAACTATTTACAAAATAGAGCAAAAGATGTAAATAGGTTAAAGTTGTTAAGTTTTGGTCAACTTAAGAAGAAAACGATTGTTTTGTATGAAAAGTCGGCATTTAACCATAAAAATTTACATCTTTAACGAAATTTGTACGGTATGCTCTTCCAATTTTATTCTTAAACTGGTTTACTTGCTAGACAACGAGCGTCAATCAAATCTTTTAGGTGTGTAAATTTATTTATACACCTTCCTTTTAAAGACGCCACCCAAAGCAAAACACAACATCACATAACACAAAAGTTTGGAGTACACGTGGCTACTAGTAATACAACCACAACACCCCGCGATACCTGGGGTTCGAAGTTAGGATTCGTAATGGCTGCAGCAGGTTCTGCTGTTGGCTTAGGTAACATTTGGAAATTCCCATACACAGCAGGTGAAAGTGGCGGTGGTGCATTCGTTGCCATTTACCTGTTTTTTGTAATTTTTATTGGTTTCAGTGTCATGCTGACTGAATTTGCGATTGGCCGTCATACGCAAAAATCAGCAGTAGGTGCATTTAAAACAACTGACCGTCGTTGGACGTTCGCTGGCGTTATCGGCGTATTCAGTGGTCTACTTATCATGGGTTTCTACCCAGTAGTAGGCGGTTGGTCAATCGCATACATCGGTAAAATTGCAGGTGGTCTTCTAGACGCACCAGAAGCAATTGGTGATAGCTTTGGTGGCTTTATCTCAAACCCAGTTCAACCACTAATGTGGATGGGCTTATACCTACTACTTAACGTTGTTATCGTTATGAAAGGTATCTCTGGTGGTATTGAGAAAGCAGGTAAGATCCTGATGCCGCTTCTTTTCATTATCCTTATTGTAGTATCAATCAAAGGCATTATGCTTCCGGGCGCGATGGCTGGTCTTGAGTTCCTATTCAGTCCTGACTTCTCTAAAGTAGACAGCAATGTAATCCTAGCCGCTCTAGGTCAAGCATTCTTCTCTCTAAGTCTTGGTATGGGTTGTATGATGACATACGGTTCTTACCTTAAGAAGAAAGAGAACCTAGTTCAGACAACAGCAATGGTAACCGCAATGGATACTGGTGTTGCTATTCTAGCTGGTGTTGCAATGTTCCCTGCAATGTTTGCGTTCGGTATGGAACCTGCAGCGGGCCCTGGTTTAGTATTCGTTGTTGTTCCTCAGCTATTCGCTGAAATGGGCGGCGTAGTTGGTCTTCTATTTGCTCTTATGTTCTTCGTTGGTTTGAGTGTTGCGGCACTAACATCTTCAGTATCTCTACTTGAAGTTGTGGTTTCTTACCTAATCGATGAGAAAGGCATGAAGCGTGTAACAGCGGTACTGTCTGCAAGTGTTGTAATGGCGATTCTATGTATCTTCGCTTCTCTATCACTTGGCGGCTTCGGTCCAACACTGTTTGATACTGGCGCGTTCGACATTTTCGACCTACTAACGGATAAGATTTTCCTAGCGGTTGGCGGTATGTTGGTATGTATCTTCGCTGGTTGGAGACTAAACCGTGCTGACCTAGAGAAAGAAATCACTAACGATGGTGAAGTATCTTTCCCACTATTCGGTCTATGGTACACGCTAGTTAAGTACATCATCCCAGTAGCTATCGCAATCGTTGCATTCATGGGTATCTCTTCTGGCTTCGACAGCGGTAAAGGTGCAATCATGCTACTAGGTATTGGTATTATTGCTGGCTCTGCGCTTATCTCTAAGAAGCTATAGTTTTAAGAAGCTACAATCGCGAGCTAAAGTAAGTTAAGAAACGGGAGCCAATGGCTCCCGTTTTTTTATTCAAATACTTAATTCTTATCAAAAAATAAAACATTACATTCACTAAAGTTATCCGTCACCTAGCCGATATATTGAATATCAAGAATTTTTGATCGGTATTTAATTTAGGTAGGTGTTGTGTGAAATTGTCAGTGAGAAAGAAACTGTATGCCGGTTTTGGCTCTATATTGGCGGTGCTTGTTACGTTAGTCAGTATTGTATGGATAGAAGTTATCGGCGCGCACCAGAGCGCAGATGAAATTAGAATGGACGATGTTCCGGGTACTGTTACCTACCTGGTACTGATTGATGAAGCGGGTGATGTATACCGAGATGCGCTTGGTGCAATTACACTGGTTGATAACGCACTCAATGATTATCGAACCAGCAAGAACGAATTTGCTCAAGCTATCGAGCAGGCTAAGCGTTTGGAGAGTAGAGGTTCGGAAGACCACCGCCGTATTCAGCGAATTGAAGACCTGATGGGGCGTTTCACTCAAGAGTTTGAATCAAAGCTTGTGCCGAAGATCAATGATGAAGCTGCGCTACTAGCCAATATTCAACAGCTACGATCTTTGTATGAGAGCAATCTTATCCCTATTGAGAACTTACTGGATCAAGCGTCAGCAAGTGAGCGCGCAGATACAGAACAGTCACTACTGACACTAACCGACACGTTTACTACCATCGAGCGCACCATCATGGTGTTGTCTGCTATTGCGATTGTCTTTGGTTGTGTGATTGCGTATCTATTGTCTAGCTCTATTACCAATCGTCTTACTCGTGTAGAACAAGTAGCACGACGTGTAGCAAATGGTGACCTAACGGCAGGCGACATTATTGATGATTCTGGTGATGAATTGGCTGAACTGGCTAAGTCGATTAACCAGATGCAGAAATCACTAGTAGACCTATTAGGTTCAATCTCGTCTGTGACTCACCAAGTCCAATCGGTGACAGGGGAGCTCTCTTCTATTAGCCAAGACATCGTTACTGGTGCATCAGCTCAAGCAGACAAAGCTAACTTGATTGCAACGGCTGCTGAAGAGCTAAGCTTGACCATTTCTGAAGTGGCGCAGCAAGGTACTTCAACTTATGAAGAAGCACGTCGCTCAGAAACCTCTGCAGAAGATGGCCGCAACGTGATTGTTGAGATGGTGGCGAGTATTCAACAAGTGTCGACTCAAATGAGCGATATGTCGTTGCAAATGAATACTCTAGGTTCTCACGGTGAGCAGATTGGTAGCGTTATCAAGGTAATCGAAGACATTGCTGAGCAAACTAACCTGTTAGCTCTTAACGCTGCAATTGAAGCGGCACGTGCAGGCGAGTTTGGTCGTGGTTTTGCTGTGGTAGCCGATGAAGTGCGAGCGCTAGCAGAAAGAACAACCAAAGCGACACGAGAAGTCTCGGGCATCATTCAATCGATTCAATCGGGCACTCAAGAAGCGGTGACTTACACTCAAGATAACTGTCGTTTAGTTGAGATTGGTGTTGAGCAAAGCTCAGGTGCTGTTTCGGCTCTAGAAGCGATTGTGAGCGGTGCGGGCAATGTACAAAGCATGGTTAACTCTATTGCGACTGCGGCAGAAGAACAGACGGCTGTGACCAAAGAAATTGCAGCGGACATTACCGCGATTAGCGATATCTCTGAGCAATCTCTGCAGCTAGCAACTCGTAGCTCCGAAAATACATCAGGCTTGAACGCTAAGGTTGCTGAGCTAGAATCATTAGTTGGTAAGTTTAAACTGGGGTAAAGCGGTAGCTTGGTTCTATTTACCTATTGGTAATCGAGTAAAGACCACGCACTGATCGCTAGTTGCTGAAAAGAAGCCCAACGATTCAATATTTATTGAGTGAGTTGGGCTTTTTCGTAGCTGGAATCTGGGTTCAGACGAGGTATACTCCACGTTCTACAATGGAGCTAGCCTTTAATGTTCGATATTCTTCTGAACCACTCTGATTTTTTACTTATCAATAAGCACCCTGGAGTCAGCGTCCACAAAGACGATGGCGATACCATGTTGCTTCAAGAAGTTGCTAAGGCAATTAATGAGCCTAAGCTGTATCTCGTTCATCGACTAGATAAAATGACTTCGGGCATTCTGCTGCTGGCAAAAAATGCGTCGGCGGCGAGCGAGCTTTCACAGCTATTTGCAAAGCGTGAAGTAGAGAAATACTACCTTGCGATCGGTTCTAAGAAGCCAAAGAAAAAGCAAGGTTTGATCTCAGGAGACATGGAGCGCTCACGACGCTCAAGTTGGAAACTTCTGACATCCAAAGAGAACCCTGCGATTACTCAGTTTTTATCAGCAACGGCTGAACCCGGTGAGCGTCTGCTGTTATGCAAACCCTATACGGGGCGAACTCACCAGATCCGTGTCGCGATGAAGTCGATCGGCTCAGCCATTGTTGGTGACCCTATTTATAATCCATCGAGTGAGGCTGACAGAGGTTATCTGCATGCCTTCGCGATTCGATTTGCCTATCAATCACAAGCCTACGAATATGTCTGCGATCCAAGAAGCCTAAACTCCTTGGGTGAGAAGTGGCATCAAGAAACCGTGTCGAACGGTTTGGACAGTTGGCTTGAACCTTGGTCATTAACTTGGCCAAAGCTAAACACTAAGTGAGTGAAATAATGGAAGCATCAGCTTTACCTCTGTTTTTTAGTCATATTGAACAGCAACTTAATGAAGTACCAAACGAACTACGCCGTATTTTCCACGGGCGCGGTAAGTTTTGGCCTGGTCTAGAGCAACTGACATGTGACTGGGTTGATGGACAGCTACTGGTTAACGTGTTTAAAGAAGTCGACGATGAATTCTTGTCATCTCTTAAAGCTGGATTGGTTGAACTCACCAACAAAGATATCTGGCAATCAAAGCAGGGCACAAGCATTGTTCTGCAACACCGTTATGCCGATGGTGCGCCTTCAGAGGTTCTATGTGGTGAGTTGAATGACTCTCCGGTTGTGGTTGAGCATGGCCTTAAGTACCAATTAGACATTGGCCGTAATCAGAACTTCGGTTTGTTCCTAGACATGCGTAATGGTCGTCAGTGGGTACAAGATAATGCCAAGGATAAGAACGTTCTTAACCTGTTTGCATACACTTGTGGTTTCTCTGTCGCGGCTATCGCTGGTGGCGCTCGTCAATGCATGAACGTGGACATGTCACGTGGCTCGCTAAACAAAGGTCGCGATAACCACCGTCTGAATGAACACGATATGCGCTCGGTTAACTTCCTTGGCTACGATATCTTTAAGTCGTGGGGGAAAATCAAGAAGGGCGGTCCTTACGAGCTCGTTATCATCGATCCACCTTCGTTCCAAAAAGGCAGCTTTGCTCTAACCAAAGATTACAAAAAAATCTTACGTCGTTTGCCTGAACTTCTAACTGAAGGCGGTGAAGTGATTGCGTGTGTGAACTCACCAGCAGTATCACCAAACTTCCTGATTGAGACGATGGCAGAAGAAGCACCAAGCGTTGAGTTCATTGAGCGTCTGGACAACCCGCCTGAGTTTGTCGATGTCGACCTTGATTCAAGCCTAAAGGTATTGAGGTTTAAAATCACGGCTTCAGCTGAAGCTTGATGTCATGATTTAGCGGGCATTATCCATACTAATATAGAAAACGCCGCTCACAATGAGCGGCGTTTTTATAGGTGCAAGAAACTAACTCATTTATTAACTAGCTTGGTTTTTTAGTGTCTGAAAACCAAAATAAATACGCATGAACGTGGTTAGCCAACAAGCTGCACCAAAGGTGTAAGCGATAACTGCAAAGTGTTGAGGCCAAATACAGAACGCGATGAAACAGGCGATGGTTTCAGTGCCTTCGGTTAGCCCTGACATGTAGTACAGAGACTTATGCTTATAGACTGGGTTTTCAATGCCTCGCTTGCCTGCCATAACCGCAAACGCTAAAAAGCTGCTGCCTGTGCCGATAAAAGAGAAGATCAAAAACGCACCGGCAATGGCGTTGTGTTCTGGGTTGGCAATGACAAATCCAAAAGGGATCAGCGAGTAGAATAGGAAATCTAGGCTGATATCGAGGAAACCGCCCGCATCACTAATGCCTTGGATTCGAGCCAAGGCTCCATCAAGCCCATCACATACTCTATTAAACACAATGAAGCCTAACGCCCACTCATATTGTTGAAATGCCAACGCTGGAAACGCTAAACACCCAATCAGAAATCCGAATAACGTGGTTTGATTGGCCGTGATACCCAATTGGTTTAGTAACTTAGCAGACTGATTTAATGGCCACTTAATGACCTTAATGGAGTACTTATCCAGCATGGTTACTTCTCCATGGCCAAGACAGTACTTCTGCCCCTTGAGGTACATCGGCTTCGTCGTGCGTGACCATTAATGTAGGGATATTCGCTTTGGTCAGCTGTTCGAAGACCCAATCGCGAAATTGTGCTCTGAGCTCTTGGTCTAACTTACTGAACGGTTCGTCAAGCAGGGCGAGTTTAGGCTTGGCTAACAACATACGAGTCAAGCTTATTCTTGCGCGTTGACCGCCGGATATTTGATCCGGGAAAGATTCAGCTAAGTGAGTTAGCTCTATGTCTTTTAGTGCAGCCATTGCTTGTTTTTGGCGAGCGGAACCTTTAACAGAGTTCGGTAACGAAAAGGCCAAGTTTTCCCATACTTTGAGGTGCGGAAACAACAAGTCATCTTGAAACAAAATACCGACTTCACGCTGATGTGATGGAAGCTCGTCGAGCTGAATATTGTTCAACACAACGGTGCCAGAGTACGAAAACTCTTCACTTAAGTGACCAGCAATCGCATCCAGTAAGGTCGACTTTCCGCAGCCACTCGGCCCCATCAAAGCCAGTATTTGGCCAGATTCTAATGTGACGTTTAGCGCTGAGAACAGCGAATCTCCATCGGTTTTACGGATGGCGAGGTCGTTGAGGTACAGACTCATTACTTAGGAAACCTTTAAAAGTAAGACGGCGATATCTAAGTTGAAGTCGGCTGACTAATATCGCTAAAGAGAAAAAGAACAGAGGCAACAAGGCCTGCCAAATGGCATAAATTGCGGTTACCCTGCGGTCGAAACCACTGGTTAGGGCAACGGCTTCTGTGGTGATGGTGCTAATACGACCAGCACCGAGCATCAATGTCGGTAGGTACTGAGCTAAGCTCACACTGATCCCAACCGCCCAAGCGAAGGCGATGGCGGGCAGTAATATAGGCAGCTTGATCGAATACCAGCTTTGAAATGGCGATTTACCCAAGCTCAATGAAGCTTTTATCAGCCCATCGTTGAAGCTTTTCCATGGGCCGTCCAAAGACAAGTACACAAATGGAAAGGCGAAGAAAACATGCGCCCAAATAACCCAAAGCTCGTAGGCACTGCTGCCAATGTATAGAGTGGTGATTTGCATGCCGAACAACACTGACAGTTGAGGTATTAACATTGGAATAGCGATAATAAAGCCTGGGACTTGCCACTTGTATTTGATTCTGTATTCGTGAGCAATCAGCGCAAGCAACAAAGCGATTGAAGCAGCAATCAGACCAATCCATAAGCTTTGACCAACGGTGCTTATGATGCCATCCCACTCGAACTCCCAAAAACGCATGCTGTAGCGGCTCGGCAGTAAATCGGGGAAGCGCCAACGCTGAGCAACGCTCCAAATTACCATTAAAGGAATGATCAGCAATGAAAGGCTAGCAAGGACTGTGAATACGGTTTTCCCCGGCAAGTTAGCCCCTGTTCTTCCTGAATACTGCCAAGTTCGAAAGTACTTGAGAACCGCCCATTCAACTAAACGCGCCAAGGCGATGATCAACGAAGCTAAACCAAACAAAACGATCGCACCAGCAGCAGCTCGAGGAAGTAGGTTAAGATCTGGATCGTTGAACCATTGCCACACTAAAACGGCAAAAGTCGGTGGGTTGGTTGGGCCAATGATCAGAGCGATGTCGACAACCGAGACGCTATAGGCGAGCACAGCCAGCATTGGGAAGCGAAGCTTAGTAAACCATTGTGGGAAAATACACTTCCACCAGATCTGAGCGCGGCTGTAACCGAGTGATGCACTCACCTTAGTGATACGTTCTACATCGATTTGTTGAAGTATCGATATGCTCATCAGCAACAAGAAAGGAACTTCTTTGAGTGCGAGCATAATGATTAGGCCAAACGCGTAAGGATCTTTGATCAACAAAGCCAATTCAGAGCTGGTAGCCGATTCGCCGAGCAAGTGATGTACCGCTCTTGCGCCAAGCCCCGTTGGACTAAACAGAAAAGCAAAGCCGATAGCGAAAGCTACATGTGGAATGGCAAGCATTGGCGATAGCGTAAACTCAATCTTTCTCCAAAACTTGTTTCCCCAAGAGGCTTGAAGAATACAAAAGGTCAGGAAGCAGGCTATATAGCTGCTTGCAATTGCTGAACCTAGGCTTAAGCCAATAGAGTGCCAAGCCCCTTCCCATTGAAAGACTTGGCTAAAACCGTTGAGTGTCGGCTCCTCTAAACCAAGGGGCGGTATGAAACTCAGTGACGAAGCCACGACTCCCGCTACCCCAGGAATGGTCGGGATAATGCATACAGCTATAACAACAAAATATAGAGCGCGTAGCATGAAGACTAGTTACCGTATCGCTTAAGCCACTCTTTCTCGAGCGCGTTTTGCCAGCTAGGGTGTGGTTCATCAACCGATTTAAATTGCTGGGTGTTTTTAGCGCTGCCAGTGAGGTACTTGCTGCTCAGAACCGAAGGATCGCCCCAAACATTGAGGTCCCCCTTGCGAGACTGTGCTTCAGGGCTCAGTAAGAAGTTAATGGTCACTTGAGCACCCGCGGTTGCATTGGCGTTCCAAGGAATCGCAAGGAAGTGAATGTTAGATAGAGCGCCGCTTTCTAGAGCATAAGCCTTAGTGGTTTCGGCTAAGCGACCACTGGCTTGTGCTGAATAAACAGAGTTTGGATTAAACGTAATCGCGAGATCGATCTGTCCGTCATCCAGAAGTTGGATGCTTTCCGATGTGCCTGCTGGGAACTGCTTTCCACCGCGCCACGCCACTTTATGGAATTTATCTAAGTAAGCCCACAGTGGTGCCGTTACTTCTTGGAAGTTGTCTTCTGAAACCGGCTGAGCCAGCGCAGGGTTATTGTTTGTTAGTTCAATCAGTAGTGACTTAATGAAGCTCGTGCCATGAAACTCTGGTGGGCGAGGGTAGCTTAAGCGGTTCGGGAAAGCCTGAGCGTAGCTTAACATCTCAGAGAATGATTGTGGCGGGTTGTGAAGTGTTTCTTGGTCATGAATGAACACCAGTTGTCCCACGCCCCACGGTGCTTCTAAGCCTTCTGTCGGCTCTGAGAAATCGACATCAATTGGCAGAGACTTATCGACATACTGCCAATTTGGAAGTGATTCCGTAAATGGCCCAAACAATAGCGCGTTGTCTTTCATCGAACGGAAGTTCTCGCCATTAATCCAGACGATATCGACGCTGCCTTCACTGTTCTTTCCTGCCGCTTTTTCAGCAAGCAGTCGAGTGGTGGTTTCCGCAATATCGGTCACTTTCACATGCTTTAACGTGACACCGTAGTCACTTTGTAATTTCTTGCCTGCCCACTGTAGGTAACGATTGATCTCTTGGCTTCCGCCCCAAGCGTGAAAGTAGACAGTTTCTCCCTCTGCCTGCTGTTCTATTTGGTTCCAGCTGTCGGTGGATGTTGCTTCATCAGCATAAATGGTTGCGCTGTATGCAACGGTTGCCATGATTCCTAACGTACTTACTATCTTGTTCATAAACTTTTCCATTTGGTAGTGAACGGGCAAGAGCATTGTATTTTCGAACTCCCTATTGCGTATTGACCCTTCGTGGTTAACGAAAGATCAACATGCCCTAATAGTTATTCTATCTGTTTCTGAAATAAATTCTAATTCAACAGTAAATTCAATCAATTACTTGAGAACAAGCAGGGAGTTCTCGGTTGAGTTTTGTTCGATACGTAATCATCTCGAAAACTCGACAGACTCTAGGCTTTTGCCATCCTAGCAACAGACCGCTGAACCGTTGAATTTATTGCATCTAAATGAGAGATTTTTGAGGTTTATTGGAGGTTGGTACGAAAAGTCGGCGATGAGCGTCAATTTTGAAGAAGTAGTGAGGGCAAGCTGACAATAAAAAAGGAGCCATCAGGCTCCTTTAATCAGTATTTGGTTTCGATGACGGATTAGTTTACCCAGTCACGAATTGTGTACGTTAGCGTGTGTACATCGTTTTTCAGTACTAGCGTATCGTTTGTTAGCGTTACGTCGCTCCACTCGCTTAGAGTAGCAGAAACCGATTGTTCGATTTCCATCGCAGAGCCGTGACACATTTTCATTGTCATGCCCATTTGCTTGATACGGAATTGACCGTCTTTCAGCTCGCCTTGACCGAAGAAGTTGTTACAACCAGCCATGCCGTTTGCAGTCATCTTTTCGCCGATCTCTAGACGAGGAGCTGCTTGGTCTTCGCTTTTCACAATGTCCTTGCCATCAATTTGCGCAAGTTCCCAATTATGGTGCTGTAGATCGGTTGGTGTTACTTGCATCGCGTTGTCACCTGTTGTTGTGCATGCTGCTAGCATCATAGGTAAAGCGGCTACTGCTAGTAATTTTTTTGAACTAAACTTCATATTATAAGGCTCCAAAGGAAAGAACGAAGTTACCGGATAAGTGTAACTTGATGGGTTCAAAGTATAGTTTACAAAACACTATATGTGTCAGTATAAGGTCATAGTTTAGTATGGATTTCATGAGCCAGGCGACAAATTAATCGCTTATTTTTGAGAGAGTAAGCGTAATTTTGAATGTGTAAGGAGGCATGGTGGAGCAGTTAGAGTTTTTCCAAGTTCCAAGCCCTTGCGTTGGGGTTTGTTCAAGCGATGACAAAGGCTATTGCAACGGTTGTATGCGCAAGAGAGAAGAGCGCTTTAATTGGATGTCGATGACACCGTCAGAACAATTGCACGTGATAAAGCTGTGTCGTCAGCGCTATAGAAGAAAAATAATGAATCAAAAAAACTTGATTGGTAAGCAGGTCGATGAAGAGGGAAATACCAGTCCCCAAAGAGATCTTTTTGGCTAAAGAGGAAGTATTTAGATTTTATTTAACTCCGAAGTAACTATTACTTTACATAATGGTTGGGGTGTAATATTAAAGTAGGTACCTTTGTACCAGAAGGAGTGGTGTCGGTATGAATAAAAAGAACGTAAAAATCAAAAAAGAGCCAGTCAAAGCACTTGACCGAAAACCGATCGGGGCAAAAGATGACCCTGAAGAGACTCCGCGTGATTGGCATTCGATGTCAGAAGAAGAACGAATGGAAATCCTTTCTCACCTATCAGACATGCCTTTCCAATAACACCACTGGTTCTTCAGAGCCTTTCTTAAAGCTCAGTTTTCAGAAACAAAAATGTGATTAAACAAACATGTGATTCGCTTTCGTTACACCACGATGGTACGTGCAAAATGTATCATCGGCCTCGGTGGTTTTACTGTGAATCTTAATGTTTGTGATCACTTCTACCGCCCCTGCATCGTAGCAAGCTTGTTCTGCTTTTTTAACGATATCGAGTAATTGATTGAGTTCACCTTTCATTGTGGTTTCCATCGCACCAACTTGGAAAGGGACATCGGCTGCTTTCACAACTTCAATGGCTTTATCAACTACTTCGAAGTTGTTGCCTTCTTTAACGCGAGGGATCACTTGGAAGGCAACCATCACTTCTTTTTCTCTTTTTAACTCAGACACTTTCTGCTTACTCAATGATAGGGATTTGTTGCAGATGATAGGTTAATGCGGAGATAAATTCTACAGCGGTTACGCTGCTTTATTTATGACACGAGTGACTGGAGATATCGGACTACTTGCTACCCCAGTGGTCGCTAACCCAACCACCAATATGCTCATCAAAATGACTACCACTGAACCTCTGGTTGCGTTCCACCGAGGTATCACAGTCGTCTTTGTTGTCGATTAGGTTTTGTATGTAGTTTGCCATTGGGTCATTGGAACTCTGACGATCTCGGCGAGTAGCCACTTCCTTAATCAGTTGTAATCGATATGTAGAGCTTGCACGTTTCATTTCAATGACCTCCCGGTTTTTAGACACTAATAGAAAAATCTAGTTGCCAGATATAGGGGCGTCAACGTGATCAGAAAGTATTTTTTTTGAGCAACCAAGAATCAATACCTTGGCATCATAATTCACAAAAGTGTCATTTAAATTGGCATTTTGTCTGAGTCGATAGGTTGTGATTTTACATTTGATTGCATATAAAAAGCCCAGTGCAAACTGGGCTAATCGATTTTCTATGGTTATTTTGAAGAGCTGGTTATTTTGAAGAACTTAGCTTGCTCTTAAATTGCTTAGCACTTTTCTTCTTTGCGGTTCTTCGGTTAGCCATTTTGTCTTTAGGTGGACGTTTGCGAGCTGTCACTTCAGATGCAGGTTTGTCTGTAACAGGGAAACCTTCTAATGCTTGTAGCACAAGAGGCTTATTGGTCAGAGTACGAATCGCATTTAGGTAGTCAGTTTCGCTGTGACTAACCAGAGAGATAGCGCAACCAGTGCTTCCTGCTCTTGCTGTGCGACCAACTCGGTGTACGTAAGTTGCGGAGTGTGTCGGCAAATCAAAATTAATCACGACAGGCAGCTGATCAATATGGATGCCGCGAGCCATCACGTCTGTCGCGATAAGCACACGAGTCTCGCCATTTTTGAAACTTTCTAATGCTTGCTCTCGTTCTTCTTGGCTCTTATTTCCATGTAACGCACTCACACTGATTTTGGCTTTATTCAATCGCTTGGTTAATGCGTCGGCATTATCTTTTGCGCCAATGAACACCAATACTTGCGGCCATGGGGTCTGATGAAGTAGGGCGATAAGTGCTTGAGCTTTACTGCCTTTGTTCACTAAATACAGGGTTTCTTCAATAGCCGCGACCACGCTGTTTTCTTGATGTGTCGTGACCTTAACTGGATTTGAAAGAAGCTCTTCAGCCTGACCTACTAATTCGGGCGGAAGTGTCGCAGAGAACAACAGTGACTGACGTTTGCTCGGTAGTGCTGAAGTAATCGCTTGAATATCTGGCCAAAATCCCATGTCGATCAGGCGGTCGGCTTCATCAAGAACCAATGATGAACACCGAGCTATATCCAGTTCATCACTTTTGATTAAAGCAAGTAGGCGGCCCGGTGTGGCGATGGCTAATTGTGGTTTAGTCGATAATTGTTGCTGTTGATCATCAGTATTTACGCCGCCCGTTAGCGTTACCAATTTGATATTGAGCGTTGTCGCGATCGGTTCTAAAGATTTGGTCACTTGAGATGCAAGTTCACGGGTTGGAACAATGATCAGTGCTTGCAGTTCATTCACATCTTGGTTGATGTTATTCAGTAAAGGTAAGCCGAACGCCAATGTTTTACCGCTGCCCGTTTGAGCCAATGCGAGTACGTCTTTCCCCGCAATAATGGTAGGAATTACCGCTTGCTGTATCTCTGTCGGCTTATTGAATTGAGATGAGAGCGCGGAGACGGTTTTTGCGTTAAGGGTTAGGCTATCAAATGACATAAATGAACCAAGTATCAAAAAGGAGGTGGAGTCTATCAGGGCTACAAATGTTAGAGAATCAGTTTTGTATGTTAGACGATAAACACATTCATTATACGCGCGAATTATGTCTGTTAGCTATACGCGATAATTAAGCGTTTATCATATTGTAATGGCACTGAATGGACGTACAATGTCCGCCCTAAAAATGTTCATGAAATGAGATCGAAATGAGTTGGGACAGTATCTGGCTGTTTATCGTTATCGTGTTTTTTATTGCCATTATCCCGGGCCCAAATGCGCTGTTGGTATTAAGCACAGCCTTAACTCAAAGAAGCTGTTCGCATTTGTGAACGTGTTGGGCGTGTCATGTGGTTTTTTTTCACGCCTTTATCTCGGCCAACGGCATAAGCCTATTACTGTCGAACACTCCCATGGCCTTTGAAGGGCTAAAGTGGGCTGGGGTTTTGTATCTTGTCTGGCTTGGGTATAACCATTTTCGTGCGGCGCTGCGCGCTCAAGAGGGTGTGCTCTCTGTGGTCAGTGCATCGGGAAGTAAGCTTTACAGCCAATTTTTCAAAGGGCTCCTCACTAATCTACTGAATCCTAAAATCGTCCTGTTTTATCTTTCTATATTCCCTCAATTTGTTTCAACAGATGCGATTGTGACAGACAGTTTGATACTCGGTGCAATTCAAGCGTCAGTGGTGTCGATGTGGTTCTTGGTTGTGATCTTAATGGCGGATACCTTTAAGCGCTTGTTGGTTCAAAAGCGCACCTCGCAAATGATGAACATTGTGTGTGGGGTTCTATTCGTGGGCTTCAGCATTCAGTTGGCATTGTTTCAGCTTTAGAGTACGACGCGAAGAATTGGATTTTTAGCTATTGGCTCAGTTCATTTCCGGCTTAGTTCTCGTTTCCATCTTAGTTTTCATTTCCGATTCAGTTCTCATTTTTTACTGAATGCTAAGCAATCAGTGTTTCTCTGTATAAATCTCTAAAGCATTAGCTCGGGAAGTCGATATAATTATTAGCTATCAATTTGGTGAATGTGTTTATTTGAGACCAATTGAAGCTACAGCCTATTGCTTGACCGAAATAACAGAGACAGGGAGTCACCAATGCGTGAAGATTCATTCACCCAGAAACGCAAATATTACCGCTTAAAGTACCCTCAAAAGGCTCGTCCGGTGATGCGAATTAAGGATGAGCTTTTTCATGTCAGCGAAGTTTCTGAAAAGGGTGTACGCCTGATGATGCGTAACATCATTCCGGTTTATCGTGGCTTTTCAATGGCCGGCACCTTGAGGTTGCATGACAACAACAGTATCGATATTAGCGGTGCTGTATTGCGACAAGAAGGTGACGAAGTGATCGTTCAGTTATCACAAGGTCCGAGCTTCAAAGATATGGTGTCTGAACAACGCCACATTAGGCAAAGATACCCAGTGTTTTTTGCTAGCCTCAGAGTGGCATAGAAAGCTTTTAAAGTTAGATTCACTCATCCAAGCCGATATTAAAAAGCCCAGCACTTTCACAAGTGCTGGGCTTTGTTCTATCTATAGCCCAGATTCTTATAAACCAAAGGCGATACAGGTAAAGCTAATGAGCTTAGTTCGCCTTATAGCTCGTCTACTGTAGCCCAAACTGCGGCTAGCATATCGTGACCAAACGCGACACTTCGTTCTGGAGACCAGCCGTAAAGTTCGTCAGCGTGACTGATGTGATCTTTAAATGGCATCTCGACGGTGTAAGCCAAACACTTGAATTGCTCACCAATCCAGTTTGTGCCAACTGTCATGTTTGCTTTGCCTGGTTCGTCTTTATCGTAACCAAATTCATCTTGGAACTCTGGCGTGATAGTGAGCAGTGCTTGCTTGAAGTGGCTCTCTAGCTTCGCGATGCGCTCGTTGTAAGAAGGTGTGCCTTCGCTACCTGCTACAAAGTTATATGGAATCGCTTCGTCGCCGTGAATATCTAGACACAGGTCAACGCCCGTTTCCAGCATACGCTCGCGAACAAGGAATACCTCTGGGCTGCGTTCCATAGAAGGTGATTGCCATTCGCGGTTCAGGTTTACGCCAATCGCGTTAGTACGCAGGTGACCGCGGATGCTGCCATCTGGATTCATGTTTGGTACAACTCTGAACACAACGCTGTCTAGAAGAGAGCGACCAACCGTATCTGTTTCATCAAGTAGGCGTTGTAGCAGGCCTTCGATCAGCCATTCAGCCATCGTCTCGCCAGGGTGTTGGCGACCAATAACCCAGATGTTTTTCTTCTCTTCACTTGGCTCGCCGATGGTTAGCAAAGTGATGTCGTTGTTGTCTAGCGTCTGACCTAGAGTTTCAAGCTTACAAGCAGGGTGCGTTTGAGCATTGTGCAGAAGATCTTGGTGACGATCGTATGAGTACGGCGCGAAGTACGCGAAGTACATTGAATCGTGTTCAGGGATGATATCGAAGCTTAATGTATCGCCATCGAACTGAGATGGGATACGGAACCACTCTTCACGGTCATACGATGCAACTACATCGTAATCTTTCCAGCCTTCAGGGTAGGCAGATGTTGCCAATTGACCGATTTCAAAGTGGTGAGATTGTTGAGCTTCACTTTCTAAGCGGAAGTGAAACCACTGAGAGATTTCAGTTTGATAGTCTGCTGGGATCGTCAGTTGAATGTTTTGTGGTGAATCTGCAGAAACGACGTGAATGTTGCCGCTTTCGAAATTGCTGAAAATTTTCATTGTAGTTTTTATCTCGTAGTTGAGTTGCCGTAAGACTAGCACACTTTTTTTCGAGCAAACCACTAACTAAATCGTAATGAGATGTTATTTCAACTATCTACTTTTTAGTTCTCTACTTTGAGCAGTACTTCCTATCTATCGACGCTGACAAGTTGTACACCCACGACAGGCTGAACGTGTGTGGCGATCTAACTTGCTGCGTTGAACCTTACAATAAGCGTTTTTCAGCGCTCTTCTTCCTGAGAACCAATCATCGGGTTTTGACAGGATCAGATAACCATTAAAGCGTTTCATAAGCTCGACTCTATTTTGGTCGATGAACTTGCTATCAAAGCCAATCTCAAAATAATCAAGCGCTTGTTCGATGGCAGTGAAACTCGCTATTTTTTGTTGGAATTCTGTTTGGCTCATGGGAAGTAGGTTTTTGTTCTGGTGACAACTATTGTATCGAGTTTACGATTTGTTTTATTGATTTTAGTTATGACTTACCTGGGTTTGAATCGTGGGCTTTTTAAACTTGAAGTGATCTTTTTAACTCTTTGAGGATTATAGATAAAGTATTAAAAAACTAAGACAGGACAGAACCAATGAATCGAATCAATCCAAAGAAACTACTTCGCAGTAAATGGACGGCCGTTAGCCCTTTGAAGAAAGAAAAGCACTTTATGGTCACAGAAGTTGAATTTGATGAAGGGGAAGTAGTGCGCTGCATGATAGAGGCAGTAATGACTAAACGAGAAGAAAACATCAATTGGCGAGAGCTTACTGATAATCAAAATTGGCTCCCAGGCTGGAAGTAGGGCTAGAAGCCTGTTTGATTCTAATCTGTTGTTAATGGCGAACTGGCGTTTATCGGATACTCGACGCACGCCCTTGCCAGTATTTAAGGCCTTCTAAGACACCCTCAGCATGTGTTGCTCTACTCGTGTATACGTTGTCTCTATCCGATAGGTGAGCAACCTCTGGGTAATGGTTAGCAACCAGTATCGAGTTTACGCCTTCAATGGTGAGCATTGAGGTGTCGTTAGCTGAGTCACCTGCGACGCACACTTCTGCAACGCTCAAATCGTGTTGTTCGAGTAGGTGGTGAATCGCAGTCGCCTTGTTAACGCCTTTTGGTGTGATATCTAAGTACCAATCATGAGAGTAAGTAAGGTGAACATCTAATCCGTGCATCTCCAAGCTAGATTCAATCAGTTCGTGTTGAGGCTCTGAAAGCTTTCCTTCAAAGGTGATCTTGTAATCGCCTTGATGGTTTTCTATGCGCTCACCCATAAAATCAAGGGGTGCGAGAGCCGTCTCTACCTTTGTTTTGTTCCAAGAAGCTTCCAGTTGGTTATGCCAAACATGGTCTGGTTTTTGGGAATGAACATGATGAATTTTGGTGCCCACATCGCTAATAATACTGTGTGGCTTCGGGTAGTTATCCGATTCTAAACCCATTCGAATCGAAGGTAATGTTCTTCCTGTCGCGATGATAAAGCGAATATCAGGTTGTTCTGTGAGGTAATCAAATAGCTGGTTAACACCGTGAGATGAGCCTCCATCAAGCGTACCGTCAAAGTCACACACCAACATTTTTATCATTCGAATTCCTTGTCTTTTTCTCTATTTCGTCACGGGAAAATGCTTATTTCTTTTATAAAGAATGGCTCAGTAATGAGCACTCTACAAGTTGAAGTTCAGCTTAGATAATCACCAATTGACAGTTTGCAGCAAGTATCACAGTTGGTGTGACGTATTAAAATTCTTGGTTGAAAAGGTTGATTTCAACTCGCTGACTTTAGCCGGTTGACCTTTGGTTTTTAGGTAGAGATTGAGAGTCGATCTTATCCTTGTTACCGAGCGAACTTTCGCCTCGGAAACATCATGAAAGCTTAATAAATAGTTCGTATTCGAATTATTTGTGCACGAACTAATTGTGGCTTTTGTTGGTTCATTCAGCCTATTAATCACTCTAATGTAAAATTAATATTCAATAATCTACGACTACGTAATACATAATATTGGCCGTACGCTTATCTAATTTATCCCTTTTATTATCAGTGGCTTGCTTTGTTTTTGCTTATTTTTTGGTCTTGTTGTTGCTGGTCTGGTTTCAGTCTGTTGCCTTGTTTTACCGAGCGAAGAACCTTGATTTACACGTGTCAATTACTTAGAGTGCTAATTGTTTTTCGGGTTTAAATAACCAATTTAAGTTTAAATAACTGAGAAAGGATTAGATTACATGGATCCCATACTGGAAGTTAAGGGACTGTACAAGGTGTTTGGTGAAGACACCGACCGTGCTTTTACAATGATTAATGAAGGCGCAAATAAAGATAAAGTTTTCGAAGAAACAGGGCTAACGATCGGCGTTAACGATGTTTCTCTTAGTATCCAAGAAGGCGAGATTTTCGTCATAATGGGACTGTCAGGATCTGGCAAATCAACCCTAGTACGCCTTCTTAACCGCTTGATCGAACCAACCAAAGGCAATGTGCTTCTTCGAGGCAAAGACATTGCCCACATCTCAGAAGATGAACTCCGCGAAGTTCGCCGCAACAACATCTCGATGGTTTTCCAAAATTTCGCTTTGATGCCGCATATGACGGTCATCGAGAATGCCGCATTTGGTCTAGAGCTTGCGGGTGTTGAAGTTGAGCAACGAAAGCAGTCAGCACTTGAAGCACTTGAACGTGTTGGCCTTGGCGCATATTCAGAATCTTACCCAGATGAACTATCTGGTGGTATGAAGCAGCGTGTTGGTTTGGCTCGTGCACTAGCATGTGACCCAGATATCTTGTTGATGGATGAAGCGTTCTCGGCGCTCGATCCTTTGATTCGTACGGAAATGCAAGATGAGCTTATTCGCCTTCAAAATGACGATAAACGAACCATTGTTTTTATCTCGCATGATTTGGATGAAGCGATGCGTATCGGTGACCGAATTGCGATTATGCAAAATGGCGAAGTGGTTCAAGTAGGTACTCCAGACGATATTCTTAGTAACCCAGCGAATGATTATGTCGAAGCTTTCTTCCGTGGTGTGAACGTAGCAAGCGTACTTACTGTGAAAGACATTGCGCGTAAGAAGCCAGCTGCGGTATTTAAAAAATCAGAACACGATGGCCCAGCGTCCGCTCTACAAATTTTGATGGATAACGACCGCGAGTACGGCATCGTAGTTGAGAAGAGCAGCCGTTACTCCGGCATTGTCTCTATCGACTCGCTTCGTAAAGCCCACAAAGAGAACAAATCACTCATCAGCGCACAGCTCGATGATGGACTAACGCTGAACCCTGATTTACCAATCAATGATGTGCTTGGCCTAGTTGGTGGTGTGCCTTACTCAGTGCCTGTTGTGGATGAGCAAGGTAATTACTTTGGCGTGGTGACTAAGTCACGACTGTTACAAACATTGGATAAGGGGTAGATCATGTCGTCTGAACAAACAAATAATGACCCATGGTCTCAATCGGCTCCTCCAGCTCAACCTGCAAGTGATCCTTGGGGTCAATCCGCTGATACCTCACCGTCAGCGGATTGGTTAAGCAGCGAAACCGTTGAAACGACACCTTTTGATCCACTTAACCCTTTTGCAGAGGCTGTGCTGCCTGTTGACACTTGGGTTGAGTCTGGACTGAATTGGTTAGTTGAGCACGGACGCCCATTATTCCAGGCAATCCGTGTGCCTATCGATTTTATCCTAAGTTCATTTGAAACGGCGTTGGTGTCTACGCCAGCACCATTCATGTTGATCATCTTGTTTCTAGTGGCATGGCAGTTTTCAAACTTGAAGCTTGGCGTTGCAACGGCCGTATCTTTGACTTTCATTGGCTTGATTGGCGCTTGGTCTGAAGCAATGACCACATTGTCACTGGTCATGACATCCGTATTCTTCTGCCTATTGATTGGCTTACCCATGGGGATATGGCTCGCTCGAAGTAACACAGCGGCTAAATTCGTGCGCCCAATTTTGGATGCTATGCAAACCACACCAGCCTTCGTTTATTTAGTACCGATCGTCATGTTGTTTGGTATCGGTAACGTTCCGGGTGTCGTGGTGACCATCATATTCGCACTTCCTCCTGTTGTTCGTTTGACCATTTTGGGTATTCAGCAAGTTCCGGAAGAATTGATCGAAGCGGGTCACTCATTCGGTGCAAGCAAAAAGCAGATGCTTTACCGAATTCAACTGCCACTTGCATTGCCAACTATCATGGCGGGCGTGAACCAAACACTGATGTTGTCGCTATCTATGGTGGTTATCGCATCAATGATTGCGGTAGGCGGTTTAGGTCAAATGGTACTGAGAGGTATTGGCCGTTTAGATATGGGACTGGCCGCTGTTGGTGGCTTAGGTATCGTTATCTTAGCCATCTTATTAGACCGCATCACCCAAGTACTTGGTGTCAACGCTGGTAATACAAAATTACGCTGGTATCGCATGGGACCTGTTTCCCTTGTACTGAATGTACTTAATCGCGGTAACAAATCAGAACTTCAATTAAGGAAAAACACCAATGAATAATTCATGGAAGACTAAACTCGCAGTAAGCATCGTTTCTACATTAGCGGTATCGACTAACGTGTGGGCAGCAAGCCTACCGGGTGATGGCGTATCAGTTCAGCCTGTTCAATCGTCTGTAGCGGAAGAGACATTCCAAACATTGATCGTTAACCGTGCTCTAGAAGAACTGGGTTATGACGTGAAATCAACTCAAGAAGTGGACTACAACGTAGGCTACACCTCGATTGCAAAGGGTGACGCAACGTTCCTAACGGTAGGTTGGTTCCCGCTTCATGCTGATAAATACACAATGGCAGGTGGTGATGAGAAATTCTACCGTGAAGGCCAATATGTAAGCGGCGCTGCTCAAGGTTACCTAATTGATAAGAAAACGGCTGAAAAGTACAACATCACCAACATTGGTCAATTAACTGATCCAAAAATCGCGAAGCTGTTTGATGCGGACGGTGATGGCAAAGCAGACCTAACAGGCTGTAACCCAGGTTGGGGTTGTGAGATGGTGATTGAACACCAACTTTCAGCGTTCAAACTGGACGATACGGTAACTCACAACCAAGGTAACTACGCTGCAATCATTGCAGATACAATTTCTCGTTACCAAAAGGGTGAATCAATCCTTTACTACACGTGGACACCTTACTGGGTAAGTGGCGTATTGGTGCCTAACGAAGATGTAGTTTGGTTAGAAGTTCCTTTCTCAGCACTTCCTGGCGAGCGTTCGAACGTGGATACGACGCTATCTAACGGCAAAAACTACGGCTTCGAAATGAACTCAATGCGCATTATTGCGAATAAAGAGTTTGCTAAGAACAACCCATCAGCAGCGAAGCTTTTTGAAATCATCAAACTTAACATCAATGATGTAAGCGCTCAGAACATGATGATGAGTAAAGGTAAGAACAGCTCTGCTGATATCGAAGCGCACGTAAACGGTTGGATCAAAGCGAACCAAAGCACGTTCGATGGTTGGATTACAGAAGCGAAGAAAGCAGCACTGTAACTTTGACTTGTATTTGTTCTGTCTTACCAGACACTTTGATTTGAAATGATGAGCGTGTTGAGTGATTGTGTAGAGTCACTCAATCACCTTCAAACCAAGTGAAAGGGCGACAAGAGTGAACATTATAAAGCCAGCAGTCCATTTGGATGGCTGGCTTTTTGTTTTCTGTTTCTATTTTTGAGCTTCTAGCTGTTAATTACAGCTCTAGCGTTCGCCTTGAACTTCGAAGTTGTCGCTGACTAAGCGAGCGCAGCCATCGGCTTCAAGTGCCCAGTGTTCATGATGTACAACGCCAAACGCTTTGTTCATTGTCCAACTCGCGGTAAGAATGTAACCGCCGTCTGTGTGCTCTTCCCATTTTACATCGGTGTAATCAACGTCTTTGAAACCTTGGTCGATGATGTTTTGCCAAAATGCTTGAATCGCTTCATGACCTTCAAAAGTACCAAATGGACGCGCTTCCATTACACAGCTTTTAGTATATTGATCGGCACAACCTTTCGCATCTTGGTTGTTGAAAGCCTTTTGCCACGCGTTAATGCCTTGCTTACATGCTTCTAAAATTTGGTTGTCTAACATTGTCTTTCTCCATAACAGTCTTGTTTCGAGCACTGTCTTTTTTATTTGGTATTTCGATAAGTTGAATTGAGTTTAGTCTTGGAAATTGATTTGAAAAACAGAGATAATAGAAAATACTGTTTGTAAAAAGAGAACAATAAGATGAGTAAGCTAAAGCAGATGTCGATTTTCGCTCATATCGTAGATCAGGGTTCAGTCTCGGCTGCGGCTGAAAAGTTAGAGTTGTCTAAATCTGTCGTCAGTCAACATCTCAAAATTCTAGAACAAGAGTTAGGCGCCTCTCTCCTTAAACGCACAACACGAAGACAAACTTTGACAAGCATGGGTGAGCGCTTTTATTTGAGTTGCAAAGACATCAATGTGATCGCTGAATCGGCTTGGGATATGGCAAAAGCCGAGCTAGAAGAGCCACAAGGCCGGATTCGTATCACAGCTCCGAATGCCTTGATGGATTTATTGGTAGCGCCTGTTATTGCCGATCTGATGAAACAATATCCGAAGTTAAAGCCAGAACTGATAAGCGACGATCAGCATTTAGACTTCATGGAGCACGATATTGATCTCGCGGTACGAGTGGGCAGTTCTCGTGACAGTAACTTAAAGCAAAAGCGTTTAGGTGAGTTTAAAGATGTGTTATGTGGCGTTGAAAGCATGCGTAAACGTGAGCTTGAATCGATTCCTTACATTGCAAACTCTTGGCAGGGAAAGCAGGTGACTCATCATTTTAGTTCTCAAACTGAGCAGGACTTTGTCTACCAACAGCAAGCTAGTTGCGTCACCAATTCGTTCCACAGTTGCCTTGCACTGATTAAATCAGGTGTTGGTATCGGTGTGATTCCAGATTTCTGCATTCCTCAGTTATTTGGTGATGTTGTCGACGTGCTGCCAAGCTTTGAATTACCCACCAACACGGTTTATGCGCTAAACCCATTTGCTTCAAATACGCCTATCGCCATCAAGCTGTGTATCCAAGCGTTGGAAGAAAAGCTTAAGCAGAATTTAGTATAAGCTTTCTATCGTTGGTAAAATCCGGTGCTTAACCATATTTACTAATAAAAGAAATAACATGTTTATTACTCAGTAATTCGATCTTGTCGATAGTCAGTACGCAATAGCGGTAGTTTTTGTTTTTGAAGGTGATGTTCGACTTTTGTTCTGTTGGTTCTGAAAACTTCCATATTTCAAATCCGATGTTCTTCATAAGTTCCAATGCACTTGGGTTCTTTATGATCATGGAATACTTTTTAATCTTAGTATTTCTTGCAAGAAGCTTCATATCGGAAATCAGGTTCGCAATAGATTGTTCACGCTTCTCAGAGTGACCGCTAACCACAATGTAATTTAAGTTATGATTAGAATCTAAAGAGCAGGCTTGCTTAATATGTAGATGTTTATTTTGGTATTGCTCGAATACCTCTTCGTTGAAGAAAAAACCTAGGCTATGACTAACAATATCGCCATTAACATCGACCATTTTTCTGCCATGCGCCTTTTTTTCACTGCAATAGAGAAACAGGTCGATAGTATCAAGAGCTGAAGGATCCACCTTTGTATATTGTGAAATCAGCTTTATTCTATCTATTACTGATTTGTCATTCTGATCTGTCATTAGTGGCATGATCTGACAGTCGCAGCCTTCTTCTATTTCCCCTTTAGTGATAGACGATATTCGGCTTTGAAACGAAAAGAACCTCTCACGAAGGAAGTCTTCAAGTAATGCACTGTCTTCGTTATCTTCTGAATCAAAGGATTTCAACGTTGTATACAAGTCCAGACCAAGGCAGTCCAGTAGCTTTAGGGCTTTGTAATTACTTGGCTTTACTTTGCTATTTTCCCATCGATTTATCGTTACGACATCTACAGAGCTGAATTCATCATCTAAGTGATTAATGTATGCCGCAAAATCCTTTTGCGTTAACTTCAATTTCTTGCGCGCTTCGCGCAGTAATTGCGGAAATTTCATCATGGTAGAATATTCATCTTTGATTAGTGACATTACGTTCCGATTAGTCAGATAGTCTATTTTATCAATCGTTAATATACAGTAGCTATAATATTTATTTTTGAATGTAATATTACATTTTTTAGCAGAAGGTTCTGAAAATTTAAATACTTCAAACCCCACACTCTTCAAGAGTCTCATCATATTGGGGTCTTTTACTAAAACAGAATATTTTTTAATGTTTTTGTTCTGAGAAAGTAACTGTATGTCTGAAACTATATGCTCAATAACATGATCTTTTGTCTCTGAGTGTGAGCTTATATTAAAATAATTTATGCTTTTGCTTGAATTTAAAGAGCAGGCCATTCTTAGATCTAGCTCTTGAGTTTTTAATGTTTCAAATTGATGGTCTTCAAAGAAAAAGCCTACGTTGTGACTCACAATGTCGCCATCAACATTGATCAGCTTGTGACCATGTGCTTTTTTCTCACAGTAGTAGAGATATAAATCAATTTGGTCCAATGGCGAAATATCGACTTTTGTGAATTTAGAAAGTAGTTTGATTCTGTCGATAACGCCAGTGTCACACGGCTCTGACATTAAAGGCCGTGACTTAAAGTTGCGTTTGCCTTGTTGTTGATTCAGGCCTGATAGAGCTGAAATTCTACTTTGAAATGAGCCATAGGATTCGTTTAAAAACAGTTCGATTAGTGTGTCTTTTTGTTCGGATTTAAAGCTCTTTATTGTCTCAAACAAATCTCCGCCAAGGTACTGTAAGATCTTGAGTGCTTTGTATGTACTAGGCTTTACCTTACTGTTTTCCCAACGATTTATCGTTACGACGTCAACCGCATTAAACTCGTCGTCCAGCTGATTTAAGTAGGTTGCAAACTCTGTTTGTGTAAATTGAAGTTCCTTTCTGAAGTTACGTAACAACTGTGAAAACTCACTCATTAAAACATTAACCTTCTGATAATTAACTCAATGTCTTGATTCTAATTTAGACATCAGATTCTCTATTTAACATCTTCAGTAATTTGTTTTTTACAGATGTTAATTGTTCGGATTATTTGAACTGTATGTTGCGCATGTCCCTACCTAATAGGCTAAGTGCCAAATTAGTGACGTCAAATCTATGGCTTTTTGCCTAGACACTTGTCAATCTACTGTGAAGTGCGCGTTAATGTTCAGATACAACCTTGCCTTTTTCTTATCTATTTTATTGATTCCATTTGCCTCCTATGCGGACACAACGGGTCTTGTTATGGATCTGTCTGTTGACAGTGCGTCTTATGACAACGACCAAGAGGTGGCTTATACGCTTGTTTTAACGAATGAGTCGGATAAAGCTATTGCTGAGTTGGACGTTAAGGATGAGCTGTTAAATATCTTAACGACAGATGACCAAGGGAATAATGTCAGCGCGTTCTCGCAAGTCTCGACTCAAGCGCAATCCTCCTTCCTGTCATCTCCAGGTGATTACAGTCGCTTCGGAAACTTAGATGCATCAGGTGTGCGTATTGCGGCTGGTGGGTCAGTGACCTACACCATGGTCGCCACCGTTTCTGCTAACGCAGCCGGTACGATTGATAACTTCGCAAGTGCGAGCACTGGACTATTGGATGCTGTTGAATCAAATACAGAATCCATTCAGCGTGGTGTGTATCAACATGATGTTGTTGTTTCGGTCGATAAAGCGAACTATCAACTCAATAACAAACTCACCTATAAGATTAAGGTTTCGAATACTGGCGATACGTTTATTCAGGCGCTCGACGTTCAAGATGTCATTTCAGACATAAAGGCACTCAATATTGAAGGGGCTTTGCAACAAGCCTTTACTGACAACGTTAACTCAGTAAGCAAGGTTGAAGGCAGCAAAAGCGATCCAGGCACCTTCGCCGAATCAGGGGACTTATCAGTAAGTGCTGCGTCGATTGATATAGGTGGGTCAGTGACTTACGAAATTCAAGCGACCGTTGCCGACAATTTAGTCGGCGACATTGTTAATGACGGTATAACCGCTGAAACACGCGATGACTTGGTCACAGTGGATGAGGTTATCACTCCACCCACTGAGCCTAGTATCACCCTGACACATACCTTGAACCAATCGGATAACTACCTAGTCGACGATGAGTTTTCCTATACGGTCACGGTTGCTAATCAAGCAAACACTGGTATCGCGTACTATTATTCGGTTCAGCAGTTTCTTGCGGATCTTGAAACCGATCTAGGTAACGATGTCAGCAACGAAAAGAACGCAACTGACACGGTTGGTAACCCTTACGATTTTTGGACCAATGAAGTGACCTCGATCGGTTCTAATAGCCTTTCTGAACTCAATGCATCTGGAAAGGAGTCCAACAAGTCACTAGAAGACAAAGTGTCTATCTATCCCGGTGAGCAGATTGTTTATTCCGTTGTGGTGGACGTTAGCCCTGTGTCTATTGGTCAAATTCCCCAAGTTGCAGCCCGAGTGGTTGATGCTGATGGCCACGCAGATTCTGGCGATGCTTTGGCCAATATTCTCGATTCGAAAGACGTTCTGACGACGTCATCAAGTCAAATTACACGTAATAAGAACACCACAGATACGACTTATGTTCCGGGGATAGTCGGTGATAACGAAGTGGTCTATGACATTGTTATTTCTAACAAGGACACAGAGTTCTTCGCCAACGATATCGAAGTTGTCGATAAATTTGCTTGTATCGTGACAGAGCAAGCGGATGGCTCTAATGCTTCAGCATTTTCCGAGTGGAAGCTTGAAGTCGCTGATAGAAGTGGTGAAGGATCGAATTATGGTTCATTTAATTACAATACTTGGACAACAAACGACATCAATTTGAAAGTCGACCTCGCACCTGAGGGCTTCGTTCATTATAAGCTGACCGCAAAAGTGGCAGACACCAGTGTGGGGCAGATTGTTGATGATGGTACCGATGCCGGCTTGTGCTTAGGGGATAACTTAGGCGAGTCGGGTTCTGGCGTCCAAATGCCAAACTCGAAATTAAAGGTCCAAAAGGAAGTGGATTCTCGTTACTACTCAGCTGGCGGTACCCTGAACTACGACATCACGGTAGAGAATAACGGTGACGGCTATGCGATTGATATACCGGTTTATGATGATTTAGTCTCTGTCATGACTCAGTCTATTAATGATACACCGACTAAAGCGTATTTGAGCTGGATTATTACTGCGAAATCTTATGCCTCTGACGGCTCAATTTCGACAAACAGTGATCCCGGCTTTACTGATGACATAGAAGGTAATCAGAAGAATCAAAAGATCTTAGATGTGAAGGCAAAGCTAGCTCCACACGATAAGATCGTTTATAGCATTGCCGCGATCGTAAACCCCATTGCCGATGATGAAATCCGTAATGAAGTGACGGTTGACAGCGTACTTTATTCCGATAGAGGCTCATACCCACGAGATTACTACTTAGTATTGGATAAGCGTGTTGATGGTCATGACGAACAAAACGCGTATACCGACACCACCAATACTGTCACTTATACGATCAGCATTACCAACCCAGCAGGGAACGGTTTCGCCTCTAACATCAATGTTAAAGATGAAATCAGTACCATAGAAGCAGAGTTACTTCACGAGCCGGGTGAAACCAAGCCCGTGTTCTCTTCGTGGACGATCAGTGCAGAAAGAGAGGCAGACTCCCCGTGGGTGAAAGCCGTGACTGACCCTGGATCGTTCTCGGATAACAATGATCTGGATGCCACCGCTCAGCTCCCGCCAGGTGCGACGATTACTTATACCATTGTTGGGACACTCGATCGCAGTGTCGACAGTGAGATTCTTTGGGGAGCATTCACCAATACCGCAACAGTGACGGGACCAGATACTAATCTATCGGATACGGTACGTACCTATCCTAGCGAGCCGAATCTTGTAGTCGCTAAGACCGCTCAAAATACCGACTTTGTTGTAGGTGAGCGCGCTACGTTCGATATTTATATCTATAACCGCGGTGTTGGCTATGCAAATGACGCAACGGTACAAGATAGTATTTCAGCGCTTAACTTCTTTAATAGTTGGACAATTGTAGGTTCGACCAACACAGATAAACCGGGTTCTCGTTACGGTGACATTGCTAACGACACTGACATCGATACCGACGTTGATATCACTCCCGGAGGGTGGGTTCACTATGAGGTGAGCGGCATTGTTAAGTCTGACTATGAAGAAGAACAAGTATCGAACCGTGTTGATGTTTACGATCCTATTACAGACCGTGACCACAGCTCTTCCGCTCAAATAGATAACTCACACAGTACCTATGACATCAATGTTTCATTAGCCAAAACGACCGATGTTGTCCGCTACACGCCGGGTGAAGATCTCACCTACACCATCGTTATTGGCAATAACAGCGACACTGATGAGACCGATCTTATCTTCATGGATCGCCTGAGTGAGATCACTACTACGCTAGCGAATGATAAAGATGGTGAAGTAGAAGATGTTCTTAATCAAAACCCGTTTGACTATTGGTCTGTTGATACTGGCTCTGGTTTCGGCCCTCAAACGACTGAAGATGTGGAGTTCCCAGTTTCAATTCCGGCCAAAGACTTTGTCACGGTGCGTATTAAGGCGCATGTCAAAGACAATGCGGTATCTAACGGTGTAGCGGACAGAGACGGCGGCATAATCCGCAACGAAGCCGTGCTGATTCATGATGATAATGCCGGTTGTACTGACGATTGTGAGTATGCCAAACGTGCCGTGGCTGAAAACCATCAGGTACATAATAACGGCGGCGTTGTTCGCACTACTAACATTAACCGCTACTCTCCGGGAGATGAGTTGACTTATACCATTAGGTACAACTCTCAAGATGGACATGGTTATCGAAACAACGTAGACGTTAACGAACTGATTAATGACATATCAGTGGAGCTACAAGATGGCAATTCAGGTAATCCATTTTTCGATGATTCGGTAGGTTCAAACAAGTTTACGGTGGCGGTTGCTAAGAGCGATCCTGCGAACGCGGGTACAACAGATGGTACCAAAGACGGTGATGTTGCGAACGACACTGACATCGTAACCTCGATTGATATCGATGCTGGCGAAGACGTGACTTACACAGTAACAGGTACCGTAAGACCGGATGCGGTCGGTGATATTCATTATCGAGATACCGTCGTGATTCCCGATGGCTACCATTTAGATTTTGATAAAACGACTGATGAAGCGGTGTACGAGCCCGCTCAAACCGTGACCTATCACTTAGTGATTGAGAATGACGGCAAAGGTAACGCTCACGATATTCCAATCGTCGATAACCTCGAAGATATTACGGTCAGCTTAGTGGATGGTAATACAGGACCAGCGTATTCAGATTGGACCATCACATCGATCGCAACTGGAACTGATTCTGAGTATGTGGATGCGGGCGCAGGTGCTGGCAATGTTTACACATCAACCAACAGTAACCTAAATGTTGAAGCCGATATTCCGATGGGCGCTAAGCTTGAGTACCAAGTTGTCGCGACCATCAATGACAAAGCCAATGGCGATGTTGTTAACGTTCTAACCGTCGATGGCGACACGATATCTCATAATATTTCGCAAACTGGTCGCAAAATTGATTACGAAAAAAACATTCTGGCTTACTACGACACGGATGGTAATGAGTTGGTTGGTGCTACCAATTACATGCCTGGCGGCTACATCGAGTATGAAATCCTAATCGAGAACATCGCATCGGCGCACGTTGATGACATTAGCCTGCGTGATGATATCGACCAGATAACGACTCAATACTACGATGGAACTCGCGGTTCGGCGTTTGATAGTTGGACGATTGAAACTTTCGCTGATGGATCGGGGATTTCAGATCCTGATGTAGATAACTCGATTAAAGACAATCAACCGATTGATACGCACTTTGATATATCGGCAGACAACTTTGGCGGTGTAGTATTGTCATCGTTTGTGCGTTACGTCATCAAGGCCAAAATCAGTCCGAAAGCAGTAGGTTCTTTCACTAACCGAGCGTACATCGATGAAGATGACGGAAATGAACTAATTGCCGTATCTCCACCTGCAAAGATGGCTGAGCCTGAAATTTCGTTCTCTAAGAAAGCATTTTATGACGCAGGCCTCTCCTCGGCAAAGACTGAGTATTCTCAAGTCGCTGGTGAAAGTGAGGTTTACTACCGAGTTCAAATTAAGAACACGGGTAATGGTATTGAGTATGGTTCTCGCCTTGAAGATACTATTTCTGCAATTCAGACTCGCATTGCAGAAGATGCCTCGACGTCTGGCACTGACCCTGTCGGCCAGCCATTTTTATCTGGTTGGGAAGTGCAGCTAGAAAAAACGGCAGCGGTAGGTTCGATTACAGACGCGATTGACTTTGTTCCGGGCAATAACATCAATATTGATAACGAAATTGTTATCGCGCCTCAAGAAAGCCTAACGTTCACTATTCATGCTCAAATTCGTGAAGATGCATTGGGTGACATTCAAAATAAAGCGACGTATGACGGTAGTGCTCGAACAGCGAATTTAATGCCGCTTGAAAATAATACCAGTGTTGAAAAACGGGTGGTGTCGATCAACGGCAACCCGTTCAATGATGGTGATACCTATCTTCCGGGTGACGAAGTTGAGTATGAATTTGTAGTCACAAACCCTGAAAACGGTTGGGCGAATGATATTCAGATCAAAGACACAATCACAGACATTCAAGTCGAAGTGATTGGCGGTAAAACGGAATCCGCTTTTGTTTCTGGCGATATAATCCATGAAGTCAGCAATGGTATTGATGCCAACATTGATACCTATGTACCAAGCTACAACACCAGTGGCAACCTTGATATTGAAACCGATATTGCAGCGGGAGAAGTGCTGACCTTTAACTTAACCGGTGTCGTTCGTGACGACGCTTTGGGCACGATTGATGCGAACCAAGTGACCGCAGGAAGTGACTCTGCAACGTCGCAAGTGATACCACCTAAAGATGCTGAACTCGATTACTTCAAAACCTTGGTGTATACCGATGGTGAATCGGCAGGGTGTTCTGTTCCTTCAAACGATGGCAGCGGTTGTACTTACGCACCACGTGGTGATGTTGAGTATCAAGTTACGTTAGATAACACAGGCGATAGCATCGCAAATGACGTGAGCGTTATTGATGCGATTCACACCATTAAAACCGAAGATGGCGATGATGCGTTCTCTAGCTGGACAACGGCTATTGCGGTTGAACCTGTTGGCACTTATGACGTGCAAGGTAACTACAACGGTAGCGTACCATTGAATGCAACTGTCGATCTTCGTCCTGGTGAGCGTATTGTGTTTGACGTGAAAGGCACCGTGTCGACTTCAGCGACAGGCACTATTACCAACACGGCGCAAGTGAACGGTGATAACACCAACGACATCGTACTTGATCCGGGCCGCTCGAATATCCTGATTGATAAATGGACGGATACGCCTGAGTACGTGCCGGGTGGAACAGTGAATTACTACATCGACATCACCAATGACGATGTGGATTCTGGCCTGTTTTCGATTCGTGACATCATCAGCGGCTTTGAAGTCGAAACCGTCGACGGCTCAATGAAAACGGCATTGACAGAATGGACGGTTGATTACGATGTGCTTTATAACTCGGCGCCGTCAGACCCTGACGCTAATGATTTCTCAGAGTTAGATAAGCTAGTTGGTCAAAACAGTCCTGACATCGATTTACCTGTTGAATCGATCAAGATGGCAGGGCGTGACGATGCCGGTACGGGTGGCGGTGATAAGTACACAGTTGTCCGTATTCACGTCCAAGGCAAGGTACGAGATGACGCGATTGGGCGCTTTACTAATACGGCTTATCTACGACATGGTTTGGACGATTCAAAGATTGCTCGCTTACGAGAAGGCTTTATCACTCCGAAGTCGGGTCAATTGGTTCTAACCAAAGAAACGACGCCAATTGCAGAACCTGATGCCAAATACCAACCGGGTCAACCAATCTCATACAAGGTCACTGTGGCTAACACGGGTGAAGGTTACCTTGTCGATCAAGTTCTAACCGATCGTATCGACACTATCATGACAGAGGTGGCTAACAGCCCAGATCAAGAGCAAGCGTTGACAGGTAATTGGATCATTAGCGACGAACAGCTTGATGGCAGTGGCGATCCAGCCCTGAACGCTCGCAAAGATGTGGTTAATAACGCACAGGGTTATAGTGCGACTTACAGCATTCACCCGGGTGACAGTTATTCATTTGTCGTGACCAACACTGTTAATGATAAGGCCAAAGGCGAGATCACTAACGTCGTTAAAGTTGATAGCGACGACGGTGAGCACTCTGCAGACGCGACCTACATTCCAGAAGATGCGCAAGTTGAGATCACTAAAGATGTCGATAAAGCAGAGTACCTTCCGGGAGAAACACTTCAGTACACCGTGACCGTTAAGAATAACGGCTTAGGTTGGGCTGAAGATGTTGCTATTGAAGATGCGCTGAAGTCGGTTGAAACCACGATTGCAGGTGGTACGACTGAACAAGCTTTTGACCCTGCTTCAATCCAAATATCGGCGGTATCGACAACCGGTGAAACCCCAGTACCGGATGCAACCCGTGGTGAAGACCTTCATGAGACGCTCGATATTGCGCCTCAAGACAGTATTGTTTTCACTATTCAAGTTGCGACTAATCCGTTGGCGACAGGCGATATTACTAACATCGCATCAGCGACCTTTGACGGCACAACATTTGATGACAGTGCTACCAGTACACCAGTGTTGGCGACGGTTTCGGTCAAGAAGACGGTTGATACGCCATCGTATGAAGTAACCAAGCTGATTAACTACGACATCACCGTAACCAACAGCTCTGATGCGTTTGCATCTGGTGTTCAACTTCAAGACATCATCAGTGACATTCAAGTCGACACGACCGCGGATAAACAAGAGTCGGCATTCCTACTATGGGAAGTGAGCTTTGACGCCTCGGATGATCGCTCTGTTGTCACTCCCAAGACGTTCGACTTGAGTGAAGATATCGATGTGAGTATGGATGTGGCGCCACAAAGTACCGTGACATTCCATGTTAAGGCGTTGATTCGTACGACGGCGATTGGCGATATCAGTAACACGGCAACCATCACTTATAACGGAACACCACAAGACTCAACGGTAGTCATGACACCGAAAGACTCTGAGTTTGTTGCGACGAAAACTAACGTACAAACCGAGTATGAGCCGGGTGGTGAGCTGGAATTCTTGATTACCATTGAAAACACCTCTAACAACTACATCAGCGATTTAAGTGTTGTCGATGACATGAGCACGATAGAGGTGGGCTATTACGATGGTACCACTGGGCCTGCTTTTGTTGCTGGAACCACTTCTTTGGTTGTTGAGTCAACCACGGTAGGAACGACGACGGAGCAAATTAGCCCGATTGAGTACAGTGTGGATATTGCACCGCACGGCACAGTTGTGTTCCGCTCAAAAGGCACCGTAGTCGATACCGCGACCGGACACATCATTAATACTGCGCAAGTAGATGGCGGCGATGTTATCAGTCCTCCAGTTCAAACAGTTGCGGCTGTGGTTCAAGCTGAGCTGTTTACCGATGCCCCGTATTACGTGCCGGGAGAGCAGGTTGAGTATCACTTAGTGGTGCAAAACATAGGCCGAGGTATAGCCAAAGATGTCGCGCTTTACACCCAGTTCTCTGAATCCATGGGTGATCATATTGATGGTAATTTTAGTAATGCGTTTGATGAATGGACACTAACGGCAACATCAGAAGGGGCTGAAACTCAACCTGGCACCTTTGATGACGACAAAGACCTGTTCACCTTGGTCGACATATCGCCGGGCGGCAAGATTGATTACACGTTCACATTGACGGTCAACGAAGACATGCTGACTAATATCGATGTGCTTGGATACTACCTCGACTTAACTGGTAGCCCAGCGATGCGCGCTCGTTCTAAAGGCATGTTGGCCTCTGAAACCTCGATGCAGGCAGTGGCAGATCAAGTATCTGCTTTGGATTTGCCGCCAGTGGGTGCTGATCTGGTTGTTGAAAAACGTTCTGATAAGCCTGAATACACCGAAGATGACGACAGTGTCACTTATTACTTAGCCGTGACCAACAACGGTCAAGGTAACGCGGCTAATGTTCGTCTAACCGATGAGATCAGTGGACTACAAAACAGCACAGGTAATAAAGTCTTTATCGATTGGACAATTGAAGGTGTGGAAGTCGACGACTCAGGCGCGGTTATTCAGCGTCATTCTTTCCCGTCGAATAAAGACTTAGACACTACCGTTAACCTCAAATCCAACAAACGAAATGCTTACGCGTTTGAGGTCGTGGGTACGCTAGGTAAGGGCTTGGATGACGACATTACCAATACCTTTACGGCGACCGAATCTGACGGTACCGAAACCAGCGACAGTGTAACTACTCATATCAAGAAGATTCCTGATAATTCTGGAGAGTTGGAGCTGACCAAGTCTGCGTTGCAAGATACCGCGCAAGTGGGTGATGCGGTTGAGTACGAGATCATCGTTGAGAACAACAATGAATCTTACTTTAAGAACGTGACTGTGGAAGACCGTTACCCAGGTGGTCTGAAATACATCGTGGATACATCAGAAGTTGTGCTAAGCGGCATTGATGGTGAGTTCGGTACGGAAGACGATCAGGTTATCTCTCAAGATCCATCAGATACGGGCAAGTTAATGTTCACATCGTTGAACTTTGATCCGGGCGAGAAGCTGCGTATTCGTTACTTATTGCGTGTCTCGGTAGGTGCCACTTTTGGTGATTACATCAACACCGCAGTAGCGAAGGTTGATGGCTCGGCTGTTTCTAATGAAGACACCGCCAAAGTGACCATTGAGCCGGACAAGGTGTTCGATACCTCATCGATCATCGGTAAAGTTTTTGAAGATCATAACAAAGATGGATTCCAAGCTGATGCAACCGCGTTTGATGTTGAGCTAACTGCGAACTTAGCAACACAAGGCTACATCGCTGATTCGACGCACATCATTCGTGATGGTCAAGACGTTGCTATTCAAGATGGTGCGATAACCACTGCACTTGAACAAGGTTTGGAGCTTGGTGACCTTTGGGGACACTCAGTAAATCGAACACTGCCAGAAACCAGCAAAGTGGTGATTCAATTTAAAACTCGCACGCAGCAAAGCTTTGATTTCTACGTCACGACTGATGCGGGCTCTCGCATCGAGTTCGACGCACAAGGTCAGATTCAGTTTAAGCATGAATCCGATAAGAAGAAGGGACTGAGCGCGGAAAATCTCAACGTAACCAGAAACCTGTATCGCGATGGTGAGGATTACCTGTGGGAAATCGTTATCGAGAACAAAGGTATTTACGAAGATGGTATTCCGGGCGTTAAGTTGATGACGGTTGAGGGAATCGTTATTTACACAGACCAGTACGGTCGTTACCACGTGCCCGACCAATGGGTACTCAATAAGAAAGGTAAGAACTTCCTAGTGAAGTTGGACACTGATTCGCTCTCCACCTCCATGGAAGTGGTAAGCGAAAACCCGAAAGTGTTGCGAATTACCCCGAACAAGCTCACCAAGTTCAACTTTAGCGTTCATCGCAAAGACCAACAAAGTGAACAGAAGTAAGCCATTGGAACCGTATCTGGAAATTGTATGAAAGTATTTAGTAAGTCTCGTTTAGCGACGTGTTTGTTGACTGCCATCCCTGTAATGGCGGTAGCGAAAGACACAGGTAAGCTTGAAAAACTCGGTTCTGAGACGACTGGCATTGAAATCACCAAGCCGAACCAAGACCAAGACAGCTCGCGTATTTACTTAGAGCAAGGCGCTATTTGGGCAAGCCGTGACATCACTCGCTTTGACCCAGTATTAGATGTCAGTGTCAGCGATGAATTAGAAGTCGAACAAGGCACACTGCGTGACAGCGTCGGTTTCACCATTACCACCAACTACGGTTACTACATCAAAAAGTACCAGTTGGAAGTGTACCGAGTGGGTGACTTTGGTCTGTCTGAGCCAATCGCTGTGCTTGAAGGCGATAAACTGGCGAACGACTCTGACATCAATTGGGATGGTCAAACTGATGTTGATTATCAGTTTGAGGTCGGTGAGCAGCTGATGTTCCGCCTAAAAGCGTGGGACAAAGATGGCAACATGGATGTGACCACCGTTGGTGTGACTGACTTAGTTAAGCCGGACTCTGAAGTCGATATCGACCGAAACGATAACGACGATGAAGAGAGCAAAGGTAAAAGTTACGGACAGGCAAAGCTGATGCGTCACAACATCCCGACCAATGCGGGTTTAGCGAAGTTCATCGGCACTGGCTTGAAAGGCGTAGATAAAGTCATCATCGGTGAAGATGAATTTGATGTCGAAGATGGCAACTTATATGCAGAGCAGTACTTACCAACAGACTCCTACATTTTCCCTACCAAGGTTGTGTTTGATAACGGTGATGAACGTCGTTACAAGCTGTACGTTCGTATTCCAGATACGTACTACGCACAAACCGGTTTGGCTGATCTTTATGTTGGTAAGAATAATGTGTCTGGTAATAGCGATGCATTAAGTGTCGATGACCAGTATCAAAATGACATCTATAACCAAGGTCGTTTAGCGTACTTTGGTCAGGGTAAATTTGGCGACAAACTTCGTGTAACAACTCACTTTGATACGCGAGAAAGTGAAATCAAAGACATGTTCAAACATCCGTTCGCCTCAGACGATTCGGATGTGTTCGATATCCTCGAAGACGACGATGAGCTTTATTACGGTAACTATGGTGACAGCTCAAACATCGAAAAAGTGGTCAACACCAAGGGCAAGGTTTACCTCAATGTGGAATACGATAAGTCTCAATACTTGTGGGGTAACTACAACACGGGTTTAACAGGCACTGAGAACAACGATTACAACCGTAGCCTCTATGGTTTCAAAGCTGATTATCGCACTCGCGATACTACACAATACGGTGAAGATCGTCTGAACATGGTCGGTTTTACCGCAGAAGCAGATTCGTTGTATGCACACGATGAGTTCTTGGGTACAGGCGGCTCTCTGTACTTCCTTCGTCATGGTGAAGCGGTACCGGGAAGTGACAAAGTTTACGTCAAAGTAAAAGATGAATCTGGCCTAGTGCAGAATGAAATCCCACTTGAGCCGGGCGTCGACTATGACTTTGACCCGTACCAAGGTCGCATTATTTTGACCAAGCCACTCGATAACATTCTATCCGACAGCTTTGGCAGCGTGATTGAAAACGGCGATGATTACGAAAACTTTCTGGTTGTCGACTATGAGTACGTCCCACAAGGTTCAGATTCATTAGATGCGATGTCTTACGGTGGTCGTGCTAAAGGTTGGATCAACGATTACGTTGGTGTTGGCGTGACGTATGCGACTCAAGAAAAGGACAATCAAGATTACGAGTCTTATGGAACGGACTTAACGCTACGTGCAACAGAAGGTACCTACATTAAGGCTGAGTTTGCACACAGTGAAGGTACTCAAACTGAGTCGAATTTTGTCTCTGTTGATGGCGGCTTAACCTTTACGCCAATTGGCGACACATTGGAAGACCGCGAGGGCGACAGTGTCCAAATCACAGCTGTCACCAGCCTTTATGATCTTGCTCCAACCATTTTTGGTGCTGTTGGTAATGACCTGAAACTTTGGTATCGAGACAAAGACGCGGGATACAGCTACGCAAGCAGCAGCGATGATTTAGAGCAAGAGGCATACGGTGCTGAACTTCGTTTGCAAGCTACCGATCGCTTGGCGGTTCTCTCTCGCTTCTCGACCAATGAAGAGCGCGATGTCGATGGTAATCTAGAAACAGATACTGAAACGATTGAGATTGAGACTCAAGTTAAAATCACCGAGCACATTAAGGTTTCGGCGGCAGGGCAACAAACTGAAGAGCTTAACCAAAACGACGAGCACAGTGATGCCACCTTAGCGGGTGTGCGTTTGGAATACATGTGGGACAGTGAGAACAGCGTTTACGTCAAAGGGCAAAAGACCGTCGACCAGTCGGATGACTATGATGAAAACGACAGCGCGTCGATTGGCGCTGAATTCCAAGTGTTGGAAAACTTGTCTCTTGGCGGCGAATACACCGATGGCGACCGAGGCCAAGTAGCAGAAGCGACTGTGACTTACGATGTAACCGATGACCACTCAACCTACGTAACTTATGTAGATGATAACTACGAAGGTCAAAACAACGTGATTGTTGGTCAGCGTGCAGACCTCACCAGCAGTGTCGATTTTTACCAAGAGAACCAGTTTGTTGATGAAAATGATGGTCATGGCCGTATCGACTCGTACGGCTTTGGCTATGATGTGACGGAAGATGTCGAGATGGGGATCGGTTATCAGCTTGGGGAAATTGAAGATGACCAGAGCATCACCACAGAGCGTGAGTCCATCAGCTTCAATGCTTCAATTGACCTAGATGACATCACCCTAAGCCACAAATTTGAATATCGAGTGGATAAGAGTGAAGACGACCCTGACATCGCTCAGCGAGAGCTGCAGCAAATCGTGACGACCAACCGTTACACGCATCACTTAACGGAAGAGTACACATTGTTCGGCAAGTACAACTACTCCATTACCGAAAGCGAGACTACGGGCGAAACCATGGCGCAATTTACCGAAGCCACTGGCGGCCTCGCGTATCGTCCGATCTACAACGATCGACTCAATTTACTGAGCCGCTACACCTATATTGCAGATTTCGACCAACTGGATCGCGATGTGGATTATCAAGACGAAACCAGTCAGATCATTGAAGTTGAGGCGATCTATTCGATTGACCAACACTGGGATATCGGTACTAAGTACGCCCATAAAGACAAACAGCAAGCTTTTGAACGAGCATCTGGTTCGAATGAGCTGGTTAAAAGCGATATCGACCTATACGGATTAAGCGCTTCTTACCGTGTGATGAAAGAGTGGGATGTGACGGGTGAATACCACTGGAAAACAGACACACTCAACGATGAGCTAGAACACGGTGCGTTAGTTTCGGTGAACAAGCACATCGGCGAGAACTTCAAAATGGGGATTGGTTATAACTTCTCTGCGTTTGATAGTGACTTAACCAATGATGACGACTACGACGCATCCGGCGTGTTTATTAACTTAGTCGGTAAGATCTAAGCATGCCCCAAAGTGGGTTGAAAGTTAAGAGTTGAGAATTCAAAGTGACAGTAAAGAGTAAGATGAAAACAATTATTTTCCTAATAAGCGCAGTGATGAGTACTTTGCTGCTGTCCGGCTGTGCAACCGACACCTATGTGAGCCAGGAGAACCGAGACAAGTTCGCAGGCATCGATGTGTCTAAGTTTTTAATCAGCGAGTGTTTGGCGCCAGAGCGTGAGGTGCACATCGCCATCGCAGAGCATTTTGCGTTTGATAAATACCAATTACGCGACCTCGATAAGATCAACTTGGATACCTTTGTTAAAGAGATCAGAGGCCTCGAAGGGCGTATCACGATTGTCGGCCATACTGATTACAAAGGTTCTCTGGAATACAACGAACGTCTTTCACAGCGCCGTGCTAAATCGGTCGCAGATTATTTGAAAGGGCAACTAGACCCAACGCAATATGACTGGGAAGTGAAACATCTTGGTGAGACTCAACCTCTTCTGTTTGGTAAGACAGATAAAGACCGAGCGGAGAACCGCCGTGCATTTATTGTGTTTGAAGAAGCTCAGAAGTACGAAGAGATGCCTTTCTGTGAGCCACCAAAACCAGAACGTAAAGTTTATATGGCAATGACGCCACACTTCGATTTCGATAAGTCAGTACTCAAGCAAGAAGATCTAACTCAGTTAGATGACTTCACAACGAAGTTGAGCGGCCTGCAAGGCAGCATAATGGTGGCAGGGCACACCGACCAAGCGGGTTCACTTTCTTACAATGAAAAGCTGGCAGAGCGCCGCGCAGAAACGGTGGTTGAATACCTCAAAACCAAACTCGACCCTAAGCAGTTCATCTGGGAAGTGAAGTCATTTGGTAAGTTGCAGCCTGCGATTAATGAACGCTCTGAAAAAGCCGATGCATTAAACCGCCGCGCGTTCATTGTGTTCAAAGAATCTGATATTACCGCCGAACAGCAAGCTCTTGCTGGCAGCGAACAAGAAGCGGTGAGCAGCGAGAGCGATTAGAGTTCACCGAAGAATAACGAATAGTTGCCTTTACAATAAAACGCAAAAAGCCCCATACGTTGGGGCTTTTTGTTGCTCGCTCTACGGATTAAGTCGGGTCGAAGATCTATTCAGATGGCAAATTTTGCTTTAACTCTAAAAGCATTCGATAAGCACTTTCGCCAGACATTTCGTACGGGTTAAATTGATCAGATGTTGAAAACTGTAAATTAACCAGTTCAGTTAGGCTAGATTGTGGAATATCACCCATAGACCAATCACCAAACTGCCTACAATCGATCTCTTTGAAATATAAAATCATGACGTTTTTGTGTCGCGTGTCATTCAAGATATGATTGTAAGTATGGTTCACTGCGGTTCTCGAACCTTCAATACATTGCAGGAAATACTTATCATTGTGGCTTAGAAGGCCTGTTAAATGGCTTTGCTTATTGCGGTCGTGTGAAATCTGAAGAATGTCGTTCAAAGCCTGAGAATCGCAACTTTCACAGAGCGTACTGACATAAATTAACCGAGTTAGGAACACAGGCATCATTTCGAATTTTTGTACAAAGGGTATTAATAAATATAAGCCAAGTTCATGGGATTGCGAGTCATTGATTTAATTGTCACTCGGTGGCTTTTGGAAGAGAAGAGGATGGGGATGAAGTAGAAAAGGGCAGGTTGCAAGATACGCTAAAATGACTCGAATGTTGGCCATTCAATTATTTTAGCGACCTGCTTGTGAGCTCGTTAGTTGTTTAGAGTTGAAATCGATTCAACGTTAGAAGAGGAATCAAATCGAACGTTGACCAACACATTTTCACGTTCGAAAGTCACATCATCAAAGTCAGTCGTTGCGATCTTAAATCCATTTCTTGCGAATAAACTCGTCACCGTTGTTCGTTGTTTCTGTTCCATACCGCATGTCAGTAGTTCGTTCATCGTGATCTTCATTAGGTAACCGTGTGCATAGTGTAAGCGTACAGACTCTACATTATGAGATCAATTGCTTAATCGATAAGCTATATTGATATGTTCAATTGAGTGATTCAGGTATTTAAAAGCCGGATGGATAGTGGGCAAGGGAGTTATGCGACCTATGACAAGTGGAGCGTTATGTGACCACTGTTCAGCATTCCTTGAACACGAAGTTTGTCGCAAAAATCGCGTTGAAATAAGTGGTTACAAAGCAGGAGGAATTATGCCCGCCGTTTGGTATGTTTGGTCGGTTATTGGAAATATTATCGGCCTATATCTCACTTAACTAAAGTACATCGATTTACGATGAGTAGACTCCTCAATAAGCCTTCTTTTTATTTGAATTTTATATGCTAAGTGGTGTTGTTATAATTGTTATTAATGGCATAGGCTTGATTTTAATATTGGTTTGATTTATAAAACAAGCATTCGTTCATTAACTTCATGATTATATTAGTTTTTACTAACCTTTAAATAACATGGAGAAAGGCGATGAATAAGAACCAAACACGCAACAGGTTAGCGAATTTAGTGCGACTTCGTAGGTCATACAAAGCATCAGACTTTCTGGTGGGTTCTGATGAACTCCGAGTTAAAAAAGATGTGTATAGCTTACGTAAAATCAAACAGTTAGAAATTCGTCAATTGGGCCTTAAAGAAAACGCAATCAATATCGTTTCGTTGGCTTTAGTCCTCTCGGCGGCGACTTGGGCATTTGTTCCTCAGTTCGGTTTACCAATGCTTGCACTGACCTTTATTTTGGCGTTTGTTACATGGCGACGATATGAGTTGCGTGCAGAGTTTAAAGGGGCCGATGAAACTGGCGACCATTGGGTTTCCGTGGCGCGCGGTTGTACTCGAGAAGAGTTCAAAGTATTGAAAAACGTTGAATTGGCTTTACGCGATCAGCTGTCTTAGTGGCTAGATCTGTTAAGGTTAAGGTCTGATAAGCGTTAAGCTCCCATAATCAACAAGGCTCGTCATTGTATGGCGAGCTTTTTATTTTCTGAAAAACACAGGTAGTGCAGGTTACTTTGAGAGGCCAATGCTTATATGTGTAATGGGGGTTGATATGAATCTTAAGTCACGGCGTTTTTGATGCTCTTTGTGGTTTTGAATATAGGGAGAGGGTGGAAATGAATACACGAGTCAGTGAGAGTTCTTTTAAAAGGCTCATCCAGTTAGTTGGTTGTGTTTTGATTATAGTGTTGAGCAATAGTCGACTCTCCAATGCTCAAAGCATCGAGTTTCCTACTTGTGTACAGAGCGAGGTTTTGAATACAGAAATCCACCTTTATGTTGATGAATCGGTGTTAGATGAATATTCCAAAGCATTTATAGCCTCTAAAATAGCGACATGGGAAAGCTATTCGAATCTGGTGTTAAAAAACTCCTGCGTCCCAATGACGAGAAAAGTCACTAAGGTGACTTATACGTCTGAAATCGACAGCCTTTGGTTTCAAGATTTGGGCGCAGCAGAGAGGTTATTAAAACTCTCGATGGAAGAACCGATTCCAGAAACAACAGAAGACGGCGTCCCCATTTTTACTGGGATAGTATTTTCTAATTATAATTTTAGCTTTGAGTCTGATTATTGTGGTATGTCTTCTTCGGTATCCTACTTTTTTTCTTTAGCGATAAACTGCCCTGATTACTTAATGGAGCATGAAATTGGCCATTTAAGTGGTGCTAATCATGACTATAAAACGTTATTGAAAGATTTTGATAATATAGAAAGTTACATTTCTGGAACGTATCCAAGAGCTCCTCAATATTCCTTCGGTACAATTTGTGCTGACAGAGGCACAGTGATGTCTTATGAGCGAGATGTTATACCTGCATATTCCAGCCCGGACATCAGAGTAGATGGCACAAAGTGCGGGGATAGCAAATACCACAATAATGCGAGAGTGCTTAGAGAGTTCGCACAAGCTTATTTAACCCCATGATTGCCTAGCTGCTAGATTGGTAGTCATCCGATTTAGTTACTTTATTATTAATGGTTATTATGAGATTAATGACTGCTGTGGTCGCGACTAATCCCTCTAGAACTTAGACCAAGAACCATACCTAAGCACCAAACCAAGGAGAGAAAATGCAGGTAAGTATTAGGCCCGCCATGCCAAGCGAATTGGCAGCCATTTATTCCTTGGTTATCTCAAACGATGAGTGGACGAAGTTTAACGGCCCTTATTTTCCATACTCACCGCCATCACTAGAAGAGTTTGAAAGCCGTTCGTTTCAACGGTTACTCAATGGATCCGACTTACAGTTGGTGGTTGTAGACGATGTGCCTGTAGGAACCGTCAGTTGTTATTGGGAGTGTGAAGAGACACGTTGGCTTGAAGTCGGAGTAGTCATTTACAACTCCGACTATTGGGGGAAGGGTATTGCTGCGTTAGCTCTTCCTCTTTGGGTATCTTACCTATTCGAAAACAAGCAGATAGAGCGTGTCGGTTTAACCACTTGGTCGGGTAATCCGCGGATGATGTCACTAGCTCTTAAATTAGGCTTCCAGCAAGAAGCTAGGCTAAGAAAAGTGCGTTATTACCAAGGCGAGTATTATGACTCGATTAAGTATGGTCTATTGCGTTCTGAGTGGCTGGAAAGCAAATAGCCATAATTTGAGTTAGCTTGTTGTTTTACTGAACTTTATAAGTCGTGGAGTTCAAAGTAGTCACTTGTGATCTTTAAATCTAAGACGGGCGTATTTCTTCCAGTTTATTAAGGAAGAGTATGCATGATGCTATCTAAAGAGAATGAATCAAGAATTATCGAAATGGCGTGGGAAGACCGAACGCCGTTTGAAGCAATAGAACTGCAATTTGGTTTAAATGAATCGGAAGTGATTCGTTTTATGCGTAGCCATCTCAAGCTTGGCAGTTTTAAGCTGTGGCGTTCACGTGTTTCTGGGCGCTCGACCAAGCATGTAAAACTACGCAGTTCGGACGTTTCGAGAGGTTATTGTCCGACTCAATACAAGCACCGCTAGATAGGGACTTATTTAGTCAGCCCAAATGACATTTGATTGTGGAACAAGAAAGGTGGCGTAATGCACTGGACGCACAAAGACCCTCGTAATCATCACACTCATGGTTGGTTGAAGCATAACGGGAAAGTATACGAGTAAACACCTCCGAGACTTTTCCCTTCATGGCTATAAAATAAAAAGGAATTTTGATGTTTAAGCTGGCAACTGACAGGTTAATTCTTCGAGATATGGATCTCGAAGACGAGTGTGCCTTTGTTGCGATGTCTCAAGACGCTAAGTATCAGCGTTTCTATGACGAAAGTGATTGCGAACCTAACAAATATCGAGAGCTAACTCAGTTGTTTGTTGCACAGGCTTTGGAAGTACCACGCCAGTCCTATCAGCTAGCGGTTGAAAGCAAAGACTCGGGGAAGTTTATTGGAACCGTTTGTTTACGTCTTGAAGGCGATAAACAAGCTTCAATGGGCTGCGCTTTATCGAGGGAAACTCAGGGAAAAGGGCTCTCTATCGAAGCGGCTGAAGCACTCGCTGATTTCGGTTTCTCAGAGTTAGGCATACACCGTATCTACGCTGAAACCATCAGCAAGAACTTGGCTGCGATTAAATTATGTAAGTCACTGGGAATGAAACAAGAAGCGTGTTTTAAAGATCATCGATTCTTCAAAGGTCAATGGTGGGATACAGTTGTGTTGGCGGTTCTACGTTCTGATTGGAAAAAGGCTTAGTGATGGAAAGTGAAATGCTCAAATTAACCCCTCCATCATTAAAATACAGCGAAGAGATGTTTGAGGTGATAAATGAGTGCAAGGCCGAGTTTTCCCCATTCTTACCTTGGGTTTCTGATTCTCTAACTAAAGAGCAGCTAGAACTTAACATTCAAGATGCTACCAATAATTTCGCCAACTTTACTGGCGAGTTCTGGTTCAATATTATTGAAAATCAAACAGGGGCATTTATCGGGGCTATTGGCTTTATGATCAGAGACGATACTGTCCCTTACTTTGAAATCGGCTATTGGTTGCGAACATCAAAAACGGGCTTGGGTTACGTGAGTGAAGCTGTCCGAATTATCGAAGAATATGCATTCACTCAAAAAGGTGCGAAAAGAGTCGAAATTAGGATGGCAGGCTCGAATCTTAAAAGTCAGGCCGTGGCCAAACGATGTGGCTATCAACTTGAAGATCGCTTAGCCAATGATCGACGTTTGCCATCAGGAGATATGGACAGCACGCTCGTTTACGCCAAAATAAGCCAGTCTTAAATGTGTGCTGTTGATTCTTAATGTGTGGCACTTTTATTGAGAGAAACCGTAAATTCCCAAGTACTCTGAAAGACCAACATTTAGCGCTTAGTTATCTGGCTCATCGTCTACAGTGACGTCACCATTCATTGAGTTGTAGTCAATGGAAATTCCCGGTACGACTCGATAATGATAGATACACTGATCCGTCTGTATATATTCAGCAATGTAGTCGGTTTCTTCTGGTGAATTGAAACTTGAAATACTAGGTGGATCGAGGAGCAGTGCGCCCCATACCGAAATGCAATCTTCAGCGTTATCTAATCTTGGAGATTCTTCAGGTAAGTGCCATTGCTGGGCTGGATATCCCCATTCATTGAAGTCAAGCTGGCCGGTCGCGGAGTCATCATAGATAGGGACATTCGTGGAAGCACCGCCACCGTTTGAGGTTAAATTTTTTGAATAGGCAAGATCGACACCTGTTTTAAAAGAGGCTCCAGTGCCTTTTACAACTGCAATATGAGAATCAGTACTTACGTTGAGGAACCTTGGAGCAGCAGTTACGGCGAGTATTCCAAGGATCACAATAACGACAACAAGCTCAATAAGTGTAAAACCGTTCTTTTTCATTTAGCACCTCTTTTAAAGGCCGCTAGTATGCATTATAAGTTACTCTTACCAAAGGGAATATCCTTGTTTTAGTGGTAATTTAAATGCTCAATAATGAATGTTGTGATTAAGGTAACTTATATTTTATAAATCCCATGCGTATGGTTTAAGTGCTGTGTATCTCACTTTGATATTAATTTTAGTTCTATGAAGGTTTGGCAATTAATGAATATCGTTGAAACGGTAAAGCTTCATCTTTCAGACGTTGGTTATCCAGAGGCTAGTGTTAAAACAGGGCTGGTTCGATCTATATCGGCGCTCGTTTTTAAAACCATCAAAAACAAAGATATCTCTAATGTTTTGTCCCTGTGTACTCAATTGCTTGAAGAAAGGGATTGGGCGTTAGGTGTTATTGCTTACGACTGGGCTTTTAGAGTAAGAAAACAATATTCGAAAGAAACGTTTCCAATCTTTGAGCATTGGTTAATGGAGTATGTCATTGACTGGAATGATTGTGATGACTTCTGCACTCATGCGTTTGGTGAGTTACTGTCTCAATACAATGAGTTGTTCGAACTCATAACCAAATGGGTCGAGCATTCGAATTTTGCTGTACGTAGAGCTGCTGCTGTCATCTTAATTTATCCGATCAATCAGAATCGATACTCAGCGTTGGCTCCGCTTTGTGTGGCAGATCTATTGCTAGAAGATGGACATGACCTCGTGCAGAAAGGATATGGTTGGATGCTTAAAGTCCTCAGTAAAATGGAACCTCAACAGGTTATTGGTTATTTAAACGCTAAGCATGCCGCAATACCAAGAGTTGCTTTTCGCTACGCGATTGAAAAGCTGGACGATAAAACTAAGCGAGAGTTAATGTTACTTTAACCACTGGCACTCCTCAAATCATCATCAGAATCCGGTGTGATTAATTATAACGATTAAAATAGGAACCCAAGGTGCAAGAACAAACTAGAGGACTCGATCGAGAAGGGTTCATTCAAAATCTTTATTCGCCAAAGAACATTGCGCCTGAATTTCAAGACGTGGTGTCAGCAGTCGTTGATTCGTTGCTAAGAGAACTTCCAAGTCAAGTTGATGGTATCTACTTGTATGGAAGCGTGCCTAGAGGAACGGCCATTGTTGGTCGCTCTGATTTGGATGTTTCTATCGTACTCGCTACGCCTGTTGGTCAGAGAGAAAAGGAAGTATTTAACCTACTTTCCGACACCATACCCCAAACCTATCCGCAAGTGACCAAGCTTGATATCGATCCTGGCTTCCTGCGGGATGTTCTGCAACCCAACGAAGAATTCCATTGGCAGTTTTGGCTCAAGCATTGTTGCTGTTGTATTTGGGGGAATGATCTATCTATAAAGTTTCCACGATATAAGCCCAGCAATGAAATAGCCCAAGCTCTTAATGGCGATTTATCGACTTTTCTTAAGCAAATGCCCTCGAGTTTCAAAACAATGACTGATGCGGATATCGTTAAGGTAATTGGTAAAAAGTTAGTGCGAGCGGCGTATTATTTTGTGGCTGAGCAAGACGGCAGTTGGTACACCAATCTGAGCCAGTGCGCTGCAGTCGCCAAGCGCTATTACTCCAATCAAAGCGACGATATTGAGCTAGCTCATCAATACGCTCTCGGAAATTTGATATCTAAAACAGAAGCTTTTGAATTGTATGAAAGGCTGAGTAAAAAGCTTGTTGTAAATTAAGCATTAACACAAGCTAGAACAACAAACTTAACTACTTTTGTAACGGCTTTAGGAAAATTAGATGGATGTCCACGAGTGTGTTTCTTTTATCATGCTGAAGGAATCGCAGGTATTACTAGAAAAGCGTAGTGAGTCTAGGGAGACCGATCCCGGTTTAATCACTATACCTGGCGGCCATATTGAACACGGTGAAAACCAGGTTCAGGCGCTGTTTCGTGAACTTGATGAAGAGCTTAATGTTGTTCCGATTGATTACCAATACTTGTGTTCGCTTTACCATCCTACGAAGGAACTTCAGTTGATTCATTATTTTATCGTGAGTGACTGGAAAGGAGATATCACCGCTCAAGAGACTGATGATGTTAAGTGGTATTCACTAGGTTCAGCTCCTGTTGGTATAGCAGCCGATGGTATTGCTTTGAAAGAAGTAGAGCGCGTGGGTAGGTATCTTTAGTTTGGATTCGATAAGATGTTTTGGACGTTTTTTGAGGGCTCAAAAACGGTGAAACCCCGATGTTGGTAGCATCGGGGTTTCGAATTTCTAGATTTCTCGACTGGTAAGATCGATTATCTTTTCTATGCAGAAGGCTGGATTAATCCAATCTTATTCCTTGGTAGGGAATTAGATGCGGATGAAGTCCATGTGCTCAACTTTTGGCTTGAACGCGTGACGTTGAACGTCTTGTGGCTTAACCTTAACTTCTGCGCCGTCAATCAGTAGAGTGATTGCTTCGTAGAATTCAGGCTTATCCATTTGGTTGATCACTTCAGCGTGAACAAGTTCGATAGCTACAGCTTCAGCTTCGCCACCGTAGATTACAGCTGGGAATTTACCAGCGTGACGTAGGCGGCGGCTCGCACCTTTACCTAGTTCAGTACGTACTACTGCTTCAAATTTCATAGTTTTACTCTCAAATTAGTAAAAATTAACTTCACACCTCAATGCGACCTTGAGTGTGTGGTAATGCTTAAACATAAAAGTTCATGCTTAAGCGAGCGCGGATACTAACATCACATTCCAATATGAGCAAGTCAGAAGCCCATCTCAAAGTGAATTTCCTTAGATAATGGGTTCGTTTGGAGATAAAACGTTCGCTAACGCTTGTTTAGTGCATTTTAACCTCTTTTACATCGCCATTCTTATCTATTTATATCACCGCTAAATCATCAAGTTAATGAACGGAAAATGAATGTTTGCCTAAGACTTGGTTAAGGCTTAGTTCGTTAATCTTAGTGTCAATTAAACAGCAGAATGAATAGGTGAAAATATGGAACCGGTAAGCATTGTCGTAATTACGCTAAACGAAGAGAAACGCATTAGCCGCTTAATGGAAGAGTTGAGCGTGCAAACCCACCAAGAGTTTGAAGTGATTGTTGTCGACTCGAACAGTGAAGATAACACCAGAGAAGTCGCACAAGCCTATGAAAGTGCATTGCCAAAACTGACAGTCCACCATATGCAAGAACGCGGTGTTAGCCTTGGTCGAAACACCGGGGCTGCTTTGGCGCAATACAACAGAATCCTTTTCTTGGATGCCGACGTAAGCCTGCCTCGTAACTTCCTTGCGAAGGCGCTTTATGAGTTAGAAGAGAACAAGCTTGAAGTTGCTGGCGTATACATGAGTTCAAAAGGGCTGCAACTGGTTCATAAACTCGGTTATGGGCTGTTTAATGCGGGCTTATTTGCGACGCAGTTCTTTTTCCCAACCGCGATTGGCGCGTGTATTTTCTCAACCAAAAGAGCACATGAAGAGATCGGTGGTTTCGATGAAGAGATCGTCCTGTGTGAAGATTGTGACTACGTAAAACGTGCGAGCAAAACATGGCGATTTAGATTCCTAAATATGACTTTTGGTTTTGACCCACGTCGCTTAGACCAAGATGGCGTTGTGAAGACAGGCTCTACTTATCTTAAAGCCAATGTAAGACGCTTCTTTAAAGGAGAAATGCGTAATAACGAGATGAACTACAAGTTTGGTCACTACAAAGAACAGTAAGCGTTGAGGTTGTTATGTTTGATGGACTAGGGTTGTTTCTGGGAGCATTGGGTGATGCTCTCATTGGCCCAAACCTATTTGTACCGGGAGAGCCGTTCTTTATCGCAGCGGGCTTTCAACTGTATTCAGGTGCGTGGATGGCGTTGGTTTTGGTGATGCTAGGTGGTTTGCTTGGTGATCAACTCAGTTATTTCATTGGTTATAAATACGGTGTTAAGGTGCAACGAAGGCTCATTAAGTTTCGCCCTAAAACCAAAAGATTAATTGCGCGCTGCCGCTATCTGGTTGCTCGCAAAGGCACATACATCATTCTTTTTGCTCGTTTATTAGGGCCTATCGCTTGGGTTGTGCCATTTATAGCTGGCTCGCATCGTGTACCGTGGCGTAATTTTAGTGTGTTGGCGTTTATCGGTTTGGCCCTTGGTGGAGGGCAGTTCATTGCTTGGGGCATGTTACTGGCGCACGGCGTTGAAAACTTCCCGTGGCTTAATAGCCTTAAGATATTTATCTCGGAGCATAATAGCTTGATCGTTGGTGTGTTCGCGGTATTAGTCTTCACCATTATCGGTTACCGAATGAAGTGGCGATGCTTAGTACTTAAGTCTAGTGCGCTGTTGTTGGCGTGGGTATTGTTTGCGAACTACGCTCACTTTTTCTGGAAAGCGGATGACTTTCAGAATCAACCAGAGACGGCTCAAATAAACAAAGTCGACTGGAACTCGGTTACCTATAAAGCGTTCCCCGGTAAATCTTCGTTCTACTCGGCGCAAGCGATCAACGTAATTTATGTTGGAGCAACCCCAAGAGACTTAATGAAGCAATTAGGCTGGATAGAGAATCAAACCTTCTCTCGAAATGAGATTGAATGGGTTGGTTATCTCGCATTGCTTAGAGAAAAAACGCCGCCAGTGTCTGATTTATATTGGCGAGACAAGCCGCAAGATATGGCTTTTCAATTGCCGGGTAACCTGATGAAGCGCAGCCATATTCGTTGGTGGCGTGCAGGTGTTGATATTAAAACTAACCAGCCTCAGTGGTTAGGCGCAATTAGCTATGATGATGGCCTTAAAGTCACGCCTTACTCAGGCATTGTGACCGTGCTTCATAACATTGACCCTAATGTTGATGAAGAGCGAGATCGGCTTGCTAATCAGATACGAACGTTACTACCAGACATCGAGTTAGACAAGTACCCATTAGCAACGGTGGAAGTGATCAATGACGATCATGACTATTACACTGATGGCCGGGTATTAACGATTGGAGCAACGACCCTTAGTGATAATTCACAAACTTTGGATGTTGCTGTGAACGATATATAGAGTTGTATATAAGGTCGATAGAATTAAGCCCTAGCATTACGTTAGGGCTTATTGTGTTTAACTTTTACTTAGCTTGTTCAGCCTTTACTTACTTTAAGCACCAGAGAAGCTTTTAAGCCGCCCATTGAGCTCTTGCTGAGCGTTAGGCTGCCTCGGTAACTGTGTGCCATTTCATTTACGATATTAAGCCCTAAGCCTGTTCCTGGTGTGGTTTCATCAAGTCGGACGCCACGTTTGGTCACTTGCTCAAGCTTCTCTTCAGGAATGCCTTGGCCATCATCTTCAATCACCAACTCTATGTTGCCATCGTCGAGTTCATTTGCATGGACGCGAATAATGCTGCCCGCCCACTTGTAACTGTTCTCGAGTAGGTTGCCGACCATTTCATCAAGGTCGGTTTTTTCTACTGCCACTTCAATCTCAGAGTCTAGCTCGTTAATCATGGTGACTTCATTGGCAGCGTAGACTTTATCAAACGCCATTGAGATAGCTTCGACACGCTCACAAGGTGAAGACTTCACCGAAAGAATGTTCATTGCACCTGCCATACGAGCGCGGCCAAGGTGATAATCAATTTGGCTTTGAATCTGATGAATGGGCTGTTGCAGCAGTGCCTTGTCATCCTCTGGAAGTCGCTCTATCTCATTTTTTAGAACTGAAAGCGGTGTTTTCAACGCATGAGATAAGTTACCCGCGTGGTTACGAGCTCGTTCTAATAACTCTTGATAGTGAAAGAGCAGGGCATTGAGGTCAGAGACTAATGGAGAAACCTCTTTCGGGTAGTTATCGCTTAACCCTTGTTGCTCGCCGTTTCTTAGCATTACCAGTTCGCGTTGCATCTTGCTGAGCGGTAATAACGACCAACTGACTTGAATACCGATCAACATCAGCACGCCAACAAACAGCAACATTAGGATCAACCAGACTTGACCAGTAAGCTCTGTCAGTGTGGATTCTAATGGATCTTCATCAATACCAATGGTGATCGTGACAGGGTCGCTCAGTTCAGGCAGGTAGATATCTTGCTCGATGTAAATCAGCTTTTCTTTCTCTGGCCCTTTGACTGATGTGTGAATCGGTGAACGCTTGATGGTGAGGTCTTTATCCCATAGCGAGCGAGATCGAATGATCTGCTCTTGGGTAGCGGCGCGCCAATAAATACCACTGTAGGGCTGGTTGAACCTAGGATCAGACAGACGCTCTGCCATGATCAGGTTACCACTGTCATTGGTTTCGATATTGGCGGTTAACTCATCCATGGTTAAGCCAAGCTGCTGCTTCATGTCATCGACGAGGTAGTCGTTAACCAGTTTCGGAATCCCGACACCAGCCGCTAATATCATCGCACCTAGCCAAAAAGCCGCAGCAAGGAGCAAGCGGCTTTTTAAACTGATGTTTTTAAGTGTTCGTTTCTTTAGATTCATGCATTTCCAACCTGCCTTTGCTCATCGTAACTTATCGTATTGCGATGATCAGAACAGGCTGTCCACTTAATTAATGGTTGCTCTTGGCGTGATTGACGACTGAGCTATTCAGCATTCAGTTGGTAGCCAAGGCCACGAACGGTTTTGATGATCTTTGGTGCGATTTTCTTACGAATACGACCGATGAACACTTCAACCGTGTTTGAGTCTCGGTCGAAGTCTTGCTTGTAGATATGCTCAACCAACTCAGTGCGCGAGATAACCTTGTTTTGGTTATGCATGAAGTACGCGACAACTTTATATTCCAGCGCCGTGAGGCTAATTGCTTGACCTTGCCACAACACTTTAGAACTGCGTGTGTCTAGGCTTAGATCACCGATTTGAAGTATCGGAGCAGCACTGCCTGATGCTCGGCGCAGTTGAGCTCGGATACGGGCAATCAGCTCGACCATCTCAAATGGCTTAGTTAGGTAGTCATCAGCACCGGCGTTCAAGCCCTCAACACGTTGAGTTAGCGTGTCACGAGCACTTAAGATAATCACTGGCGTGTTGATGTTTTCGTCTCGAATGCCTTTTAATACCGTTAGGCCGTCAAGCTTAGGTAAACCTAAATCGAGGACAATCGCGTCCCATTCTTCTGACGTTGCACGGTAGAGTGCGTCGATACCATCTTGAGAGAGCTCTGGAACCCAGTCGGCCCCCTCAAGTGTTTCAATAATTTGTTGGCCCAAACGAGGCTCATCTTCAACGACTAAAATTTTCATAATTGTTCTTCTAATTTCTTCTAATGACTGTTCGTCGTGCTTAGCTCTTCGTCGTACGTAACTAGTCGCCGTGTTTAATTGCGTCTTTAAAGTTGCGGCCTTTGATCATAAGCATTTCTAACGTCTCAGCGTTGTATTCGACTTTGATGATGTTGTTTTGGTAATTGATTTTTAGTTCATACACCCAAATGTCGTCATCTTCTTCTAGTTCTACTTTAATGATTCTGCCATGAAGATCGTTTTCAACCGCCGCATACATTTCTGAGAAAGGGCGAATGTAGCCTTCTCGTACGGCTTCATAGACTTCGTCTTGATCTTCTTCAAATTCGATGCTGGTTCCTGCTTTATGAACGTCCTGCACTAATTCATGACCATTATGATGTGAGTCAGCCCATGCGCCAGCAGAAACAAATAAGCCTAAGCTTATAGAAAATAAAGAAATCATAGCTTTACTAAACATAGCGAATCCTAGAGAAGGTTGATAGCGTTCAGTATAAAAAAGTAATTCTGAACAGAAAGTGAACCTGATTAATAATGAGAATTTGATACCGAAAAACTTAACGCTTAAATGGCGCAGGCTTTAATACATAAGATTAATTGCCGAGTGTTAAGAACGTAAGACTTACTTTTATTCTTAACCTTAACGCTGCTGTAGTTCGTCTTCGAATATCTTGTCTCTCATTTTCCAAAAGCGTCCGACTTTACGGGCAATCACGAATTGAGGTGGGCGGAATCTATGTTGGTGAGCAACCACTTTCGTCGGTGAGGCTTCTTCGAAAGGGCGATGTCTGTCTGCAAGGTGAGGGCGAACAAACTGGTCTTTGAAGTTCTGCTTCTGCTTTTTGCTGGTTAATGACCAAAACTCATGCACTTGCGCTTGGTTTTCTCCGCGATAGGTGACCTTAAGTTGTGATTTACCTTTCTCGTCTTTAAGCACGTTGAGGTCCATTTCCAAGCATTCAAATACCAAGGCATCTTTTAGGTTCAGTGCTTCTTTTAGCTTTTTGTCTGGGTCGACTAAGGTTGCATCGCACTCATGACAAATGCGCGCAGCAATGTCATTATCAGCACCACATTCACCGCAATATTTCGCTCGGAAGCGATAATTACAGTGCTCGCGCTCGCCCGTGTCTTCATCGGTAAAGTAGCCTTGGCATTTGCGCCCAAAGTGCTCAAGCAAGAAGCCATTGCTGTCTAGCTTGCCCCAAAAGTTATTATTGAAGCCGCACGCAGGGCAAGGGATGGTGATGATTTCACTGTCTGAATCGGGTTTAGGGTCGCCAACCTCAGGTTGGTAGAGGTCGTAACTGTTGCCCGCATAGTCGAGCACCAAACACTCTTTTTTACCCGGAGATAGGCGTAAGCCACGGCCAACGATTTGTTGATACAAACTGATGGATTCTGTCGGGCGCAAAATCGCGATTAAATCGACGTGTGGCGCATCAAAACCTGTGGTTAATACCGATACGTTAACCAAAAACTTGATTTTACGTTCTTTGAAGTCGCTGATAATTTGGTCACGTTCGAGAGTTGGTGTATCACCAATCACAATTGAAGCTTCACCTTCTGGCAATAAGCCGAGGATCTCTTGCGCGTGTCGAACGGTCGCAGCGAATACCATGATGCCTAGTTTATCTTGGGCTAGGTGAATAATCTGATCGACAATCTGTGGGGTCGCTCGTTTCGATTGCTCGATCACCATGTCGAGTTCTGCTTCTTTGTAGCGACCAGTGCTCGCGGGCTTTAACTGCGAAAAGTCATAGCTCAACACGGGTGCATCAATCATGCGTGCAGGAGTTAAGAAACCTTCATCGAGCAGGTAACGAATCGGCAGCTCAAAGATACAGTCGCGGAAGAAACGTGGCTCATCTGAACGCACTTGACCGCGAGTGTGGTATTGATAAATCCAACCCATCCCAAGACGATATGGGGTCGCTGTTAATCCAAGCACCTTGATGCCCGAATTATTCTCGCGTAAGTGAGTGATGACTTTCTGATAACTACTGGTCTTTTCATCGGGAACACGGTGGCATTCGTCGATAACCAACAGCGAAAATTGGTTAGAGAATGAATCGAGATTTCGCACCACAGATTGCACCGAAGCAAACACGACTTGTTGGTCGGTCTCTTTGCGTCCTAAACCCGCAGAGAAAATCGAGCCTTTCAGCCCGTAACCTTCATACTTTTCATGGTTCTGTTCAACCAACTCTTTTACGTGAGCAAGCACCAACACTCGACCTTTCGCAAGCCTTGCTAACTCTGCAATCACAAGGCTTTTTCCTGCACCTGTCGGAAGCACGAGCACTGCCGGAGTTTGGTGTTTTCTGAAGTAATGAATCACTGATTTTACAGAATCAGCTTGGTACGGGCGGAGTGTATACATATCGCGTCTTGTAAGAAGGAAAACAAATAGTGTGAAATAGCTCAACTAATTGAGCAAAGGTGACTATAATACCCGACTTAGATTAGTTGAGGTATTCATGCGTTTAGATAAATTTCTGTGCGATGCATTAGGCGTCACTCGAAGAGAAGCAACACACTTATTAAAATCCAAGGCAGTGACAGTAAATGATGTCATTCAAAAAAGCGGCTCACTCAAGGTAACTGAAGAGTGCGTTGTGGAATGGCAAGGCAATGAACTGAATGTTCACGGCCCACGTTACATCATGCTTTATAAGCCAGAAGGCTTTGTTTGTTCGCATGAAGATGGCGCAAATCGTATCGCGTTTGAATTACTTGATGAAATCAAAATGGACAAGCTGCACTTTGCTGGTCGTCTAGATATTGATACAACAGGTCTTGTATTGATTACCGACGATGGTAAGTGGTCTCACCGTATCACTTCGCCAAAGCACAAGTGCGAGAAGACGTACCGTGTGTGGTTGGTTGAACCTGTTGAAGACGATTACGTTGAAAAATTCAAAGAGGGCATCCAGCTTAAGAGCGAAGATGGCCTAACACTTCCTGCACACCTAGAAGTTCGTGCAGAGCGTGAAGTGCTGCTAACGATTCACGAAGGCAAATACCACCAAGTTAAACGTATGTTTGCTGCTCTTGGTAACAAGGTAGAAGCACTACACCGTGAACGTATTGGCGAAATTGAGATGGACGAATCTTTAGAGTTAGGTGAATACCGTTACCTAACGCAAGAAGAAGTCGATTCAATCTGGAAGTAGTCCTTAGCTAGAAGTTGCTCTTAACAAGAAATTGTTCTTAACAAGAAATTGTTCTTAACAAGAGACCACTTTTGCTGGAAATAGCCCTTTCGTTGTAAAGCCGACCATGGATAGCGTCGGCTGATGATGTTGACTGGTACTAGGAAAGTCTCAGCCAATCTTTGACTCGCGTACTCACGCTAGTCCCTAGCTCTATCAGTTGAACATTCGGAGAACCATGCAAACATCGACCTCACAGAGCCAAAGCTCCCAACTAGAAACACCTCAATTAGGCTTAGTGCTGTTTTTGATTCTAGGTGCGATTGGTGCACTTACTCCGCTAGCCATTGATATGTATCTGCCAGCGATGCCGACCATTGCTAAAGATCTTGGTGTGACGGCGGGTGAGGTACAAATCACGCTAACAGCCTATACCGCAGGTTTCGCGCTGGGGCAGTTGCTGCATGGCCCGTTGGCGGATAGCTATGGTCGCAAGCCTGTACTGCTTATTGGTGTGTTCTTGTTTGCTATCGCTTCTATGGTGAGTGCGACAACTCATGGCATTGAAGCTCTGACTTACATCCGTACCGCTCAAGGTTTTGCTGGTGCTGCGGCGGCCGTTATCATCCAAGCGGTGGTAAGAGATATGTTCGATCGTGAAGATTTCGCAAGAACCATGTCTTTTGTTACTTTGGTGATGACAGTTGCGCCATTGGTTGCTCCGATGATTGGCGGTTACTTAGCGTTGTGGTTCGGTTGGCGTTCAATTTTCTGGGTTCTGGCTATTTTTTCGGTGATCGTGATTCTGGCGGTATCGATGAAGATCCCAGAAACGCTTCCTGCAGAAAACCGACAACCATTGCGCTTTAAAACAACGATTCGTAACTATGCTCGACTGTGTAAGAACCCAACGGCGATGGGCCTGATTTTCTCTGGTGCATTCTCATTTTCAGGGATGTTTGCGTTCTTAACGGCAGGTTCATTCGTTTACATCGATATCTATGGCGTTCGCCCTGATCTGTTTGGCTACCTGTTCGGCTTGAATATTGTTGCTATGATCTTGATGACGAGCATCAACGGTCGAATCGTTAAGAAAGTGGGCTCTCACGCTATGCTCAGAGTCGGTTTAACCATTCAACTGTTTGCGGGCTTAGGTCTGTTAGTCGGTTGGATGTTAGATATCGGTTTGTGGGGTATTGTGCCATTCGTGATGCTGTTTATCGGCACACTGTCTACCATTGGTAGTAACTCAATGGCACTGCTTTTAAGCGGATACCCGAATATGGCCGGCACAGCTTCTTCGCTTGCAGGCACATTAAGATTTGGTACTGGTTCTGTAGTGGGGGCAATTGTTGCTATGCTACCAAGTGACACTGCAGGGCCAATGGCTATGGTGATGGCAGCATGTGCAATACTGTCAGCATTACTATATTGGACATTAGGAAAGAAGGCATAATGTCAAAATACTATATTGAAATCCAGAAGTTAGTGAACGATGCGCTGGGCGAGCTATATGCTCTGCATAAGTCTGGCAAAGCGATCGACGCGCCTATCGCGAACAACCTTTATCTTGTTCGTTGGGTAACAAAAGCGATTAAATCTCAAGCTTATGATCGCGTGATTGTGCCTGACTTAGTTCGCTGGCAGAAACAGGGTCGCTCAAAAGGCAACAACTCTGATTTAACTTTTACCTTTAAACGTATTTCTGCGTTTTACGGACGTTTTTTCCCTGAAGGCGAAGAGCCTAAAACGCTAAAAGACAGTGATGTTGAAGCGTTCATGGACAAAATGTACGAGATGGGTTGGAGCGTATCGAGTGAAGACGAGCTAACGACTGGCGGCAAGATTCAATTCTTCACCGATGGCGAGCACTCTTTTGCTTTATGCGGTAAACAGTGTGACGACTCTTTCGACGGGGAGTTGATGGTTAAGCCAATGAACTGGTTTGTTCGTGGCAACCATGCTGAGTTCATCCAAGCGGCGATGGAAGCGGGCTTCATGCTTCACAAAGTAACGGACTATAAGTCTGCGGTGAAGTATCACGGTGAATACATCGTTTACCCTGCTAACCAAGGCAACCAACTGGCTGAGATCCCAATTAGCGTTATCGGCTAATAGCGGATTCGAGATGAGAGATACGAAGAGCGGAATTATCCGCTCTTTTTTGTCTCTCATAGCGCGTGTCGCTAATTTGCTGTTAAGTCTTTTCGCATCCCGTTACCCGAATCTCGCATCTGCTTTTAATCTTTTCTCATCTCGACACTCGAATCCCACATCTGCTTTTAGTTTTTCGCATCTCGTTACCCGAATCCCGCATCTGCTTTTAATCTTTTCGCATCTCGACACTCGAATCCCGCATCTGCTTTTAATCCTGTTCTTTAGCTTGCTTCTCAATTGCCTTCACCATGCCTTTAAAAATAAACAGGTGGGCTGGCATCATAGCAAACCAATACAGTAACCCTAGAAACCCCTTTGGATGCCACCAAGCCGAGATATTCAGCTCGCGAGAGTCACCGTGGTCAGAGACAGTAATCTCGAGTCGCCCTAAACCGGGGCCTTTCATACCGAAAAGCAGAGATAAAAACTGATTCTCTTCACAGCGAATGACCTTCCATGAATCGATTTTGTCACCGACTTTTAGGTTGGGCCCTTCTGGCATTTGTCGAACCGGTACACCGCCACCGAAAAGAACATCCAACCATTCGCGTGTGCGCCATAAAGTGTTAGCAAAGAAGTAACCTTGCTTCGGGCTTCCGATTTGCTGAGCAACATGCCAAAGCGATTCCAATGAAGCGCTTGAGGTGATACTTGCGCCTGTTTTCTTCGGGTAATAGCCATACCCAGCTTGCCAGCGTTTGAATGCGGTTTTATCAAAGCCCCATACATTGCTTTTGACAAAGTTTCCTTCAGCGTGAATGGCTTGTTCAACCATATTTTCGAACGAGATAAGCTTCTGAGGGTACTTTTCTCTAATGATGGTCGAACTGGCGATGAAGTCGTGCTTTAAGCCTGCAAGTAGTGCTCTACCTATGTTAGACGGTACAGAAGTCACCACACCTAACCAATATGAAGCAATCTTTGGTGTCAGTAGCGATGTCGCCCATAGTTTGAGTGGACGATCGGCGGTTTTAGCAATATGAGCAAATTGGTTTTGGTAAGAGACAATATCCGGCCCGCCAACCTCAAAGGTTTGGCTTTCGCTAGGCGTGTCTTGTGCGAGTTTTAGTAAATAGTGGTTCAGGTTCTGCAAAGCAATCGGGTTGGCTTTAGAGTCAACCCATTTTGGCGCAATCATAATCGGCAAGTTGTACACGAAATCTCGCATGATCTCGAATGCCGCAGATCCTGGGCCAATGATCACGCCAGCTTGAAGTTCGGTAACGGGTACAGGCCCTTTACGAAGCAATTCGCCGGTTTTCTTTCTCGCTTGAAGGTGCTCTGAATCACCAGTCTGAGGCTGTAAAGAACTCAGGTAGATGACGTGTTGATTCTTTGGCCCAAGAGCAGAAACAAAGTTACGGGCTAAGTTCAGCTCATAATCGATAAAGTCGTGGCCTTCCGCCATGCCATGGACGAGAAAGAAGATAAGATCAAAGTCGGGGACTAAGGCTTGTGTCGCAGCTTGATCGGCCAGATCAAGATACTCAAGCGATAAGCTTTCGTGAGGCTCGGTCCGTGCCTTTAAATAGTCGATATGCCTTGCTGCTGCCGTGACTTGATAGCCTTGCTCAAGCAGGAGAGGGAGGAGTTGCGAACCAACATATCCAGAAGCGCCTAAAACCAGTACTTTCTTCATTGTTACTCCATTTATATCTGTGGTTAAAAACCGAACATTGATATAATAGCGCGATATTTATCTTTATTCATCAATACGTTCCGTTTAGGTATCTCTCAATGTTGCTCTCTTCAATTATTCATCACACACGAGGTGATTTTGTTCGCAGGCTTATTGCGATTGCACTGCCCATCACCTTGCAGAGCATTATGTTTTCAAGCCGAGGCTTGGTGGATGTATTGATGTTGGGCCAACTTGGCGAAGCAGACATCGCAGCTGTGGGGGTGGCGAGCCGAGCGATGTTCGTGACGACCATTATGCTGGTGGGTGTTACCACGGGCGGTGCTCTTCTTACTGCTCAATATTGGGGCGCGGGTAACAGACAAGGTGTGAGAGAAAGCACTGCGCTGACGTGGCTGGTGTCCACACTGTTTGCTTTACTGACTATCGCGTTTTTCGTTTCATTTCCTGCACAAATTATGGGCGTGACGACCGACTCTCAAGAGGTCATCAACTTAGGCGTTGAATACATCGTAATTACGTCATTTAGCATGCTAGCGGTATCGTGTGTCAGCAGTATGGCTGTGGGTTTGAGAGCGATGCACAAACCCGGGCTAAGTACATTTTTCAGCGGTATCGGCATCCTGTCTAACGTGTTCTTAAACTGGGTGCTGATCTTCGGTAACTTAGGCTTTCCTGCGCTTGGAATCAAAGGTGCGGCGATTGCGACGGTACTGAGTGGCGCGATTGAAGTCGCGACTTTGTTTGGTTATCTCTATTTCTCTATGCATTTATTAGCATTTAAGTTTTGCGATATTAAAGCGGCAGCTTCGATTGATAAGGTGGTTCGCTTCTTGAAGCTGTCTCTGCCGACCACGTTTAACTTCTTAGCATGGGCGGGTGGTTTGTTTGCTTACCACGCGATCATGGGGCAATCGGGCGTTCAAGGTCTGGCTGCGCTATCGGTCATGACGCCGGTTGAATCTATCTCATTGAGTTTATTGATTGGCCTTTCGAATGCGGCAGCTGTTTTGGTGGGTAATCAACTTGGTGCGAAAAACAATGAAGCGGTTTACTATCAAGCGCTTGGCTTAACAATTTTGTGTTTCTTAACTAGTATTGTTGTAGCCGTTTTTCTCTATTTCGTTCAAACGCCAATACTTAATGCCTTTAGCGCACTGACGGAAGAAACCAGAGCCCTCTCAGAGAAGTTCATTCTGATCCTCTGTGTGGGTATTGTCATTCGCTCGGTGCCATTGACTGTGATCGTTGGGGTGTTGAGAGCGGGTGGTGATGTGAAGTTCTGCCTCTATCAAGATTTGATTGCTCAGTGGGTGATCGGTATCCCATTGGCAGCCATCGCGGCTATCTATTTTAAGTTTCCACCTGAGTGGGTATATCTGCTTTTCCTAACGGAAGAAGTCCTCAAGTGGGGCGGGTCGCTCTATCGCATGAAAACAAGAAAATGGATTAAAAACTTGATAGGAAGTTGAAGTAGGGCGCACCAATCGCATCACTTTATCGTTGGCGTGTGATCTATCTTTCAAAATACTTCCTCCTAACAGGGAATTAGTGTAGATTCTCCTTCCAAATTCTAACTAATGCGAGCTGTTTAATGTTAAAGCTGTCAGACCTATGTAAAGGCTATGTCGATGGGGGGGAGTTTCACCCTGTTTTGCAAGGTGCTGAATTAACATTAAACCAAGGTGACCAGCTGGCATTAATGGGAGAAAGCGGTTCAGGTAAAAGTACTTTACTGAATCTTATCGCGGGCTTAGACCTAGCGGACTCAGGTGAAATCGCTTTTCCTCACTTCAATATGCACGACTCAACCGAGCGTGACCGCACCGCTTATCGCAGAAACAACATTGGCCATATTTTTCAGCAATTCAACTTACTGCCAACGTTAAATATTGCCGATAACATCCGTTTTTGCCGCCAGTTAAAAGGCTTACCTGAAGACAAAGGTCTCTGGAGACAGATTCTCTCTGCTTTAGATCTTATGCCTTTACTTGGCCGTTACCCTGAAGAAGCGTCTGGTGGCCAACAACAACGTGCGGCCATTGCGCGTGCGCTGTATATGGAACCAAAAATATTGCTGGCCGATGAGCCGACCGGTAGTTTAGATGAGCGTAATGCAGAAGCGGTAATGCGTTTGCTGACCTCTTTGGCTCGTCAATTAGAATGTACGTTGCTGTTGGTAACACACAGTGAAAAAGTAGCTCTGCATATGGATGGTAGGATCCGTCTGCAAGGAGGGCAACTGCATGTTATGGCCCGTAGTTAAGGCACTACTCGGTCACTATCGACGTTACCCACTGCAGATTATTTTGGTATGGCTTGGTTTAACCCTCGGCGTATCACTTTTGGTTGGTGTTACTGCTATCAACCAACACGCCAAGCAAAGCTATGCGCATGGCGAAAAACTCTTTTCGAATCCTCTTCCTTACCGTATTCGACCAAAACACAACGCCAATAAAATCCCGCAAGGCTTTTATATCCAACTTCGCCGTGAAGGTTTTCAACAGTGTTCTCCTCTTGATCACCATCGTATCACTGATGAAAATGGCGCAAACTTCATGGTTGTCGGTATAGATCCTGTTTCTATGCTTCAGCTACAACCTGGTATAGCGTTAAAAGATCTCACCGCTTTGAATCTCATGAAGCCACCATATCCAATCCTTGTCAGTGATGATCTTGCTGAACACATGGAATGGCACAACGGCGATTACATCCCTTTGATGGATGGTTCTGAACTTGGTCCTGTGGTTGTTGATCAAAATAATATGATTAATGGTACAAGGTTGATTGCGGATATCTCCTTGCTCCGAATGCTTAAACGCAGTGCTGGGCTTTCAGTGATTGCTTGTTCAGACATGCCCACTGAGAAGTTTGAACGTCTTAAAAATATGTTACCTAATGGTTTGACGATCTCTCGTAGCTCTAAGGCAGAGCTTGAGTCGCTGACCAGTGCGTTCCACTTAAACCTAAAAGCGATGGGTATGCTGTCGTTTGTGGTTGGTTTATTTATTTTCTATCAAGCGATGTCGTTGTCATTTATTCAGCGCCAACCGTTAGTCGGGATTTTAAGACAAACGGGTGTGTCTGGTTGGCAACTGACTAAAGCGCTCTGTTTAGAGTTACTGCTATTGGTTTTACTGAGCTGGATCTGCGGCAATGTATTTGGCGTGATGCTAGCAAACCAATTGTTACCTGCCGTATCTTCAAGCTTGGGCGATTTATACGACGCTAACGTCGGCTTAACGATCGACTGGAATTGGCGTTGGAGTGGTTACAGCTTACTGATGGCATTGATTGGTGCTTTCTTAGCGTGTGCGTGGCCACTGGTTCGTTTACTTAAGTCTCAACCGATTCGTCTGTCTTCTCGTTTGTCTTTGATGCGTTTTGCGGGTACCGAGTTCACTTGGCAAGCGTTGATTGGCTGTGGCTTCTTGGTTGCTGCTGTTGCTGTGTATCAAGCCCCTCAGACTCAAGAAACGGGTTTTGCGATTATCGCGCTAATGCTGATCAGTGTGGCGCTATTTACCCCGTTTTTGATGTGGAAGTTATTTAACAGCCTCTCTTATTCGTTGCGCTGGGTTCGTGCTCGCTGGTTCTTTGCTGATGCAGCTTCCAGTATGAGCTACCGTGGCGTGGCGACGATGGCGTTTATGTTAGCCTTAACAGCCAATATTGGTGTAGAAACCATGGTCGGTAGCTTTAGAGATACCACTGATAAATGGCTAACACAGCGTTTGGCTGCCGATCTGTATATCTACCCAACCAACAATGCCGCTGCTCGTATGAGTAATTGGTTATCTGACCAACCTGAAGTGGATTCGGTTTGGTGGCGTTGGGAGAAAGATGTGGCGTCTCCAGTCGGTAGTATTCAGGTGGTCAGTACGGGGCCTTCTGAAGGTGAGCTAGAAGCGCTGACGATCAAATTAGGTATTCCGAATTACTGGTATCACTTACATCACTCTAAAGGTGTGTTGATCAGTGAATCGATGTCTCTCAAGCTGGGGATTCGCCCTGGCGACTACATTGACCTCTATGACAGTCTCGGCTCTGGTTGGCAGGTTGTCGGTGTTTATTACGATTATGGTAACCCTTACCATCAAGTCATGATGTCGCATCGAAACTGGCTGTATGGGTTTGCAGGGCGGGGTAATGTCGGCCTTGGGGTAATACTCAAAGACGATGTGAATTCATTAGGGCTTCGCAGCCGATTAGAAAGCGTATTCAGGCTTGGCTCCGAGCGCGTTTTCGATAACAACAATATTCACAGTCAAGCAATGCGGGTGTTCGATAGGACGTTCGCGATTGCAGATACACTAGGTAACATCACCTTGGTTATCGCCGTCTTCGGTATCTTCTTCGCGACGGTTGCGGGAGAAGTGTCTCGCCAAAGGCATATTTCCTTGCAGCGCTGTTTGGGTGTCTCGGCGAAAGAGCTGATCCTGACAGGTAGTTTGCAGTTGTTTGTGTTTGGGCTTATTTCCTCCTTAATTGCGATTCCGCTCGGATTGGCGTTAGCGAGCCTAATTGTTGATATCGTGATAAAGCAGTCTTTTGGGTGGTCACTCGAGTTACAAGTGATTCCTTGGGACTATTTGCAGACATTTGCATGGGCCATGGCAGCATTGATGCTAGCTGGTGCTTTACCAGTGATGAGAATGATTCGGAACACTCCGATGAAGTCACTGAGGGATGCGCTTTAGTATGTTTTTACGGAATACTTCAACTAAGTTAAGACAACGAATTCTGTCTTCTCTGCTATTAATCAGTTTCTTCGGCATCTTTTTAAGTGTTTGGGGTTATTACTCCTATTTCATCGATCCTGGTGAAAAGGGCGTGAATGAAGTTAACTCAATATTGGTTAATGAACACTTCAATGTGTTCGAACCTGTTTTGCCAGACCGTAATGTTTCGCTACCACAAGATTTTAAGTTCCACCCAGAGTTTCAGCACGAGTGGTGGCATTACTTTGCATCTTTGAAAGGTGATGATGGTAAAGACTATTCGGTCCAGTGGAGCTTTTTCCGTATCGCAACGGACGAACGTGAAACACCAGGGTGGCAAAGCCCTCAAGTCTATATCTCAAATGTAGTGGTCTCTTCTAAGTCCAAAGTATGGAAAGAACAGCGCATGGCTCGTGGCGGCATTGGCCAAGCGGGAATGACTAATCGTCCATTCAGGCTTTGGATTGATAACTGGAACTGGCGTGCACTCGGCAACACCCCATTCCCAGGACGCCTTCAAGTGCAAACAGACACGTTTGGACTTGAACTCGACACCATTGCAAAAGGGCCCTATGTGCTCAACGGCGATAACGGTTATCAGAAAAAGCACGACTTATTACCTGTCGCGTCTTATAACTTCAGCGCTCCATTTTTATCGTTGAGTGGTGTGTTGAACCTAGACGGCGTTACCAAGGAAGTGGAAGGAACTGCGTGGGTACATAAAGAGTGGGGCAGTGGCTTACTTGGGGTGGGCCAACAAGGTTGGGATTGGTTTGTATTTAACCTCGATGACGGCACAGCGCTGAGCATTAACCGCTATCGTCATAACCAACAGTTGCCTTACATATTCGGGACATTAGCAACGCGCTCAGGCAAAGTTTACCAATTAACGGAATCCGACATTTCCATTCAACCATTGCAAAATACAACGTTGATGAATGGAAGACGGATGCCTTTGCAGTGGATCATTAACGTCCCTAAGCATGATATTAACCTCACAACGCGTATTATACGCAGGGATATGTGGCTTCCATTTGTCATACCATATTGGGAAGGGCCGATTAAGGCGAGCGGGAGTCATGAAGCGACAGGCTTTATGCAGTTGACTGGCTACTAAAAAACACCTAAGGCTATGATTTTATAGCCTTTTTTTATGCCTGCGCCTTTTAGCGTCCCCCAATGAATTGTGCATACAGGTTCGATGATCTCATCTATACTTAATTCATGGTGCATAACAACATTATGGAATATACGACGTATTGTTTAGTATTTGTAGGAAAAACCGAAGTTAAACATCCGAAGAAGTGATTATCTATCAATTAAACTTGGATATAAACTCGTGGTTATTCTTTGTTATTCGTTTATTTAAATAATAAATATAAGGGCGAAATCATGACCGACGTCATCCGTGACTTCTTTAAAATGGAATCTGCTGGCGGCATCATACTAGTCATCGCTGCGGCGATCGCAATGTTTGTAGCAAACTCACCACTGAACGAAATGTACCAAGGTGTACTTCACAGTTACGTTCTTGGTATGTCTGTGTCTCACTGGATTAACGATGGCTTAATGGCTGTCTTCTTCCTTCTAATCGGCTTAGAAGTTAAGCGCGAACTTTTAGAAGGCGCATTAAAGTCTAAAGAGACAGCAATCTTCCCAGCTATCGCAGCTGTGGGTGGTATGCTAGCTCCTGCACTTATTTACGTGCTATTTAATTCAAGTAACCCTGAAGCGCTTCAAGGTTGGGCTATCCCAGCAGCGACTGATATCGCATTCGCATTGGGTATTATGGCTCTTCTTGGTAACCGTGTACCGGTTAGCTTGAAGGTGTTCCTATTGGCTTTAGCAATTATCGATGACCTTGGCGTTGTTGTTATCATTGCACTGTTCTACTCAGGCGACCTATCAACGCTTGCGTTAACGGTTGGTTTCATCGCAACTGGTGTGCTGTTCATGCTAAACAACAAGCATGTAACTAAGCTGAGTGTGTATCTCATTGTTGGTGCAATTCTGTGGTTTGCAGTATTGAAGTCTGGTGTTCATGCAACGCTGGCTGGTGTAGTGATTGGTTTTGCTATCCCACTGAAAGGCAATAAAGGTGAACATTCTCCGCTGAAGCATCTAGAACATGCTCTGCACCCATACGTCGCTTTTGCAATCTTGCCAGTCTTTGCTTTTGCAAACGCAGGTATTTCATTGGAAGGTATCTCAATCTCAAGCCTAACAGGTATGCTACCGCTTGGTATCGCTATGGGTCTATTGATTGGTAAGCCTCTTGGTATCTTTGCATTCAGCTGGGGTGCGGTGAAATTGGGTGTTGCTAAGCTCCCTGAAGGTGTGAACTTTATGAACATCTTCGCAGTATCTGTCCTGTGTGGTATTGGTTTTACAATGTCTATCTTTATTTCATCACTAGCATTTGGCCCAACGAATGTAGAGTTTGACACACTAGCTCGACTAGGCATCCTGATGGGATCTACAACAGCTGCAATTCTAGGTTACTTCCTGCTAAGCGTTTCTTTACCGAAAACAGCAAAGCAACAAGAAGTAAAACTATAATCAGCGGTAGGCTCGTTTAACGGCGAGCCTATTCACTGATTAACAAGCTAACTTCTGAGTAGCAAGACGAGTCACAGAATCATCCTCCCCGATTCATGTGACAGCAAAGAACAAAAAAGCCGTGATAGGGTTTCCTATCTCGGCTTTATTGATCTTATAACTAAGCTGCTGTTGTTCGACACTCGCTCTATGTCACATATAGATCCACATTGACAATGTCACGCTATTTTTCAAGCGTGGTAAATATGGTCCACTCCTCTACGATTTGTTCACTTAACCCTACCACAGTCGCTGTTACCTTACGGTTCAATGCATGTGAAGTAGGGTCGTCGCCATCGCTTTCTAAGCGGTTTTCACCGTAACCGACAACTCTTACTCGGCTCGGGTCTATACCATTCGACAACAGTTCATCTTCAACGTGGTGAGCGCGTTTCTTTGATAGCTCTAAGTTGTATTCACTCGCGCCGACTTTACTGGCGTAACCTTGAATCTCTATCGATGCACTTTGGTAGGTTTCTAAGAACTCAGCCATAGTGGTGATTTGATCTGAGAAGATAGGGTTAACTTCATAGGAGTCATTGGCGAAAAGGATGTTCAGCCGTCTGACTTCTTGCGAGCTAACCGTCTCTCCACAGCCTTCGTTGTCTACAAGAGACGACTCTGGTGTGCCAGGACAGGTGTCTCGTGCATTGACCACACCATCGTTATCATCGTCTTGCAGGTCAGAAATTTGCTCCGCTTCTGGCGTTTCTATGTAGGGCTCTTCATTTTGGCTAGAGCATGCACATAGCGTTATCGTTAATGCGGAAAGTAATAAATAAGGTCTCTTCATCATTAATACTCCACTGCCGTTGTCCACTCGTCTGGAATGTCGACCAGTAGAGCGTTCAATAGAGAGCCTGTCGCATTCATTACACGGTATTTAGCGTACTGTTCAGAGTAATGCGCATCTAAGTAATCTTTGCGGGCTTCAAACAATTCGTTTTCAGTGTTAAGCAGATCAAGTAGCGTACGTTTGCCGATTCGATATTGTTTCTCATAAGCGATAACGGTTTCTGACGCCGAATCCACGTGATCAGACAAGAAGTTCTTTTGTTGTAACGTCAGATCCAATGCACTCCAAGAGAGGCGAAGGCCTTCTTCAACTTGTCGATAAGCACGATCTCTTAGATCTTTTGCTTTATTGAGTTGGTAAGCTGCAGCTTCTGAATTAGCACTATCGGTACCACCGTTGTAGAGGTTGTATCGCATTCTCAACATTGCCAAAGTCTCTTGGCTCGAACCTTCATCGCCTCCAGCATCATCTCGCCATGATTGAGATGCCTCGATAGAGAACGTCGGGTAGTTAACCCCTTTTGATTGTTTGTACTGGAAGTGCGCTGAATCGACATCTGCAGTCGCGACTTTGATGACTGGGTGTTGGTCCAGAGCATCAACAAGCGCGTCTGATAATGACAGAGGAATCATAGAAATATCGGCTCTTGGGTAGACTAAGCCAAGCGGTTCTTGACCCACTATTCTTCTAAATTGGGTGTGGGTATCAATTAGGTTGTTCTGTGCGGCTAATAAGTTGCCGTGAGCTTTTGCAATCCTTGCTTCTACCTGAGATACATCTGCGGTTGAGCCTATGCCTGAGACTGCACGCTTTTTGATGTCTTTATAGATTTTCTTGTGGATAGCGAGGTTACTTTCCGAAAGGGCTAAAACTTCAGTTGCTTTGACTGCGTCTAAGTAGATCTGTGTGACCTCTAGCGCTTTGTCTTCGGCATCCGCGAGCAATTGCAAACGAACCGATTCTGCTTCTGCGGCAGTACGATCAATATCATTGAGAGTCGACGAACCATCCCACAACAACTGAGTGAGGGATATGGTGGCTTCCTTTCGTGTGAGATCGGTATCAGGACCGTTGTTTGGCGCAGGGTTTATGCCTTCATAGCCAATACCAGCATCAAGATCGATACTCGGCCTATAAGCACCACCTGCGGCATCGTTTCGTTTTTGTACACTCACAAACTCATTAAAAATACTTTTTATCTCAGGATTGGTAGCCAAGGTAATGGCAACAGCCTGTTCTAAAGTCTGAGCAGAGAGTGGGGTTGCAATAGCTAAGCAACAGATGATGGGTAATTTAAACAGTCTCAAAGTAGGTCTCCTTCTACTTTTAAAAGCTCCCGCCTCCTCCCAACTAGCGTTTAACTACTTAATTGAGAAGGGTATTAAACGAAGCTTAGGACATCTGCTAGAAATTGCTAAGTTTGTTGGCTTTATTTCGAATGTAAGTCTCTATCGCTATTGATTAATTTACCAGTTGTGACAGGTGGCAAGCTTCGAGTAGATGTGTTGAAAATAAATGCAAGGCTAGAATTCGGCTTGGGCAGAGATTGGTAAACGTTGGTTAGGAGGTTGTTTGAAATACGTATCTCAGTGATAGCAATGTGCCAAGCGTGGTAGTTCGATTTTTAGTAAAAAATGACAATATAAAAAGAATCGATCGCGCTGTTTAGTTTGTAGTTGTAGCTGTGAAGAAGGGTAAGTAAGGTTTCACCCTAAACAACAAACAAAAAAAAGCCCAAACCAACGTGGTTTGGGCGGATACAAGTATAGGAGTTAATAAGGAAAATGCAGTAATTAAGAAAGCAGTGAGAAGAACAAGTTTGACGGCCTGTTAAACTTCTAAATACGCTGTTTTCTACCTAATTTAGGACTCTCCATTTCCATTTCAGTTCCAAGAAAATTCATTATTTTTTTCTTTTTTTATAAACACACAGCGATTCAATCGTTTAGTGCTGAGTTTTATTAACTGGTACGACCAATTTGTGAAAATGTGATGTTGCTTGCTTGTTAAATAAATGTACTAAGCGTATATTTCAAACAGTTGTTTAATACGAGTGATTGAAATGGCACCAAGAAGTACAACCAAAGACAAAATCTTAGATGTGGCTGAAGGCTTATTTGCTGAGCACGGTTTTAATGACACCTCTTTACGTACGATTACGAGTAAAGCGAATGTCAACTTAGCTTCAGTGAACTATCACTTTGGCGATAAGAAGACTCTGGTTCGTGCGGTACTCAATCGTTACTTAGAAGCATTTATGCCAGCACTGCAAGATGCATTAGTGAACTTAAACTTGAACGAAACGTATTCTATGAGTGACGTGTTTGAGTCGTTGAGACAGCCACTAAGAGCACTTAATGATGTTAGGCCAAATGGTACAAGCCGATTCATGTTACTTATCGGCAGAGGCTATACGGATGTGCAAGGACACTTGCGTTGGTTCATTACTACTCGCTACAGCGAAGTACTTTCTTTGTTTACGACATCTGTAATGAAGGCGAATCCGAACCTCACTCAAGAACAGTTATTTTGGCGATTACACTTCACCCTAGGGACTTGTGTATTCACCATGGCATCAAGTCAGGCTCTGGTAGAAATTGCAGAGAATGACTATGACAGAAAGATAGATGCTAAGGCAGTGGTCGATATTCTTATTCCATATTTAGCCGCAGGCATGTCAGCAGAAGAATAAAACAATAAAAAGCGAAACATTCACAACCAATATAGTGAACAAAAGGATCTGAACTATGAGCTCTCTAAGACAAAAATGGGTAAGTGACCCAGCTTTTAAACTCTTTAAAAAAGTACTACCACCACTATCTAGCACCGAGAAAGAAGCGATGGAAGCGGGTAGCGTGTGGTGGGACGGAGAGCTGTTTTCTGGTAAACCAGATTTCACTAAGCTGCACCAATACCCAAAACCTCAGCTGACAGCAGAAGAGCAATCGTTCATGGATAATGAGCTTGAAACCTTGCTCGCTATGCTTGATGACCACCAAATTGTAAAAGAAGATCGAGACCTTCCTGAAGAGGTGTGGAACTTCTTACGCAAAGAGCGTTTCTTTTCGCTAATTATTGCGAAAGAGTATGGCGGTCGTGAATTCTCAGCACACGCTAACTCAACTATCGTAACTAAGATTGCGACTCGCAGTATCAGTACTGCGGTTTCAGTAATGGTTCCAAACTCTCTTGGTCCTGGTGAGCTGCTGTCTCACTACGGCACTCAAGACCAAAAAGACTACTGGCTACCTCGTCTTGCTGACGGTACAGATATCCCATGTTTCGCACTAACAGGCCCAGAAGCGGGTTCTGATGCGGGTGGTATCCCTGATGTCGGTACTGTGTGCATGGGCATGCACGAAGGTAAAGAGACGCTAGGTATCAAGCTTAACTGGAACAAACGCTACATTACACTAGCACCAGTGGCGACGGTACTTGGTCTGGCTTTCAAACTGCACGATCCAGAAAAGCTACTGGGTGACAAAGAAGACATTGGCATCACTTGTGCGCTAATCCCGGCTGACCACGAAGGTGTTGTGATTGGTGAGCGTCATGACCCACTTGGTCTTGCGTTTATGAATGGTCCAACACGCGGTCACGATGTATTTATTCCTATGGAATGGTTAATCGGTGGTGCCGATTACGCAGGTAAAGGCTGGCGTATGCTGGTGGAATGTCTGTCTGCAGGTCGTGGTATCTCATTACCCGCACTTGGCACGGCGATGGGCCACCTAACGGCGAAAACGACCGGCGCATATGCTTATGTTCGTAAGCAGTTCGGTATGTCGATTGGTAAGTTTGAAGGAGTTGCAGAGAGTTTAGGTCGTATTGGTGGCTTAACGTATCTACTAGAAGCGACTCGTACACTAACAACTACTTCACTCGATATGAAAGAGAAGCCGGGTATCGTTACGGCTATCGCGAAATATCACATGACAGAAATGGCACGTACTATCCTGAATGATTCAATGGATATCCACTCTGGTCGTGCAATTCAAGATGGTCCAATGAACTACTTAGCTGCGCCTTACCTAGGTATTCCAGTTGCTATCACAGTAGAAGGTGCGAACATCTTAACTCGCAACCTGATGATCTTCGGTCAAGGTGCGACACGTTGTCACCCATACGTGCTAAGCGAAATGGAAGCGGCAGCAAACCCAGATGAGAAGCAAGGTGCGAAGGATTTCGATAACTTGTTGTTCAAGCATATCTCTCACGCAACTAAGAACACGTTTGGTGCGTTCGGTGCGGCATTGACAGGCTCTAAGTTCATTAAAGCGGATATGAGCGGTCCAACGAAGCCTTACTACCAAGACTTAACTCGCTTGAGCCGTGCGCTTGCAGTGAGTGCGGATTTCGCAATGCTTACACTAGGTGGCGAACTGAAACGTAAAGAGCTTATCTCTGCACGTCTAGGTGATGGTCTAAGTTACCTATACATGGCGTCTGCAGCGCTTAAGAAGTATGAAGATGAAGGTCGTCAACAAGCTGACCTAGACTACGTACACTACGCGGTTCAACACTGTTTCCATAACGCGGCTAAATCGCTACAAGAAGCGTACAGAAACTTCCCGAACAAGATGGTAGGTAAAGTACTTAAAGGTCTAGTTTTCCCTGTCGGTAACCACTTTGAAAAACCAAGTGATAATCTAACGGTACAACTGGCAGAAAGCTTGATGACTCCGGGTGCACACCGTGAACGTCTAACTCACCTTTGCTACATAGGCAAAGAAGAAGAGGATAGTGTTGGCCTAATGGAGAATGCGTTCAATGCGATGTACAGCATCAAGCCTCTCGAACGTAAGATCTTCAAAGCAGTGAAAGAGGGCAAAGTGGCTCGTAAAGGTCTATTGCAAGATAAACTTGCTCAAGCACTGGCGGCAGATGTTCTTACTCAAGACGAAGTTGACCAAATCATTGCAGCAGACAAACTTCGCTACGCAGCGATTCAAGTTGACCACTTCAGTCATGATTACAGTGAAACTTTGACGCGAAAAGAGTTAAAACCTAAGCTAAATAGCGTTGCTTAGATAAAGAAATGACAAAAGGCACCTTATTAGGTGCCTTTTTTTGTTTTTGTCGTAGAAGTTGCAATAGACGCGTTAACAAATGGTGACTTAGTCAGCAAATATACACTGAGTGCTCCAACCACTTGCATTTTCACCACATTTTTACAGAAATTAGATGCGATTTGCGTACGAAACTTTTATCCTTAACCTGATTTTTTAAGGAAGTTGAATATGATCATCAAACCTCGAATTCGCGGATTCATCTGTACTACAACACATCCAGTCGGTTGTGAAGCTAATGTAAAAGAACAAATTGCTTACACAAAAGCTCAAGGCCCAATCGCAAACGCACCTAAACGTGTACTAGTTGTTGGCTCTTCAAGTGGCTACGGCTTGTCTTCACGTATTGCGGCTGCATTTGGTGGCGGCGCTTCAACTATCGGTGTTTTCTTCGAGAAAGCCGGTACTGAGAAAAAGCCGGGCACAGCTGGTTTCTACAACTCAGCAGCGTTCGACAAGCTAGCTAAAGAAGAAGGCCTGTATTCAAAAAGCCTGAACGGCGATGCTTTCTCTAACGAAGCGAAACAGAAAACAATTGATCTGATCAAAGAAGATCTAGGTCAAATCGATATGGTTGTGTACTCACTGGCGTCTCCAGTGCGTAAAATGCCAGAGACTGGCGAAGTGATTCGTTCAGCTCTAAAACCTATCGGCGAAACGTACACATCAACGGCTGTTGATACCAACAAAGACATGATCATTGAAGCAAGTGTTGAGCCTGCATCTGAAGAAGAGATCAAAGACACTGTTACTGTAATGGGCGGTGAAGATTGGGAACTTTGGATCAACGCTCTATCTGAAGCTGGTGTTCTAGCTGACGGTTGTAAAACTGTTGCTTACAGCTATATCGGTACTGAACTAACGTGGCCAATCTACTGGGATGGCGCGCTAGGTAAAGCTAAGATGGATTTAGACCGTGCAGCGTCAGCGCTTAACGAGAAGCTAGGCCAAACTGGCGGAACTGCAAACGTTGCTGTTCTTAAGTCTGTTGTGACTCAAGCAAGTTCTGCAATCCCTGTAATGCCTCTTTACATCGCTATGGTGTTCAAGAAGATGCGTGAAGAAGGTATTCACGAAGGTTGTATGGAACAGATCTTCCGTATGTTCAGCCAACGTCTATACAAAGAAGACGGCAGCGCGCCAGAAGTGGATGAAGTGAACCGTCTACGTCTAGATGACCTTGAGCTTCGCGAAGACATTCAAGATCACTGTCGTAACCTATGGCCTCAAATCACAACTGAGAACCTAAAAGAACTGACTGACTACGTAGAGTACAAAGAAGAGTTCTTGAAGCTATTTGGTTTCGGTGTTGAAGGTGTTGATTACGAAGCTGACGTTAACCCAGCTGTTGAATTTGATGTAGCTGACATCTAATTCAAGTTATCGAATCTAAACGAAATAGGCGCTCATTGAGCGCCTATTTTTTTGTCTGCTATTTGGTTCAAGAGATTAAGAGCAGATATGGGATTCGAGTGGCGGGATGCGAAGAGATTTAAGAGCGGATACGGCTACCGCGATTCGAAGGGGGACAAGAGTAGAAATAAGGGATGAAGAGAGTTAAGAGCAGGAGTGGGGAAGAAGGCTTGAACCGCTTAAAACAGGTTATAAAAAATGCACTAACCCAAAGTGAATTAGTGCATTCGAAATATCTAAGCTTGGCTGCTTTTAATGCAGCAGATGCTAGCTAATTATGATGATGAAAGTACCTGCTAAGGTCATCAATATATTGGCTATCGCATAAGTACCCGCATAACCCAGAGCCGGAATCGTTGAGCGAGCGTGGTCATTTACGATGTCCATCGCTGGAGCGCAAGTTCGCGCGCCAATGATTGCACCGAACAACAAAGCTCGGTTCATCTTCAATACGTAAGCGCCAACCAAGTAAGCGAAGAATACTGGCAGCACACTCACTACTAGGGCAATACCTATTACCTGTGGGCCAACTTGGGTTAAGTGCTCAAATATCTTACCACCGGCGCTCAAGCCGATACCGACCATAAAGAACATCAAACCGAGGTCTTTGACCATGTTCAGAGCACCTTGAGGCACATAACCGAAAGTAGGGTGGTTCGCTCGTAGGAAACCAAGCATGATGCCCGATAGAAGCAGGCCAACCGCGTTACCTAGCCCAAACGATACCTGACCGAATGTCATGGTGATCAAACCAAACAAAATACCCAAAATGAAGAAGCTACAGAAGGCCATCAAATCCGCCATTTGGCTGTGGATTGAGATGAAACCAATTTTCTCAGCTAGGCCGTGCACTCGACTCTTTTCACCACTCACCTGTAGGACGTCACCTTTAGAAAGCACGATGTTTAAGTCCATCGGCATTTCAATCTGAGCACGTACTACGCGGCTAAGGAAACAGCCGTATTCAGACAGGTTTAAGTCTGATAGGCGCTTACCTGCGATACTGTCACTCTTAACGACGATCTCTTCTTCCACGATACGCAGATCGAGAAGGTTACGGTCGAAAACTTCTTTACCGTTACGGAAGCTTGGGTCTAGACGAGCGTGGCTATCTGGGAAACCAACCAATGCGATCTCATCGCCTTCTTGCAGAATTGCATCACCATCTGGATGGGCAAGAATACCATTACGTCGAATACGCTCGATGTAACAGCCTGTTTGGCGATAGATGCCCAGTTCACGCAGATTCTTACCGTCAGTCCAAGAGATGAGCTCTGGTCCCACTCGATAAGCACGAATAATGGGCAAGTAAACCTTACGCTGACCTGAAGCGCCTAACCCACGTTCTTGGGCGATTTGCTCTGCCGAGTCGTGTAGGTTCACTTTTTGAAGTTTTGGAATCAAGCGAGCAAACATAATCATACTGATTAAGCCAACCAAGTAAGCCATCGCGTAACCGACTGAAAGGTTTTCGATAATCAGGCTCAAGTCCATGTTTCTTGGTAATTCTGCAAGCCCAGAATTCAGAGCATCTTGAGCACCTACCAATATCGGCGTTGCTGTTAAGGCACCTGCCATCATGCCTGCAGATAAACCAAAGCCTAGGCCAAGGTAATGACTACTGAAATAGGTTAGGGCAATTGCGGTAGAAAGTACCACAAGGCTCAGAATGAGGTAGTGCTTACCGTCTCTGAAGAAGATACCGAAGAAGTTTGGTCCAGCTTCAATGCCAACACAGTAGATGAACAGCATGAAACCAATGGTGAGCGCATCTGCGTTAAAAGAAAAGCCAAGATGTCCCATGATAAGGGAAGTAATCAAAACACCGATTGAATTACCAAGTTGGAGGCTACCGAAACGAATTTTACCAATGGCTAATCCAATCGATAAAACAACAAAGATGAGGAGAATGGGGTTTTGTTCTAACAGAAAAACAACGTCGATATTCACAGTGGTCGCTCAATAATTGGCGTGAAACACAGGGTAAGTTTGAGAGGTGAATTGTATCTAAATATAAATAAAATATAAGCGATATTTTGCTATTTTACTTGATTTTGACTTTATTATTATTCCGTACGAAAACTGGTCATAAAAAAGCCCGCTACAGTGAGCGGGCTTTCTATAAATCGTACAGTCTAACGCCTAAATGGGTCAGCTGTTTAAGGCTTTAGCCCTGATTCTCGTTTGAGAAATCCTAGCTTAGTCGAAAAGACCTAGGTTTTCTTTTGCGTATGCTTCAAATTCTGTGCAGCCACCGATGTGGTCTTGGTCGATGAAGATTTGTGGAACTGTATCGACAGGTTTACCAACAGTCTTCTCTAGATCAGCTTTGCTGATACCTTCAGCGTGGATGTCAACGTAACGGTAGTTGAAGTCATCGCGTTTAGCTTTAAGAGTTTCAGCATGCTCTTTTGCACGAACACAGAATGGGCAAGCAGGGCGACCAAAAATAACTACAAACATTTAATTTCTCCTAAATACGGGATGAGGCTCGTTAACTCGATTGTGTTAACTATTCTTTAGTGAATGCCACTCAAAATTTCATAAAACCAACTATGCCTCAATGCCATGGGGAAATAAAGATGGAATTACCTCTTAATACAATAGGTTTTGTCTATCAGAGCAAATAATGGTCACAAAAAGGATCCATGCTGATTTCTGATGGGTATTCAGATTGATTACCCTTAATTTAAGAGTGTGAATTACCCCTAAGAATACGACATTAATCCATCTTTAATGCGACAAGTTGCACCTCGTCAAAAAAAGCGCATACAGAACGAGGCATCTTAATACTGATGCACTATATAAAGGCTAAATTCCAATAACCAAGAGTTCGCAGTTTTGTTCGGTCATAGGCGCAGGAGGCACCATGTTTCAATTTATGACATCTACAAAGATCATCTTTGGTGATGGAGCACTTTCCGCTTCATTGTCTCTCTTTAATCAATATGGCTACAGCGTGCTATTGGTTACAGGCAATACATTAGAGCGCACTTCAATTGTTACTGACTATCTTGATGCGCAGAGTATGCGTTATCAGCACATTGCCGTTTCCGGTGAACCTAATATCAAAATGGTTGAAGAGGCGGCTATTTCTGCTCGTCGATTTAAGCCAGATATGGTTGTCGCCATGGGGGGCGGTAGCGCCATCGATATGGGCAAAGCGTTGGCTGCGGTTTTACCTAATCAAGGCAATTTATATGACTATGTTGAAGTGGTCGGGCGTAATGTTCCTCTTAAAACCAAACCACTTCCGTTTATCGCAATTCCAACCACAGCGAGTACCGGCGCCGAGGTCACTAAAAACGCGGTGCTGAAATCAGGCCAAGACCAAGTAAAAATCAGCCTGAGAAGCCCAGACATGCTGGCCGACGTTGCGATTGTCGACCCAACCCTAACTCATGGAACCAATCTATATCTATCTGGGCGAGGTGCGATGGATGCCTTTACTCATCTAATGGAAGCCTACGTGTGTGGTGAACCGAATCCGTTAACCGATATGATTTGTGAAGAAGGGCTGCGTAAGTTGAGTGGTTCTGTGGTTAAAGCGTGTGTTTATGATGAGCCTCAAGCGCGTTCTGATCTTGCTTTCGCTTCTATGCTCGGTGGTATGGCGATAACTAATGCCAAGCTTGGCGCAGCCCATGGTTTAGCCTCCGCACTAGGAGGTAAGATTTCTGCGCCTCATAGTGTGATTACCGCGCGTTTAGCGCCGTTTGTGATGTTGGAGAACATAGCCGTTGCAAAAGAGCAGCAAAGAAGCGACATCCTAGCGCGTTATCAGCGAATCGCTCAGATAGTAACAGGTAACGTAGAAGCAATAGAAGAGGAGGCAATTTCTTGGTTATCGGAAGTGCTTGATACGCTTAAGTTACCCAACTTGTTGGAATTTGGTGTCTGTGAAGCCCAGTTTGATGAGGTGTCTGCCGACGCGCTCAAATCAGTGGCGATTAAAGGAAACCCTTTGCCGCTTAACCAAGAGAGGCTCGTGCATATTTTGAAGCAAGTATGCGAGAAGTGCAGTTGTAGAGAAGGGCATCATGAGGGAGCTTCAATGAATCAAATTGGGCAAGAGCCAGCTGTCGAGTCGAGCTTTACCATTATCAATTCTTATGCGTCCGAAAACAGCGTGGTTGAGAAGGGCAATAGTTGGACTATCTAACGGTCTTAAACTTGTTCGTTGTATAAGTCATTTTATACAGACAAATAAAAACGGAGCTCTAGGCTCCGTTTTTTTAATTCAACTTGTTCTCTGGTCATCTGTTTTCAGTTCATGACTAAGCAGATTAGAACTGAGAGTACTTCTCGTAACGTGAATCACGAAGTGACTCTTTGACGCGCTTTAGGTTCTCTCTGAAACCAGAACCACGACGTAGCGTAAAGCCTGTCGCTAGCACATCGATAACCGTCATCTGAACAACGCGACTTGCCATTGGCATGTAAACGTCAGTGTCTTCTGGAACATCCAGAGAAATAGACAACGAGCTCGCTTTATCCAGTGGAGAATCTTTTGCTGTGATAGCAATAACTGTCGCACCGTTTTCACGCGCTAAGTTTGCAATCTCAACTTGGCTTTTAGTGCGGCCAGTATGAGAGATAAGAACAATAACGTCGTTATCACTGCAGTTAATGCAGCTCATTCGTTGCATCACGATGTCTTCGAAACATGTGATTGGGATATTAAAACGAATAAACTTGTTTTGAGCATCTTTGGCGACAGCAGAAGAGGCACCCAGTCCGAAGAACGAAATGCGTTTTGCTTGAGTCAGCAAGTCAACAGCACGGTTTACTTGCATCGCGTCTAGACTGTTTTTAGCAACGTCTAGACAAGCCATAGTTGATTCGAAAATCTTATGCGTATAAGCATCTGGACCATCATCTTCTTCAACATTACGGTTCACGTAAGGTGTACCGTTTGCCAAGCTTTGAGCTAGGTGAAGTTTGAAGTCAGGGAAGCCCTTTGTGTCTAATCGACGACAGAAGCGGTTAACTGTAGGCTCACTCACGTCAGCCATTTTAGCTAAGGTAGCAATGCTAGAATGAATTGCAGTTTGAGGGGAAGCCATAATTACTTCGGCTACCTTGCGCTCAGACTTGCTGAAATTTTCCAGGTTTTTTTGTATTTTTTCTAATGTATTCATAGTGTTCACAAGGGTATAGAGAACAACTTGCTAGTTAATATCTTTTACCAGGGGGTATGGCTGAAGCAAATATCAGTAAACACAAAGCCGATGTATATTCGGTTTCGTAAATACTGCTGCGTCAAATAGATATCAAGCTAACTAGCACCATAGAGTCAGTATAAACCCAACATACTATTTACTAATACAAAAACAGGGCATGAATGCTTAAGAATATGACAAACCTCAACAAAATTTTAGAAAACTACAGAATTGGAAGAGAGTTTGAGCAAAAAGAATGCAAAATGGGTATGAACTGACAGCTTAGTTACATCAAAAAGAAAGAAATTTTCAATTTGATGCAACTAAAATTGAATGACTATGCGTTGATTTGCGTAACCAGTTTGTTGATTTTGCCCATCAAGTTTGGTGCTAGTTTAGAGATCTCACGCTGTTCTTCAAGCACTGACGAAAGAATGTCATTGCCTGTTAGTGGGTTTGCTAATACCACGCGGAAAACGATGATTGGCTGATGTACCCATGCTTCAGGGTTTAAGCGTGTACGTGACACGAAAGACTTACCTGTTTCACGCTGCTTCTTCTGAATAAACTTAGTCAGCTCATTGAGCAACTCATTCAGTTCGACACGATGTTCAGGCTCAGCTTTAAGCAGTGCCGCTTTGACTGACTCAGGGACATAGCGATAAGTCAGTAGGCAAAGCTCAGGTTCTGAAACCAGCTCGAAGTCGCTCTGATCTTTAATTAGGTCGGCAAAGTAGCGCGCTTTGTTGATGCTTTGGTCGATCAGCAGTTCATAACCTGGGCGGCTAATGATGTGCATTGCGGCGTAAACCAGCATTGCCATACCTGAACGAGAACCTTCTAACGTATGGCTGCCTAAATCTTTTGAGCCTTTACGAAGAATGTATTGAGCATGATGTTCAATCGCAGTCATCGCATCTGGCTTCTTAAACAGAACCATACCCGCACCCATAGGGATATAAAGCTGTTTATGCGCATCAATCGTGACTGAATCCGCCAGTTCAATACCATCAAGTAGGTGACGATGATTGTTAGACATCAGAGTCGCACCGCCCCAAGCTGCATCAACGTGGAAATGACAATCGGATTCGGCACACACCTCAGCAATGTCTCTTAGCGGGTCGATATTACCGGTTTCGGTTGTACCAGCCACACCAATGACGGCGAAAGGTTTGATCTTGTTCTGCTTGAGCTGCTCGATCTTGAGTCTTAAATCATCAGTACAAATACGGTTGTCGTTATCTGTTTTAACAGACACTAGACCTTCTTGACCAATACCAAGGACATCCGCGGCTTTTTTCAGAGAGTAGTGGCCACGTTCAGAGACTAAGATGGCAAGGCCTTCGTAGTCGTAGTGCTTCATGGCTTTAAACAGGCCTTCTTTTTCTACACCTTTGAACGAACCTTGCGCTTTTAGTGCGTTGTTACGTGCAACCCAGAGCGCTGTAATGTTCGCGATGGTACCGCCAGAACAAAACGCACCTAAAGAGTGGTTTGCGCTGTGCATCCAACGAGAATAAAACTGGTCACTATCTTGATAAATCAGGCGATGTAACATGCCCAGAACTTGACGTTCTAGGGGAGTGAAAGCTTTTGAGGTCTCGATTTTTACTAGATTCTGATTCAACGCAATCATGATTTTTGAAAGCGGCATCAGGAAGTACGGCAACGCAGAGGTCATATGGCCAATAAAACTTGGCGAAGACGTGTGAACCGAATGAGACACAAGAGAATCGAGGAGATGCTCAGTATGTTCAGAAACAAACTCAGGCTGCTCTGGGATATGAGCATTTGAAAAATCTTTCTCAATTTCACGTAGCGGCTTTTCTTCAGCCACAATATGTTCACGTAAGAATTGATTCAGGTTTCGTGAAAGTTTGTCTTCAATTTGAGTGAGTGTTGAATCTGGGCCTTCAGGTACCGTGAAGATACGTAGAAGACTGTCGAAGCTAACATCTGCTGTTTTTTGTTCCGTAACCATAGCAAGCGAGTTATTTTTCTAATATTGACGCGAGCGGGACAATCTAAACGAAAACGGGAACAATGTCCCGTCTTAATTATGAAATCCAACTTCTCAAAAAAGCATATTAAATGCGGGGTTATTTACACTTAATCGCTTCAAGTTTACTGATCGACTGGTTGTAACGCTGCAGCGCTGAGTCGATTTGCTTAGGGTGACTAAGCAGCTCTGCAAAGGCAGAACGTAGTTCGTAGTTTTGAGCGTGAGGCGTTGATTGGCGGTCATCGAATGTTGTTTTCGCGATTTTACCAAGCTCATCATCACGTGTTGATAGCGTTTTAATGTCGTGTTGCTCAAGTTGCAACCAACCTTCTACAGGTTGCTCTGTTGCCACTTTGCTTGAGTCGTTTACTAAGTAGTAGTGAACCGCAGCACGGTTAAGCTCAAAGTGGTGCTTACGACCTTCTAGGAACCACTCACTCACTTCTGTTAGCTCTGGATATTGCTCAGAGGTTAATGCAGCAAGGTCGGCATACCAATTCAAAGAAGCGTCGATGTACGCATCATATTTTTTTGCTTGGCACTGGTTTGTCTCAGACATTGAATCTGCTGCAAAAGAGAAAGTAGAAGTTGAAGCTAGCAGTAATGCGACGCAAAGGCGTTTCATAGTGGTTCCTTTTGTAAGTTTATTCTTTTTATAACTTTGTCGTTACAGGTTACCGTGATCGTTATTTGTTGAGCAATGACACTTAGTGTCTTTTTATTTCGGTAACTGTAACTGTATCGGTGTCTTGGGCATTGGTATTCGAGTTGCATTCTAATCTAAAACAAACGCTATTCCTGCGATCTAGTTAGCAAGAGATACAAAGAACAACATCAATATCGGAACAAGCAAGCTGAGGATAAAGCCACTGACGATAGCGATAGGCACACATCTAACGCCGCCTGTTGTTTGAATGACCGGTAAGGTGAAGTCCATCGCAGTCGCACCAGCATAACCAATGGAAGTGCATGGGTAGCTGCGAATTAGCACTGGAATCAGTACCAAGGCAACTAACTCTCTTAACAGCTCAAGCATGAAAGAAGCGCCACCATAGACAGGACCAAAGGCGTCACCCATTAAGATACCAGCCAGAGAGTACCAACCAAATCCAGAAGACATTGCCAAGGCTTTGAACAGAGGGATATCTAGGATGTAAGCCGCGATTACACCACCTAACATTGAGGTGATGATAATGGTGATTGCGATAACCATACCGTGCTTGTTGAGTAAGATCTGACGAAGTGTGAGTCCGCTATTACGCAGCTGAATGCCGATAAAGAATAGAAGAACAAACAGAATCCATTCGCTTGCGGTATCAACCCAATCAAGGCCAATAGGCAGCACTAAGCCAGCGATTAGCCCTGAACCTACCACTAAGATGAGTTTTGCAGATTCCATCGCCATAGAAGAGAGGGGAAGCTTCTTCTTGCTACTGTCGGTTTTGAGTGGCAATAACTTATCAATAGCGGGCAGTGCCATTAGGTTACATACGCTTAAGCAGACAAAGAAAGTGACGGTATATAGAAGGATTGTCTGCAGGTTACTGCCTAGGTTATCGAGGGCGGCTAAGCTTAGTCCCATTAACGCCAGAATCACGTAGATCAACCGCGATGTTGAGCGGTTGATAAATTCTAATGTCTGAGCGTTCGAAATTGCAAAAAGATACCCCACGACGAGTGGCGCAAATATAAAGATCATCCCTGTAAACATGCTTTCCCCATTGCATTTACTTCATATTACACTTACTTGTAATTTAACAGTGACTTAGAAGCCGCTAGTATTGATCACGTCGCTTAGCTTTGCATTAAAATCATGCTTGCTCAAGTTGCTTAATTTATAAAGCACCTCTGCACCTGTCACGTTAAGTTCAACTTCGTGATCATCGATGTTCTCATCCTTGTTTCTGAACATCAGCAGGTGGTTAGCGATTCGAGCGATATCTAAGTAAGAGACTTCACGCTGTTCGTGGTTATTGATGGTATTGCTGCACACATCAATAAAGTCGCTGTCGAAGCCCCAACGGTTAAGCACCAATTTACTGGTAGCAGAACATTGGCCTTGGAAGATTTGTAGAGCGATGTCGTGATCTAGGTAATTGCCATTTTCGAGGTAGAGGTGGTATTCGCTAACCAAACAGAACAAACCAATATCAGCCAGTAATCCAACAAGCAGCGATTTTTCATGCTCAAGGTAACGGTATTCAGTAGGGGAGAGCTCTTTGAAGCTGTTGGTAACAAGCACCATAGTAGCGCCCAGCTCTTTTGATACAGAAGCGCTCTGAACCAATACCTTATTACATTCTTTACTGAGGTTGACTGAGTGTTTGAGTTGCTCAATAGCCTGAGCCGTCACGATGTCACGTACTCTTAATATGCCAAGGCGCGACACCGCCGTCATAATATCAACACAAGTAATATTACGTCGGTTAAAGACGACAGAGTTAGCCACACGAATGACAATAGCAGCGAGGCCTGGGTCTTCGAGTAAGCACTCGGCAACGTCAGCAATCCCAGTTGATTCAAGGGTACAAAGCGATTGAATCTTCAGTACAACGTTAGGGATAGGAGGAAGTGTTATTTTTCCCGCTGAGATAGAATGTCCAACAAGTTGGGCAAACTCTGATTCTAGACCCTTTAAGAGAAGAGTCTTATTTTGAGGTAGCCAGAAAAACGATAAATGATTCATATAAAAAGTAAAAACAGGTCTGTCCTGCCATTTTACAAGCCACGATGCTGCGAGGCAATACTCACCCGTCTACATAACCTTTAATAATTTGAACCGGTGTATCACTAGGTGTCCAAATTCAAGCATGGTTTGATAGTTTACTGTGAAGTCAATCATGAAAAACCGGAATACTCAATTGATTGATGTGAACTAAGTCCAGACTTATTTTTCTTTTCGAAGTATGATTTATTTAAAGGTGAAAAACGAAACCATAATATTCACCTATAGAATAACAAAATAGATTTAAAATTTTCGCATAACAAGCTGCTTGTCTGGTGATCAACCTAATCGGGGTAATTTGATTAAGGATCAACGGATATGACCGAGACAGCATTTATTAATTACGTGAATCAATTTGGTGAGCATCAAAAACGTTCTATGTTCGGAGGTATTGGCCTCTTTCAAAATGACGCTATGTTCGCTTTATTGAGTGAAGGTTGTTTATTCATTAGAGGTGGAAAATCATTAGATAAAAAACTGACCGATCTTGATTGTGAAAAGTATCGTCATGTAAAGAAGCAGACAACAGCAACCGTAAACTATTACGACATTACGGATCTGTTTACCTGTGAACATCCTGAATTGGATAGTATTATTCGTACTTCAATCGATAATTCAATTCAGCAGCGTAGCTTCAAGAAGTCATCAGCTAGCCGTAGATTAAGAGATCTACCAAACATGCAGCTTACGTTAGAGCGCATGGTTAAAAAGGCGGGTGTGGATGATGTTTCAATGTTTATGCAGTTGGGCGCACCTGAAGTGTTTAATAAGGTTCGCGAAGCGTACGGAAACGATGTTGACCTAAAACTACTTTGGAAATTTGCGGGTGCAATTGATGGTATTCACTGGAAACTATTACAAGAGCCACGCAAGCAGCAATTACTAAAGAGCTGCCACTAAAGAAGTTTACCTTATATGCTTAAGATTACTGTTAATAAATAAAAACCGAGGAATGTCCTCGGTTTTTTTGTTTCTGTCTTAGCCGGATTTCTTAAAAGACTAAGTATCAAAAGGCTAAGTGCTCATAGAGAGCTTATTTGCTAGGGCTTGAGCTTTAAGTATTAGTACTTGAAGCGAGCAGTGAACATAAGTTGGTCACCGTAGAAGTCGTTAATACGAGCTTCAGCACCTAAAGAGAAAAGCTCTGTAGAGTGGAAACGCGCGTAAACAGAACCTGTCCAATCATCGTTGTCATCGATAGAAACGTAACCACCTTTACCACCAACTTCTAGTTGTGGACCAAGCCATTGGCGAACACCAATGTTGATTTCCATACCGATATCAGTAGAGCTTGAGTTCTCAGGTTGAACGATACGAGCTAGCATTTCACCTGTTAGGTCTGCCCAGTTGTTTAATGGAGCGTGGAAACCAAGACCTACAGCTGAGTCGTAATCGCTTTCAAATTCTGAATCGATACGTGCTATAGCGTGAGCGTTCGGGTGAATGGACTTACTGAACGCACCACCAAATGTTACTGGGCTAGCACCGATACGTGCTTCAAAGTAATCATAGTTAAAGTTGCTCATTACCTGTGGTTGTTCATCAACAGCTAGTGCTTGACCAGAAGCCAATAGCATAGCGGTAGTAAGTAGAATTTTGCGCATAACGACTGTAAACCTATATTAGTGTTAATTCCTTTGGTTTGAGACAAATCGGCAAACCATAAACATTGAGACAGTTTAATCTAACTCACGGAAAAGTAATCCTTTAAAATGTAAAACCTTACTCATTTAGTTAAAAAACAAGCAAATTAAGGATCAGTATGTAACGGAGATCTCATGTTTAGGGCGAATGAGAAAAATAGACGAGCGAATTATCCAAAATTTGTATACATTCGGAAGGTTTTTATATCGGATGACGCTATTCTCAGTATCCATTAACCAATCAGTGCTATTCACCAAAACTGGTGCGTTTATCCGCCATTGAAGTCAGTATGCGCTCGGTATCTAAGATGGAAGTCCAGTTTAGCAATTGCTTGTCGTTGGCAATGACATAGTCAGTCAATTGTTGAGTAATCGTGTCTCTCAGTTGATCGCCTTGCCAAGGTTTTGAAATATAGAAATCAAGTGCAGCGTTGTTAATGGCCGTGACGGTATCTTCCAGCCCAGCTTGCCCTGTGAGCAGCAGCTTACGTGTTGGTTTCGTCGCGTCGTGTTGATTGAGTTCGATCAGAAAATCGATGCCGGTCTTTTCTGGCATGATGTGGTCGCACAAGATTAACGCGAGCTTAATACCATCTTGTCCCATTTCTTTGATTACTTGCTTGGCTTCATCGACCGACTCTGCACCTTCAACCAGAAAGTTCTCTTCAAATATCGCCAAGTCCTGAAGGACACTATTGAGAACTTCAGGTTCATCATCGACACATAAAATTAGGTACTTATTCATGAGGTGCTCCTTCTTGTTTAAATGGAAGCCACACTTGCATGTTTGTATGGCTGCCTACCTCTGACTCCACCAAAATAAACCCTTGATGAGCCGAAACGATTTGTTGAGAAATGGATAACCCAATCCCTAAACCAAAGTTGCCTTCTTTTTTAGTCGTGAAATTTGGGTTGAAAATGGTGTTGATGTCTTCTTTGGCAATGCCGTGGCCAGTATCGGAGATTTGCACCACAAGAAACGCGTCGTCGCCTTTTGTCTGTTGAGAAGTGGTGATGGTCACTTTTCCTCGTTCAGATAGGGCATCGAGCGCATTGGAGATAAGGTTGGTCCACACTTGTTGCAGCGAGAGCGACTGGCACAATAAAGGCGGTAAGTCGGTATCGTAATGCTTTTCGAGTTGGTGGTGTTTAAGCCTGTTTTCGAAGATCACTAAGGTATCTTCAAGCCCTTCGTGGATATCTGTGTAGTGGCGAACTTCTTCATCTTCTCTAGCATAGCTTTTTAAGCTTTTGACCATATCGGCAATACGCTTGCTGCACACTTGAATTGAGCGGATAGAGTTTCCAACATAATGGTAATGCTCTAAGTCATTGAGCAGCTCTTTGCCTGCGACAGGGGACGCCTTTAATGTGTTTAGAACCGTAGAGTCTTGGCTTAGGTTTAGTCTCACGGCTTTTTTTGCTAAAGCACGGTCATTAATCGTCGACGTAAGATGCTTTACGAGCTGTCTTTCTTGGGCTGTTGATAGTGGCTCAGCTAACTTTGAATGTGCCAGTATGTCAGTCCCTTTATTGGACTCTGGAACGGATAGGTTTGCCAATATTTGGTCGAGATGGTCTGACAGAGTTTCGATGCTTCTTAATATGGCAGCAATCGGGTTATTCAGCTCATGTGCGACTCCCGCGACTAGCTGCCCGAGCATCGCCATTTTCTCTTTCTCGATCAGTTGTTGATGTGCAGACTCTAATGATTCTAGTGTCTGCTGCAGTTTGATCTTATTGGTGATGCTGCGTTGCAAACGTCGATTAAAATGACGGAGCAGTAGATTGGTAAATAAAGGCAGCAGGGTATTGTTTGAATGCATCACCTGAGCAAAGCTATCTTTATCCAGTTTGATAACGCGAGTCTGCGTTAGGGTGATCGCCGTAGAAAACGAAGGCTCGCCTGTTACAAATGACATCCCGCCAACAATGTTCCCTTTGGAGTGACGTACCACTTCCCGCTGTTGCCCAAGTTCATCTTTCTTATAAAGAGCTGCTTCACCCTCAATGATCAGCCATAAAAAGCGATTGTCTTCGCCTTCCACAGTGAGTAGATGCTCGGGGGAATAGTCACGAATGGCCTTAGTTTTGTCATCTTTTGAAAACACATCTTGTAAGGCACTGACGACACGTTCTGCAAGGGCATTATCAGAAAGCTGGTGGTAGTCGTGAATGAAACCCGATTGGAAAGAGTGAATCTTTTGCTCAATGTGCGCTCTGAGTAAGCGTTGTTGATCCAATGCATCGCTGTAAGAGAGCAGGTTTTCTGAGTCGTATTGGATAACAAAAGAGGTCAGCTCTTTTTGCGCTGATTTGAACAGAACCTGATCTTGAACCGGTTTGGTTAAACAGTGGTTGAGCCTACCTTCATTCACAGCGGTTAAAATGGATTGAATGTCTGACGAAGCGCTGACTAATATCGTTCTTGCGGTATTACTATGGGGCAGCTGTTGAAGTTCAATCAGGAATTGCACGCCATTAAATTCAGAATGATGATGAGTGATCACCAAAGCAACGGTTTGGTTGTGATCATGAATATCTTCTAATGCGTGATGTGCGTCTTCTATGTTCTCGGCAGTATAAATATCGAATACAGAAGCCAACGGAGCCAGCTCCGAACGTATTCTTTCAATGCTAACCGGATTATTGTCCAAACAGATAACAGCGTATTGATTCACAGCTCAACCTTAATAGTAGCGACGTCTTTAGCCTAGCAAGAACCGCCGAATAAGGATGAGAGCTAGCCGTTAATTTATTGAGGCAATCGAAGTATCGAGCAATAGACTGATTTAACTCAATGTTTCTTGTTTGCTACTGATGGGTTAGACTAAAAAAAATAGACACGTGTAGAAAGAGAACTCATGGAACAGTTAAGAAAAATTGGTGCTATTGGCGGAGCAATCTCACTGGCACTTTGTTGGCCGCTAGCGGTTGGGCAAATTGGACAAAATGCGATTACCGATGGCGTTGCAAAGCTTAACAATTCAAGCATTCAAGCTGAGATCGTGGAATACGATAGAGGTTACTTGTCTTCCAACGTAACCACTCGTTTAACTGTGATGGATGAAAACCTGAAAGAGCAACTTGCGATTGATGGGTTGCCGAGTGAGTTTGTCATAAATAGTGCGGTTAGCCATGGTTTGGTGAGTCTAAATGCACTGTCGACGTTTGAGAATACCGATATTCTGCCTTTAACTCTGACCACTAGTACTGAGCTAAACGGCAACACTGACTTTAACTTTGAGTTAAGCCAGTTCAATCACCAAGGTTCTGATGAGAATGGGACTTCGGTCTCGATCACTAAATCGAATCTTTCTGGCCATGCGACTGTTTTAGGCCAAGTTGATTACGAGCTTTCAATCCCTTCAGTTCAAATTGATTTTGAAACCGGTGAAGAGGTAACGCTGTCTAATCTGAAAGGTGTGGGTTCAGGCCAACAAGCGAAAGGCTACTGGTTAGGTACTCAGAATTTTACTATCGATAGCTTCTTGGTTTCAGATTCTGCAATGCAGCCTTTCATGACCATTGAAAATTCTAAGTACGATTTTGAATCACATCTAGATGAAGCAACTAAGCGTCTGCGCAGCAACCTCAAGCTGGATATCGCAAACATCGAGACCAGTGAAGGCCAGTTGAACAACCTAAACGTCGATTTTGAAATGTCGAAGTTGGATAGCGAGTCGTTTGAGAAAATCTTTGAGATTTACCAATCTAATCCTGTGATGACGCAAGAAGACGTTGCAGAGATCATTCCATTTATCGATATCCTGTTTGCTAAAGGTTTCGACCTTTCAATGAACAACATGTCGTTAGAGTTAGGTAAGGGACAGTTCGAATCTAAGTGGTTGGTGAGCGTGCCGGAAGGGACCGAAAACATCAGCAGCAACCCTTCGATGATCATGCTTGCATTAACGGGCAACGTTCACTCTAGCTTCTCAAATGAACTTGTTGAAGAGTATCCATTCATCCGTGAAGGTATCGATGAATTGCTTGTGATGGAAATGATCAAGGAAACAGACAGTGGTTATGAAATCAGCGCTGACTTAGAAAATGGAAACCTAGTGTTCGAAAATGGACAAGAAATTCCATTAATCGCTCTACTTATGCCGGTTTTTGTTCAATAAACAGAGCAGGCGTGAATACTGATAGGGTGATTTAGCAGGTTAAGCTTAAACATTTTGTACGGTACAAAACAAAAGAGGTCTTAAGACCTCTTTTGTTGTTTTTATGTTGGGTAAAACATGGTATTACTTGCATAGTTATTATTTAGCAGGAGCAATCATCCCCATGGAACTTACATTAGATAACGTATTCAACTTCAGTGCTGGCCCAGCTGCACTGCCTAAACCGGTAATGAAACAAGCGCAAGCGGACTTTATTGATTGGAATGGTTTAGGGACTTCCGTGATGGAAATCAGCCATCGCAGCAAGGAATTTATTCAAGTTGCTGACGAGTCCGAACAGGACCTACGTGATCTTCTGAACATCCCAGACAACTACAAAGTTCTTTTCTGTCAGGGGGGCGCTCGTGCTCAATTCGCTGCTGTTCCTCTAAACCTTTTAGGTGATGCGACGAAAGCGACTTACATTGATGCGGGTTACTGGGCAGAAAGTGCAGTGACTGAAGCGAGCAAATATTGCGAAATCGATGTATTCAACGCGAAGACGTCAATTGATGGTAAAGCAGCGGTTGTTCCAGCTAAAGATTGGAAAATTGACCCGGAAGCTGCGTATGTACATTTCTGTCCGAATGAAACCATCGATGGTATTGAAATCAGCGAGCTTCCTCAAACGGATAAGCCAATCGTAGCGGATATGTCATCTAACATTCTGTCTCGTAAGATTGATGTGTCTCAGTACGGTGTTATCTACGCGGGCGCGCAAAAGAATATCGGCCCTGCGGGTATCTGCATTGCAATCGTACGTGATGATCTACTCGAACTCGCAAACGACGTGTTGCCGAGTATTCTGAACTACAAAGTACTTGCTGAAAAAGACTCAATGTTCAACACACCACCAACGTACGCTTGGTACCTATCAGGCCTTGTGTTCAAGTGGCTGAAAGCTCAAGGTGGCGTTGAAGCGATGGAGTTGGTGAACAAAGAGAAAGCAGCGCTGCTTTACGATGCAATCGATAGCTCAGCTTTCTACAAAAACGATGTTCACACTGCAAACCGTTCTAGAATGAACGTGCCGTTCCAACTGGCGAAACCTGAGTTAGATGGCAAGTTCCTAGAATTGGCTGATGCTGCAGGTCTGAAATCACTGAAAGGCCATAGAGCAGTAGGTGGAATGAGAGCTTCACTTTACAACGCAATGTCTCTGGAAGGCGTTCAAGCGCTGGTTAGCTTCATGAAAGATTTCGAAGAGAAATACGCTTAATCGATGATAGGGCTTTGACTGATAAATTACTTATTTGATTTTTATTGTGTCGAATGCACCGAACGAGATAGATGCCGCTTTTGCGGCATTTTTTTTGTCGTTAATAATAAAGGGTATGGTATGTTGATTTATTGTAAGAACAGTCATCCAGAGATATGACGGATGTATCAGAATGAGCAGACCTTTCTCTTAAAGCGAGAGTATCAACTGTTATTTAGGCACTTTTTACTATATAACGTGTCGCCCAAAGCTAGGTCTCTAATCATGAGCAGTGAGCGATAAGCCGCATCGCCCGGTTTATTGATGGGCGATTAAAATCCAACGTCTAATTTTTACCACAAGGAACCAAGTGTGAGGTTATTGAGTCTATTTGCGATGCTATTTCCGGCCGTTGCTTGTTCGTCCACACTTGAAATATGGGCTGGTATTAATTATGAAACGGCCGATTATGTAAAAGAACATATCGAAGCGATGACTGATCATCGTGTAGAAATTCGTTCGTTTGACGTCAACAGTATTCGTTCTGAACTGCTTGTTGCTGATCCTAGAGACAATACCTTTCCCGACGCCATCTGGGTTCCTTCTGACTTCTTAGGTCTAACTGAATATATCGATTTAGCGACGCTTCCTGATGCTTGGGTCGATACCCAACGCTATGAGAAAAAAGCGCTTGATGCAGTGGTCATCAACGGTGAGCTTAAGGCGTTACCGGTTGGTATTGGAAACCAAGTCGTTCTGTATTCGAGCAAGCCTCAAGCGCAAGTCGTGACATGGGAGAGCCTAATTGAACGCTCTGCTCAGTCCGATCAAGTGAGCGTGTTTTTTCCCAATCCAAACATGTACTTCTATCTAGCTTTCTATCAGCTTTTTTCTGAAGACTTATTATCGTCGAAGAATGTTAATGGTGAAGGGTTAGTTGCTATCTTTGATTTCATCGACATGTTGCAGCAGAAAAAAGTCATCGAATCATCGTGCAGCGATATTTGCGCGAGGCAGAGGTTCATCAATGGGGAAGTCGAGTTTTTGATTGACGGTGATTGGGCGTTCAGCGAACTCGATGCCGCCTTTGGTCGAGATTTGTACATCAATTCGTTGCCGACCTATCGTGGTGAAAGTATGTCTTCATTTAGTGGCGCAAAGGTTTTTGCTGTCACGGAAAAAGGCATGCAAAACCCAGATAAGAAATTGGCTTTGAAAGAAGTCGTTCAATACCTGCAATCAAACAGTTTCACCTATTTAGCTCACTCGAGTGCCATGGTTTCGCCGTTTTATGAGGTTAATCAACGCCGTGTTGAGGAAGGTAACCAGACACTTTCAAATATGTACGATGAGTTTCAAGCATCGCAAATGATGTCGAGTGACTACAAGATGGCGATCGTTTGGGAGGCATCGGCTCGGGCGTATCAGCGTTACAAGTCAGGGATGCCAAAGAGTGAACTGCATAAGTTTTACAATGATTTTGTTCAATATTACTCGGCGAATATGAGGGTAAGAGATTGAAGCTATCATTAAAATACACCATGGGCTTGGTGTTGCTGGCTTGCTCAATGCTTCCTGTTTACCTAGCGGGACAGTTGATTCTCAATAAACAAAACCAAAGTTCTTTAGAGCAAAAAGAAACCAAGCTGGACAACTCTACGACCGGTATTCGTCAAACCGTACAAGAGCAAATTAAGCTGACGGCGAGCCTAACTCAATGGTATTCGCATGACCGATCATTGATTAAAGCGGGTGGTAATATCTTTTTCTCGAGTGTTGTTTGGGACAAGATGGATAGCTTCAATGCGCTAGCGGAGAGTGTGTCCGCGACTTATATTCTGGACCAAAACTGGAAGCCCATTTATGACAGCAAAGGCAGCTTGTACCATTTTGAGCAGAGCCAGTTATTAGAAAGCTTGAAGCGTCCTCAATCGGTTTATGGGCAAGGGAAATTGTTCCACACCGAGTTTACCGAAACTGAAGTGGCGGATAATGCCGCTGCAGGTATCGCTTTTGTCGCGCCGATTTTACCTTATCGTTTGATAGAAGGTTCTACATACACGCCGCAGGGTTATCTTGTGGTTCTTATGGGGTATGACAGACTTAAGACTAAAGTGACGCCTTTCCTTTATCAAAATGAGTCGGTTGAGTTTAACTATATTGATTCAACGGATGCTCAATCTTCTGAACAAAGTGCGAACATTATCTCTATCGACAGCACATTCTTTACCGACAAATTGGTACTGAACGTCAAACATCATATTTCCGACAGTGAGCGTTTATTAGAGATGCAACAAGCTCAGGTGGTCTTTGTCAGAATATTGGTGGCGACGCTTGCCATCTCGATTGTGTTTGCTCTGTTCCTAAGCCGCTGGTTCTCAGGGCAGTTAAACTTGTTGGCTGAATCTGTTACGTCGTATTCGCATAACCAGTCACCGACTCATAGTGTGGATGAACATCGTTTTACAGAGTTCGTCACGCTGAGTCGTTTATTGGAAACCTTGTGGGGTCGCATACAATATCAAGTCCGTGAGCTTACCGAAAGTAACGATAAACTCGAAAGATTTAATGTTCAGCTAGAGGACTTAGTCGAAGAGAAAACCAGCAAGTTAACTAATTCGCTCGCGCGTGAAGAATCCCAGAAGCATCGTATTTTGAAGATCGTTCAGTTTGCATCATCAAGACACGCGGCTGAATATCGGTTGATTCCTCAAATGGTCGATCAAGAGTTAAAGACATTACTTGTTCAACATTCGATTCAGTTTCATTTTAACCGGACTGGCGAGGCTGACCTGATACTCTGTGACTCACAGGGGACGGCGATCGGGTATTTTTGTTCAAGTTCATTTGATGTCCTCAGTGAAGAAGATCTTCTGATTTTTGACATGTACCAAAAACAGTTAGCTGGTTGGCTAGAGCTCGAAAATATTACACGGATTAACATGCCGACTGGCTGTTTGAATCGTAAAGCTTTTAATGAAGATCTCGAATTCAGTAAACGCAGCATTAACGACAATCAAAATCAGATTTCTTTGATCATTATTGATATCAATGGCTTGAAAACGACCAATGATGTTCATGGGCATGAGATCGGGGATGAGCTGATACAGCGCTGCGTAGACGTAATCAGCCACGAATTGACACCTGCCAGTAATCTATACCGTTTGGGTGGAGATGAATTTGCGGTGCTTACCTTAACGTCTGGTGAGTCGAGTTCGCTCAATGTCGCAAAGATGACTGAGCAGTTGTACATTGCTCAGGAGCAACAGGCAATCGAGACTAAAGCGGGTATCTCTATTCCTGTCAGATTCTCGATTGGTGCAGCCTCTAGTGATTCAACAGACGTTGAGCAATTGTTCTCAGTCGCTGATGAGAATATGTATCAGCAAAAGCGTCTTTATTACCAAACGTTGTCTGTGGTTGGGAAGTAATAATGCCAATCACGCTGACAAATAGCGATCACGATTTTCGACGTCCATTAGAGCGGAACTGCTGCGGTGTGACGTTATAATATGTTTAAACGCTTATGGGAAATGCGCTTAGTCGGGCCAACCGTTGCTTAAACACAGACGATAAAAATGAAAAAGCCCGCCAATGGAAGTTGATGGGCTTTGTGTTTGTATTTAGCCTACGTAACTCAGCTAGAGCCAGAAACTCTTCAGAGGCATCTCAGAGTCAAAGTGATGAGCAATTTGCGCTTGGAGTAGCTCAGCGGTCGCAATAGCGTCAGTTAATGCATGATGCGGCGTGTAGTCGGGCAGATGGTATCGACGACGACTCTGACCCAGTCTCACTGAAGCTGGCTTCTTACCTTTCAGCTTGTTCCACAAGCCGCCAGCCAGTTTATTTTGGATCTGAGATTCAATCTCCAGCGTGTCGAGGACTGGGAACTCAATGCCTTCACCGAGTCGCACTTTCAATGCATTGTCCAAAAAGTCACGTTCGATACGACGATAGTGAACCACAGGGATATGTCCCGCCATTGATTCTAAGATCTCGCCCAACACTTCGCTAAGGTCTGGCGCATCAATGATGTCATTGTGAGTGATGCCATGAATCACGACAGACTCTTCTTCAAGTTTCTGTTTTGGTCTTAGAGTCCAGTGTTTGGCTTGTCGCAAGTAGATGCGATTGAGCGTAAATGGCACTAAACCAATGGTAATGATGCCGTCTTTGTTTGGGTTTAACCCCGTTGTCTCAAAGTCGACAGCCAAAAACATCACTTCTGAAAGTGGCGTATCAGGCGCAGGAAGAGGCTGGCTATAAAAGTGCTTTAAGCGCTCGTCTCTCGCTCGTTCAAGCTTCTGAGCAAACTTAAATGGCCAATCGACCGCAGGTGATCTGAATAGTTTGTTCATAGGCCCTACTTAAACTTGTTGCTGGCTTGATAACGGAACTTAAGGAAGTTTTGCGCATTACTTAATATTTGGAATGCATCCTTTAGGTTACGTCGTTCGAAGTCAGACAGGTTCTCTGGCTCGATGTTGTTATCAGGCTCGATGTTGTTGTCGACATCGTGTGCTTGGTGGCGAATACGAACCAGAGAGATAAACTCCATCGCATCTTTCAAATCTTGAGCTCGGCCTTTTGGCAGAATACCGGCGTCAATAATGTCATCTAAGCGTTCGAACGAGTTCTTAGAGCGAGACGCTACCGCGAGCGAGTGAACACGAATCAAATCGGCGAGTGGCGCAGTACCACGACGTTTAAGGTTGATAGAGTTGTTGTGACGGCCATCTTTCTCCATCACGAAATCTTTGAAGAAGCCGAGCGGAGGTGTACGGTTGAGTGCGTTACGTGCAAGGCACGCCAAGAAGCGATTGTTCTTACGTGCGCGTCGAACAATAAAGCTGTTCAATTGCTCGGCCCATTTCAGACGACCATAAACGCCATCTAAGTCGAAGAAGATTGAAGCATTTAACAGTGCTTTCGGGTTTGGATCATCAATCCAATCGGCAAAGCACTCTTCCCATTGTCGACGAGTCATACGCCACGTTGGGTTAGTCGCCATGATATCGCCAGTACAATACACATAGCCACACTGATCTAAGCCATCACAAATAAAGGTCGACAGCTCCTCAAAGTATTTACCGTGCTTTTTCTCGTCGTAGGTATCATCAAGAATAATTGCGTTATCTTGGTCAGTAACCAGCAGCTGCTCATCACGCCCCATAGAGCCCAGTGCGAGGAAACAGTAAGGAATAGGCGACTTGCCCAATTTCTCTTCGCCCAGTTCGATAATTCGCTGCTTAAAGCTACGACCAATTACCGACATTGCAGTACCTACCATGTGGGCGTTGGCATCTTCGTTAACTAAGCGCACAAAGCTGTCTTTTACTTGCTCGGAAAGCACCTTCAGATCTTCGATACTTTGTTGCTGGAAGATACTACTTACCAATAACAGCGAGTTTTGAGACTCATAACGAACAATATCGGTCGCTTCGATAATACCAATCGGCTTCTTATCTTTAAGCACTGGTAAATGATGCACGTTATAGCGAAGCATGGTCATCATAGCTTCGTATACGTAAGCATTGTGATCGAGAGAGATAACCTCAGGTGTCATTACGCTAGAGACTTCATCCGATGGGTCAAGCCCTTCAGCTAAAACGCGAGTACATAAATCTCGGTCGGTGATGATGCCAATCACGGGTGTTGAGTCATCTTCATCATCTTCAACGATTTCTGGATCAATGATCAGCAGGGAAGAGACATTGTCTTCGGCCATCATAGTCGCGGCTTGTTGTATCGTACGAGTCTTCTCGATCATCGGCGCTTCGCTAGTCAGTAGCGTTTTTACCTTGGATGTCGTGAGATCGTTGGCATCGTTATTACTTGAGTTTGCTTGGCGAAGACGGGCGTTGTCTTCTACTTCTACGAAATCTGCAAAGGAGTCGTAGTTGTCGTAGAGCTCTTGGAAGATAGGCTCAGGAATACAGTAAAGCAGGGTATCTTCGGTGGCTTTAACTGGGAAACGAACCTTGTTGTTGGTCAGTAGACCCATTTGCCCGAACAAGTGGCCTTCATCAAGGCGGTTATAGAGTTCGCCTTTACGACGGTAGACTTCGACTTCGCCACTTCGAACGATATATAAGTCATGAATTTGATCACCAAAGTGAATGATAGGGGTATCTTGGCGGTAATAAGAAATTTCCACGCTACTGGTCACTTTCGCCAACATCTCCTCAGGGAGTTCTGTGAAAGGGGGGTATTGTGCCAGAAAGTTTTGAATCTCTAATAACTCAGCATCCATAATGATCATCCATTGGTTTGTATGATTTCATGGTACAACATTTGATAATATTTTGCCGTCACAAATCAATCTGTGAGCTAAAACCTTTTTAAAGTCTTATGGATAGACTAACCTTTCAATTAATGGAGTGACAGTTTAAGGATGATAGGAATGTCGAAGTGGAAGCTTAGTTTTGTATCTGCGGTTTTTATGTTTTCTCCAAGTTTGTGGGCGGACACTAACGCGGTGGATATTTTAGATTACGACCATATTTATGCCACGGCGCATTCGGGCAGTTTAAATGAAGATGCAGGCAGTAATAATAACGCCTCGTCGTATGGATTAGGCGTCAGTTACGCGATGACGGATGATTGGTTGTTGCTGGGAGACTACAGCGCACGCTTTATTCACCCTGATGACACCACAACTCGAATTGATACGCTGATGCCAGGTGTTGGTTACCGTTACAGCATTAAGAAAGATTTAGATATAGTGGCTTACTACCTGCTTGGTATCACGAAAGGTAAGGTTGAAGATAATGACACCAACCGAACTGAATCTTCAGACACCGAGTTCATCCAAGGGGTAAAAGCTGAGCTTAACTATGGATTTGCGAAACGTTGGATAGCTAACGGGAGTGTGCAAGTGAATCGAAGTGACCTGTTTGATGAACAGATCTATCACTTAGGTTTACGTTATCTAGTGACCAACAAGTTTGCGATTGGTGGGTCATACCAACATCGAGATGGTGAAGGTAAAATTCGTAGCGAACGTACTAACGAGCTAGGTGTGGAATTTTTCCTAGAGTATTAACTTACAAAGTATCTAAACCTGAAAGTGGAGACACAAAAAAGCCAGCTTAATTGCTGGCTTTTACACATCTATTGGTCTGTAAGTGCAAGCTTGTGGTCTGCAAATACAGGTTTCGCTTTTCGATTAAAGAACCGCAGCGATACCTTTACATAGAGGACCCATGTTTGACTTAGTCATACCAGCAACGCTGATACGACCAGAGCCAACAATGTAGATAGCGAATTCGTCTTTTAGGCGAGTTACTTGCTCTTTGCTTAGACCTGAGAACGAGAACATGCCGTTTTGACGTTCGATGAATGTGAAGTCTGCATCAACACCTTCAGATTTCAGTGTTGTTACGAATAGCTCACGCATCTCTTGGATACGGTCACGCATTTCTGCCACTTCTGCTTCCCATTCAGCACGTAGATCAGCATCACCAAGGATGTGAGTAACGACAGCACTGCCGTGGGCTGGTGGGTTAGAGTAGATAGAGCGGATAATGCTCTTAACTTGAGAGAATGCTGTCGTTGCTACGTCTGCTGATTCAGCAACCAGAGTGAATGCACCAACACGCTCGTTGTACAAGCCGAAGTTCTTAGAGAACGAGCTAGCAACAAGGATCTCTTTGTTGTATTGAGCAAAAATACGTAGGCCAGCAGCATCTTCTTCAACGCCTTTTGCAAAACCTTGGTAAGCAAAATCGAATAGAGGCAGCAGTTTCTTCTCAGCAACCAGTTTAGCCAGCACTTCCCACTCGTCAGTTGTTGGGTCGATACCTGTTGGGTTGTGACAGCAGCCGTGAAGAAGAACGATATCGCCTTCAGAAGCTTTCTCTAGGTCAGCAACCATGCCTGCGAAGTCTTTGTCTTTTGTTTCAGCGTTGTAGTAGCTGTATTGAGCTGTCTCGATACCCGCAGCAGCGAAAACGCCGTTGTGGTTTGCCCAAGTTGGGTTACTGATCCAGATTTTAGCATCGCCTAGTTGGCGTTTGATGAATTCGCCAGCAACGCGAAGTGCACCAGTACCTCCAGGAGCTTGTGCAGTTTTCGCGCGTTGAGATGCAACGATCTCTGCGTCTGAACCGAAAAGAAGCTTCTGAACCGCTAGGCCGTACTCAGCTGTACCTTCAATTGTCAGGTAAGATTTGGTTTTTTCGCTTTCAAGAAGTGCAGCTTCTGCTTTCTTTACTGTTTTAAGTACAGGCGTTTGGCCAGCTTCATTTTTGTAGATGCCAACACCAAGGTTGATTTTCTCTGCACGAGAGTCTTTTTTAAACTCTTCAGTAAGGCCGAGGATAGGATCGGCGGGAGCAGCTAACACTTTTTCAAACATAATCTTCATCCATGTCAATTGAGAGGGGATAGTATCTATGGGTAGTTATACCTGTATGGAATTTTTAAGACAATACGAAGTGAACAGAAAGACCAAAAAAAATCCATTTCAATCAGATTTATTGACTAAAGAGGATATTTGATAACAAAACACCCTACGGATTAACCTATAGGGTGCAAGAAGTTAGTGGATTTTGAATAGATTACGCTGGTTGAGCAATAAAGCTTTCGCGCTCGAGTTCACTCGCTACATTTTTGCCATCTTTGTAGGTCGCAGCAATTGAAACAAACGCTTGTTCGACGACCAGAAAAGCTTGGACAACTTGCGGATCAAAATGCGTCCCATTGCCCTCTAAGATGATCTGTTTAGCTTGTTCATGAGTAAAGGGTGGCTTGTAGACTCGCTTCGAGATGAGCGCATCATAAACATCAGCTAATGCCATTAAACGGCCAGATAACGGGATATCTTCACCAGACAACTGATTAGGATAACCACTGCCATTCCATTTCTCGTGGTGAGTCAGAGATATCTCCTTTGCGACTCTTAAGAAAGAGCTACTTCCCAACTGCTTTTCTGCAATAGATAACGCTTCAGCCCCAATCGCGGGGTGACCTTTCATTATCTCAAACTCTTCGTCCGTCAATTTGCCCGGCTTCAATAACACACTATCAGGAACACCTACTTTGCCCACGTCGTGCAAAGGCGCAGATTTGTAGAGCAACTCGATGTAGTTTGGAGTTAACAAGCTTGAGTGGGTTTCTGATTTGCTGAGCTCTTGTGCGAGCACCTTGACGTACTCTTGAGTTCTTAGGATATGTGCGCCCGTTTCATTGTCTCGAGATTCAGCCAATGCCGATAAGCTCACAATGGCCACGTCACGTGTGGTTTTCACTTCGTTTTGCGCGGTTTCAAGGCTATCAAGCATGGTATTGGTCATAGATGCCATTGAGCCAAGCTCGTTGTAGCCGAAAATAGGTAAGCGAACGCCTTGCTCGCCATTGGTGACTTTGTTTAATGCGTGCTCTTGGCTTAGGAGAATACGCTTAATTAGCTTGCTCCAAAGCGTCATGATGGTTATCGCGTAGCCACCCAGTACCACAGCCAAATAAATAAACTCTTTGATCACGCTGATCTTGCCGGTGCCATCCAATAAGCGGTCAGGGTTATGTTCTAACCAGAAGATGTCTTTGACAGCAATCATCGTCAACATAGTCGTCAGTGTTACCAGAAGCACGATAACCAAGCCTATCATCTGCTTGACCAGTGAACTTCTTTCACCAACCAGTTGGAAGTCGAATTGTCCAGTCGTCTCCATTTTATCCATTTGGCTGAGCTTGGCATTCAATTGAAGAATGGTTCCGGTAAAGAAGCCGAATAGACTCATGCCAAACAGCACCTTCAAATTACTATCTATGGTGAATTCATAGCTTAAGTTGTAGTAGAGCGCGAAAGGCACACTTGCAGCAAAAAATAGCAGGGTATCGAGTTGCGCGAATCGGCCTTGCTTGACCAAGGTATGTTGCGCCAATGGGTAACGACGTGCGAGCCATAATAAGATAAACACAATACTGACTTGTGTGAAAATCTCTAACGTCGTTAAGCTATCGAGCATAGGGCACACCCGACTGCCATAGGTGCCAAACAGCACGCCAGCAATGACGTATAACTTAGTCGTTAGCGATTGATTGTAATTTGAAGTATCCATCGGTAAGCCTTTGTTCTCATTCTTATTAGATTTACGCATTCATTGATTCACGACTTTAGAATTGCGAATGATTAGCATAAGTGACGTGAATAAGACCGGAAATTCTATCGATAGCTTTCGTGGATTGATACAAGAAACTGGTTTGTGTTAGAGATTTGTTAGCTAGGTGGGGGTTATTGCAGCATTTTTATGAAGATACTTGAATAGCCTCGGTCGAGGTTCGAGGCTATTCAGTCTGTGTACTGGTTAGAATCGCGAGTGATTGAGTTTGCTATCTACTTTACCCCGTTACTTTTTGAGATTGATTTCAGCTTCGATTGAGCCGGTTTCAATCTCAGGGTGAGACGCTAGTTTGTCTGCAGCCCATTGGTTGATGTGTTTCAGAATAGCAGACACCGCGTGTTTTTTCGTTGGTGCTTGGTCTTGTTCGACATCGATCTTTTGCTTTGGATGTGAGCCTGTCGCATCTTCAGCAATATGGAGCCAATCTGGGTGCCAGTAATATGGCTGACCGCTCGGTGTTGTCCAACTGTGAACACCGTTTGACTCTCCTTTATAACTTAATTGGTCTGCTTCTATTTTTTTCATTGTTATCTCGCATGTTTTTGGGTTACATCAAATTATTGAGGTAGAAAGCCAACTTAGCTCCTACCTTGGGTACAAACTTAGCAAAGCTTACAAAGTTATCTGTGAACCAATTCACACTATTGTGGAAATTAGGTGCGATCATATGGATAGCAGCAATAGTTGTTGGCGTAAGTGATAAAATCACCGGCTCACAGAATTTCTCTAGGTAGTACAATTAGATGGCGCGTTATGAAGAGCTTGCAAAGGATATTCGAACTCAGATAGCCAACAATACGTGGCGATCCGGAGAGAAGATCCCTTCGGTACGCATGAGTTGTCGAAATTACAACGTCAGCAATAGTACTGTCTTACAAGCCTACCAGTTGCTAGAAAGCGAAGGGTGGATCATCGCTAAACCTCAGTCGGGCTACTTTGTAGCGCCAAGGCTGGACGGCGTTGACTACGCACAGCCACTCGTTAGTGAAAAGAAAGCCATTAATGACCGCTTATTTGATTTCTTGAAGTCGAGTTCAGCCGAAGGTGTGATTCCTTTCGGCTCTGCATTCCCAGATCCTGACCTGTTCCCGTTACCTACCTTGACTCGAAACCTTGCCAGCGCGGGTAGGAAGATGACTGGCGCGAGTGTGATAAATAATTTACCACCGGGCAGTGAGTCCTTGAGAAGGCAAATCGCACAGCGTTATCTGCAGCAAGGGATCACGGTTAATCATCAAGACATCGTGATTACGTCGGGTGCTATGGAGGCGCTCAACTTGAGCCTGCAAACGGTCACCAAGTCGGGTGATAACGTCGTGATTGAGTCTCCCGCATTCTATGGTGCTCTGCAGGCTGTCGAGAGGCTCGGGCTTAACCCGATCGAAGTGGACGTTTGCCCAATCAATGGGTTGAATATAGAGCAGTTTGAAAACGCGCTACAAAACCAAGATGTTAAAGCGTGTTGGCTGATGACGACTTTTCAAAACCCAACGGGAACCAGTTTGTCGGAACAGGCAAAGCGCCGTGTGGTAGAGATTGCAGAACAGCATGGAACCTACATTATTGAAGATGACGTGTATGGCGATCTTTATTACGAAGGGCATAAGCCGAAGCCACTAAAGGCCTTCGATAAGACCGATTCCGTCTTGCTTTGTGGGTCGTATTCAAAAAGTTTGTGTCCTGGTTATCGAGTAGGGTGGGTTGTGAACACGCGTTTTAACGACGCGATTCAAAAGTTACAGCTTCTTTCTACGTTATCGAGTAGCGCTCCTGTTCAACTTGGTGTCGCTCATTTCTTAACGCATGAAAGCTACGACAATCACCTTCGTAAACTGCGTAAAAACCTTGTCGTCAGGAAAGAGCGATTTATCGATGTCATTAAGCAGTACTTTCCGCATTCAATAGAGATTGAAGAGCCGGCTGGTGGCTACTTGATATGGATTCGCTTTTCTGAAAAATTCGACAGCCAACAGTTTCATCAACTGGCTATCGAGCAAGGCATTAGCGTTGCATCTGGCGATCTGTTTAGTGAGCATGGCAGAGTGGATAACGCGATACGATTGAACTTCTCTTATGAACTGACAGAAGAGAAAGAACAGGCGCTCATCTGGCTTGGCAAACTGGCACATCAACTTACGCACTAGTAAAACCTTAAGTCCCTCATAAAAAAGACAATCATTCCAACTGTACGGGTTGTTTGTGGGGTAACTGTACGCCTAATTGACCAAAGAGTTGTGATTCAATAACGGTAGACCAAATATTGGAGATACCGTTATGTTGAAAATGACTATGGGAAATGAAGTTAAGCTGATTATTGTCGCTATTGTGTGTGCGCTTCTGCTTATTCTCGGCCACGTACTGCTGGCAAAAGCATTCGCTGATATGGCGTGGGCGGAATACACCACTGCCGCGATCCCATTCGTTATGATGGCAATCTGCGGTCTTGCAATAAAATACGCTATCGACCAAGATGTGGATTAGCTTTTGAAATAATGAGTCTCAGATAGTGGTACGCAGAAACAGCCGTCGTCTCGTTTTATTCCGAACATAAAAAAACCTCCGCAAGTGCGGAGGTTTTTGTTTGTTCTTAACTTTTAATATCGAATAGGTTTCGAATTAGAAGTTTGCAGAGCGTGGTGTACGTGGGAATGGAATCACGTCACGAACGTTACCCATACCTGTTACGTAAGATACTAGACGCTCGAAACCAAGACCGAAACCAGCGTGTGGCACTGTACCGTATTTACGTAGGTCGCGGTACCAGCTCATGTGCTCAGGGTCGATACCCATAGCAATCATACGCTCGTCTAGAATGTCTAGACGCTCTTCACGTTGTGCACCACCGATGATTTCACCGATGCCTGGTGCAAGTACGTCCATTGCTGCAACTGTTTTGCCGTCGTCGTTTAAGCGCATGTAGAAAGCTTTGATGTCTTTCGGGTAGTTCTTAACAATAACAGGTGCTTTGAAGTGCTCTTCAGCTAGGTAACGCTCATGCTCAGAAGACATGTCGATGCCCCACTCAACGTCAAACTCAAATTTCTTACCAGAGTCTAGTAGGATTTGGATTGCGTCAGTGTAGTCAACTTGTGCGAAATCAGCGTCTACGAATTGCTCTAGACGAGTAATTGCTTGCTTGTCGATGCGAGAAGCGAAGAACTCAAGGTCGTCGCGGCGCTCTTCAAGAACAGCAGCGAAAACGTACTTAAGCATGTCTTCAGCCAGTTTCGCTACATCGTTAAGGTCTGCAAACGCAACTTCAGGCTCAACCATCCAGAACTCAGCTAGGTGGCGGCTTGTGTTTGAGTTTTCAGCACGGAACGTAGGACCGAACGTGTAAACCTTGCTTAGTGCACAAGCATAAGCTTCAGCATTAAGTTGGCCAGATACTGTTAGGAACGTCTCTTTACCGAAAAAATCTTCGTTGAAGTCTACGTCGCCTTTTTCAGTGCGTGGTAGGTTTTCCATGTCTAGCGTAGAAACACGGAACATTTCACCAGCGCCTTCTGCATCAGATGCAGTAATAAGCGGAGCAGAAGTCCAGAAGAAACCTTGCTCGTGGTAGAAACGGTGAATCGCTTGAGATAGACAGTTACGTACACGTGCTACTGCGCCAATCACGTTTGTACGTGGACGTAGGTGAGCAACTTCACGAAGGTACTCGATAGAGTGACGCGTCTTAGCCATTGGGTAAGTGTCAGCGTCTTCAACCCAGCCTACAACTTTAACGTCAGTTGCTGCTAGTTCGAAGTCTTGACCTTTCGCAGGAGACTCAACAATCTTACCCGTTACTTCAACAGAGCAGCCAGTTGTTAGCTTTAATACTTCGTTTTCGTAATTATTAAGATTATTAGGAACCACGGCCTGAATCGGGTCGAAACAAGAGCCGTCATAAATGGCAAGGAAAGAGATTCCAGCTTTGGAATCACGACGTGAACGGATCCAGCCGCGAACAGTTACTTCACTGTCTACCGCTAGCTTGCCGCCAAGTACGTCTGTTACAGGCGCGTAAGTCATGTTGATTTCATTCTCCATTGAGGGACAAATTCAACTCAAAGTCTCTGGCATTGCTGCAAATAAATATACATTTGCACAATAATTAGCCGAAACATTAAGTTGTATAAACTTTTTAAATCGATTGAACATATTACCTGTCATACCGACAGCTTCAACCTTTATTCTTGCTTGGTGAAAGAAATATTGTGTCTACTGACGATAAATAGGTTTGAGGGTGTGTTTTTTGTTCGATCTTAGCGTCAGCCTTACCTTTCACCCTATGTGAGCTGCTGAACGAGCATGGCGTAATCGAAACCTTTGTTTTCAATAATGGGAGTGTGATTGTGTTGAGACTCACTCTATATTGGCGCGGATTCAGTCATTTTGGACTTGATCACCTTCTTAATTTCCCACTAAAGTACAAGAGGAGTTTAATATCTACGTGTTAATTACGCCGCCTTAACCCCTGCATTCTCTCTACACCCGCACTTTTCGAGCGCTCGCTCATTCAAGAAAAACAGTCGATCAAATTATGTCTCAACAAGGCAGGACTGGCTGTACAAGTAAAAGAGAATTACATGCTTAATTATTTAAAAAAACATTGGTTATCAAACGTTAAAGGAGATTCATTATCTGGGATTGTGGTTGCACTCGCATTGATCCCTGAAGCCATCGCATTTTCAATTATTGCAGGCGTTGACCCTAAAGTAGGGCTCTATGCCTCGTTCTGTATTTGTGTCGTCACTGCTTTGGTTGGCAGTCGTCCGGGAATGATTTCCGGTGCAACAGGCGCTATGGCGCTACTAATGGTCACTTTAGTGAGAGAGCACGGACTAGAATATCTACTCGCCGCTTCATTTCTAGCTGGCGTCATTCAGATCGCAGCTGGGTATCTCAAGCTTGGTAACCTGATGAATTTCGTTTCCAAATCGGTGATTACTGGATTTGTTAACGCGCTCGCCATTCTAATTTTCATGGCTCAACTTCCTGAATTAATCAACGTCTCTTCAAGCGTTTACGTGTTAGTCGCTTTGGGTTTGGCGATCATTTATCTGCTTCCTTATTTTCCCAAGTTTGGTCGTGCAATACCTTCCCCACTGGTCGCGATTGTTGCTCTGACAATCATTAGTTTGCTCTTCGGCTTAGATGTGAGAACGATTGGCGATATGGGCAAGCTTCCCGATTCACTGCCTGTGTTCTTGATTCCTAATATTCCATTCACGTTTGAGACGCTTGCAACCATCCTGCCATATTCGATTGCTCTGTCTCTGGTTGGCTTGTTGGAATCCTTGATGACAGCGACCATAGTCGATGACCTGACTGATACTGAAAGCAATAAAAACAATGAGTGTAAAGGGCAGGGCGTTGCGAACATCGTGGCTTCCCTTTTTGGTGGAATGGCGGGCTGCGCAATGATCGGTCAGTCGATCATTAACATCAAATCAGGTGGCTTAACCCGATTGTCCAGCATGATCGCTGGGGTGGTTTTGTTGCTAATGGTGGTGTTTGTTTCTGATTGGTTGAAGCTGATACCGATGGCCGCTTTAGTGTCTGTGATGATCATGGTTTCTATCGGCACATTCTCATGGCGTTCCATTGTTGAGCTTAAAGATCACACACTGCCAACCAATGTAACCATGCTAGCAACCGTGGCGGTGGTGGTGTTTACTCATAATTTAGCAATAGGTGTTGCGGTTGGCGTGGTGCTGTCGGCTCTGTTTTATGCACATGCCAGCAAATCCATGGTGTTTATATCCGATGAAGTCGTGACAAACGAAATGCACACCATTCACCGAGTAAAAGGCCATGTCTTCTTTGCTTCGTCAGATGCGTTTGTCGACTTATTTGATTATGACAACGCGACCTCTTTAGTGACCATCGATATATCGGATGCGTCATTCTTAGATAATACCTCGGTCGAGGCGCTTGATAAGGTTGTGTTCAAGTTCCGTAAAAAAGGGGCTTACGTTGAAGTGTCAGGAATGGATAGCGTGAGTGCGAACCTGATAGTCAAACACGCGATGTATCACAAGCATAAAGACTTAACCGCGGTTTCCATTACGCACTAATCTTGGTTTACGGTTCTTTTAAAGCCTGAAAGCCTGAATTAGACGTTGCTATGAAGATAAAGCGCTCATTGTTGAGCGCTTTTTTGTTGGCGATCTATGACTTCTTCTTTGTACTCGACAAAGTAAACTGATTAATCAGCGATTCAAGATGATCAGATAGCTCTTCTAAGTCATTGCTGATGTTGCGAGTTTCAGCCGCGGATTGCGATGTGTTGTTGGCGTGAGAGGTGATGGTTTCAACCTTTTGTTGAACATCTTGAGTCGCTTGTGTGGTGGATTGCGTTTGCTGCTGAATATTCTGTGCGTGAGCCAGCACCTGTTTCATCTCTTCGACCACACCATTCATTTCAATTGAAAGTGCGTCGATATCGGTTGAGCTTTGATGGGCTTGTTCGCAAACGCGATCGGCAGAAGTCAGCGACTCTTCGCTGCCTTGCTGGAACTGATGAATGATTGACTCAATACTGCCTGTTGCTTCAGCGGTTCGTGATGCAAGATGGCGAACTTCATCAGCCACCACCGCAAACCCACGACCTTGTTCTCCCGCACGTGCCGCTTCAATTGCTGCATTCAAGGCCAGAAGATTGGTTTGGTCAGCAATGCCACGAATCACACTCAATATTGAAGAGACCTCTCCGGTTTGCTCATTGAGTGTCAGTATTTTGTGTTTCACTTCTTCTATGCTGCTAACGAGGTTTTTTATCTCACTGCTTGCTTCGTGTGCTTGGTTGGCACTCTTACACGCCACATCAGCGGTGTGATTGATAAGCTCTGAAGCCGTTAAAGTCGCTTGTTCTACATTGACTTGCTGTGCCTGTATTCCTTCGACATTATGTTGCACTTCGGCGGTTTCGCTTTGCTGGTCACTGGCGGCTTGCTCGGTAATTTGCGCGACACTAGTCAGTTGGTTGGCAGACGCATTCAGTTTGTGCGAGGTGTTTTGTACCTTTTCTAAGCTGTCGGATACGGTTCCCATGAACGAGTTGATGGAGTTAGCCAGCGTGCCAATCTCATCCTTGCTTTGTTCCGGCAGGCGAGTGGATAGGTTTTTATCGTTGCTGACTTGGGTCATAAAGCGAGAAGTCTGTTGCAGCGGGCGCACGATAATCTTACGAATTAATCCCATCGTAAGGACAAATCCGGCAAACGAGATCACTGCCATAATGCCAATAGCAGCCATGGTTTGAGTGTTAATCAGCGAGTTAACATGGTTAAGGTTATATTCGAGACGAATCGCACCCAAGACTTCACCTTCTGGTGCCATATGACAGGCGACACAATTGGTTCCTCGGTAATCTTCACTCGACTTCATTGGCAGAGCAATAACCAAGCCTTTGCCCCAATCAGCAGAAAAAGGTTCGATAACGGTTTCGCCCGCTAGCGCTCGTTTATCAATATCGTCAACCGGTGTTTGGTTGTCATTACCTGGGCCATATAACTTGCTGACAGCGTCGGCGCGTAAAACACGAACGTCTTCAATGCCTTCTTGAGCCAGTGCTTTCTGACGAAGGGTCTCTTTTTGTGCCATGGTGCCGGTGAGCATCATCATATTGAGGCTATCGAAGTAGTTACTTGCTTTGTCGTGAAGCTGCTCACTTAACACTGAGTTTACAAGTTGCTTTTGTTGCGAATATTGGAAATAGGTCGATATTGCCAGCAAAAAGGTGAACACGATGGCGAGGGCCACTAGGATTTTAAAGGTGATTGTTGAGCGCATAAGGTGTTTGTTTTTATTAATTATAATGACGCAAATACTGTACTAGTAAGAATTCCTACCACCTATGGGGTATAACGAATTGTGTGACCACACTCCGGTTGTGGTTATGTTTCTGTGATGTAGCGAGTTTGTGTCGTGTCTGATGTTGAAATGGAACGCGCTTCAAGCTCCTCGCTGTTCTTAAAACAGACTGTTGTTTTGGGAAAATTGAAGTGCACCATCGAGTTTTGATTGTGCTGATAATTAGAAAAGCCTAGGTTGTTAATTAGTTCGATGTATTTGTCCGCTTGTCTTTTATCAATAAAGACTATTGTTTTAGACGACTTAGTGGTCAATTTATATCCAAATGGTTGTTTTGTTCAATTTAATAGCAAAAATTGTGGTTATAGCGTTGTGTTTCGAGGCTCATTCGATAAGATGAAAAGACCTCTATGATAGAGGTAGGGCAGCAACGGATACGCTGCTTCAAATACTATGGAATGTGACTTATTGGACACATACATGAAATTCAAGATTACATCACCGATTATTGAACCTACGGAAGGTTCACCACATCAGTTAATGCTTACTCACGCTTCTCGTTTTACCTCTTTTAAGACAAGCTCCCCTTTGAACGCCCTGTTCGACAACGTCTCTGCACGCTTCTTTACCGCTTATCGCTCCTATTGTTATTCGTTTTATAACTTTATTTCTATCTGAACTCCTTTGTCATCCGCTCGATGAACGAAGACTCACATCTATAAAAACTAAACAAATAAGTTAAAAACAATGAATATTAAAATGATGGGTAGCTCCCTAATTATCGCTGGTACCGCTCTCGGTGCTGGTATGCTTGCGATCCCAATGGTATTAGCTCAATTCGGATTGCTTTACGGCACACTGCTTATGGTACTGATCTGTTTCGGTACGACTTACGCAGCATTACTACTTCTAGAAGCGACCATCAAAGCGGGTGGCGGTCTAGGATTAAACTCTATTGCCCGAAAAACCTTGGGTAAACAAGGTCAGTTGCTTACCAACGGCTTGCTATACGCGTTGTTGATTTGCCTATTAATGGCTTACATTCTGGGCGCAGGTGACTTGCTGAGTAAGTTACTGTCTAACTTTGGCGTCGAAATTACCGCGACTACCAGCCAAACCGTGTTTACCTTGCTTGCTGGCGCAGTAGTCGCAAGTGGTACTGGTGTGATTGATAAGCTCAATCGAGCATTGTTCTTCGTGATGCTTGCTAGTTTGTTTGTAACCATGGCCTTCTTAGCGCCGAGCATGACTCAAGAAAACTTGATGCAGGTAACCAGCCATGACCACGTTGACCTAATCAAAACCAGTGCCATCCTGTTTACGAGCTTTGGCTTTATGGTGGTGATTCCAACCTTGGTTTCTTACAACCACGAAGCGACAGACAAACAGCTGCGTAACATGGTGATCATCGGTTCTCTGATCCCATTAGTGTGTTACTTGTGTTGGTTGTTTGCGGTAGTGGGCAACTTGAGTGAAGAGCAATTCAGAAGCTTTGAGAACGTATCAGATTTGATGGCGGCGTTTGAGGCTCAGTCTCCTTGGGTGGGTAACGTCTTGTCTACCTTCACTGGCTTGGCGTTGTTGACTTCTTTCTTTGGCGTAGCAATGGCGTTGTTCAACCAGAACAAAGACATGTTCAACCAAAATACAGCGGTAACGTACTGCATTAGCTTTATCTTGCCGTTGGCGGGTTCATTGCTTGCTGCAGACAAGTTCCTACAAGTGCTGAATTACGCAGGTATCATCTTGGTGTTCCTAGCGGTGTTTGTTCCTCTGGTTATGGTCCACAAACAGCGTTTCATGAAAGTTGCTGATGACCGATACCGAGCAGAAGGTGGCAGCGCAATGATGTTGTTCTCACTGCTGTTTGGTTGCTTCCTGCTTATCTCACAAGTGATCTAGTTCTTTGGTCCATTATCTAAGATGCGAATCGAGCATCTTAGATATAAGTGGCCGGAATTCAGATACAAAAAAGGAACGCATCGGCGTTCCTTTTTATTATCTGCTGATTAAAAACAGATTGATTCAAAGGCTATCAACAAACAACCTTAACAGCCAAACCACCTTGAGAAGTCTCACGGTATTTAGCGTTCATGTCTTTACCTGTTTCTAGCATTGTTTCGATAACTTTATCTAGAGAAACAGTAGGAGCAGAAGAACGACGAAGTGCCATACGAGTCGAGTTGATTGCTTTAACTGCAGCAATACCGTTACGCTCGATACATGGTACTTGTACTTGGCCAGCAACTGGGTCACATGTTAGACCTAGGTTGTGCTCCATGCCGATTTCTGCAGCCATACATACTTGCTCAGGGCTACCACCCATAAGCTCAGCAAGACCAGCAGCAGCCATAGAGCATGCCACACCAACTTCACCCTGACAGCCAACTTCAGCACCAGAGATTGAAGCGTTACGCTTGTAAAGACCACCGATCGCGCCAGAAGCTGCGAAGTAACGGATGTAATCTTTCTCTGTCACTGTTTGGATGAATTTATCGTAGTAAGCCAATACAGCAGGGATGATGCCACATGCGCCGTTTGTTGGTGCCGTTACTACACGACCGCCAGCTGCATTTTCTTCGTTTACTGCGAAAGCAAACATGTTTACCCAGTCAACAACCGACATTGGATCATTGGTTGTTTTTTCTGAAGTCATTAGCTGTTGGCGAAGTGCTGCTGCACGACGAGGTACACGTAGTGGACCTGGCAGGATACCTTCAGTATTCATACCGCGATCCATACACTCACGCATCGTTTTCCAGATGTTAGCGAAGTAAGTGCGAGACTCTTCGTCTGAGTGGAATGCTGCTTGGTTTTTCATAACCAGTGTACTGATAGAAAGACCGCTTTCTTTACACTGATTAACCAGCTCTTCAGCTGTTGTGAATTCGTAAGGTGCTTTGATTGGGTTTTCTTCTTCTTTGCCGAAGTTCTCTTCGTCAACGATGAAACCGCCACCAATTGAGTAGTACGTTTTTGAGTATGCAACTTCGTCACCAACCCATGCATGAATGCTCATGCCGTTCTCGTGTAGAGAAAGGTTGCTAGTGTGGAAGTTCATACCGCCATCGCGTGGGAACGATACTGTATGACAGTGCATGCCAACAGGAAGGCGCTCAGTTTCTTCTACGCGAGCAATGAAGCCAGCAATAGAATCGATATCAACACGCTCAGGAGTATTGCCAGCAAGACCCATGATGATTGCGATATCTGTGTGGTGACCTTTCCCTGTCAGTGATAGTGATCCATATACGTCCACGGTGATTTTAGTGATGTCGCGCAATTTTCCCATTGAACGTAGGTCATCAATAAATTCTTTACCCGCTTTCATTGGTCCAACTGTGTGTGAGCTCGATGGACCAACACCGATTTTATAGATATCAAATACACTAATCATAGCGATTACCTCAAAAAGAGAGCCTCCCAAGGGGAGTAGGGAGGCTCATTTATTATCATTATATTTTTTGTCTAATCTCGCGATATAAGATGGATGCCATCTTATAAAAAGGGCTTGAGATTAAAGAGCGCCGTAGATTACAGAACTAATAGCCGCTAGACCACATAAAGCTGTAAAGATTTGCACAGGTGCTGAAGTTTTGTACTTAGCCATAGCTGGTACTTTCTGCATCGCGAACACAGGCATTAGGAACAGGATAGCTGCAATCATTGGAGCACCCATTGTTTCAATCATACCTAGGATACTTGGGTTAACTACCGCAACAATCCAAGTTGTAACAACGATGAACGCTAGAGATGCTTTTTCGATAGTGCTTATTGAAGAACCAGAGCGAGACTTGATTAGACCAACAAGACCTTCGTGAGCACCTAGGAAGTGACCGAAGTAGCTAGAAGTAATCGCTGCGAACGCTACTAGAGGACCCATGTAAGAGATAAGTGGAGACTCATGTACGTTTGCTAGGTAAGAAAGAACAGAGATGTTCTGTGCTTGTGCTGTTGCTAGTTGCTCTGGAGATAGAGAAAGCACTACAGAGAATACGAAGAACATTACAAAACCCATCAGCATCATTGCTGCGCCACCAGTGATCGCGTCAGTTTTCTTAACTGCGTCATCACCGTATACACGACGTTGCTCTTTAGAGAACTGTGAAATGATTGGGCTGTGGTTGAAAGAGAACACGATGATTGGAATAGCAAGCCAGATAATAGAAGGCATTGTTGACCATTCTGGGCTTACGTCCATCATTGAAGTGTTCCAATCAGGAACTAGGTAAAAAGATAGCGCTAGTAGGATGAATACTAGTGGGTAAACCATTGCTGAAGTTGCTTTAAGCATCAGCTCTTTACCGAATACAACACCTGCTGTCATAGCAAGGATAAGTGCACCAGAAAGAAGAGGACGAGGAATAGATTCCATACCCATTTGGTTTACTAGGAAAGAATCAACTGTGTTTGTGATACCAACACCGTAGATAAGAACGATCGGGTAGATAGCGAAGAAGTAAGCAAAAGTAATAATGTTTGCGCCAGTCTTACCGAAGTGCTCTTCAACTGTGTCTGTAATATCAGCTTCAGGGTTTTTAGCAGACAGTACGAAACGAGCTAGAGATTTGTGTGCGAACCAAGTCATTGGTGCCGCAGTTAGAGCTAGGATAACTAATGGCCAAAAACCACCCGCACCAGCTTTGATTGGAAGGAATAGTACGCCAGCACCAACTGCTGTACCGAATAGTGATAAACACCAGGTAAAATCTTTATAGTTAAACTTGCTTGAATCTTTAACGGCATTTGCCGAAGAAGTTGTTGTGTTCATGTTAAATTACTCATTTTTTGGGAACAGGAAATAAGTCGGGGCTAATTCTGCAGAATTTTCTTCTGCAAAAAATAGATCTAAATCATGTAATGAAACGGCGTGTCACATGATATGCGAAAAACGAATTTTTGATCACGAAAATGGCGTGCTACATGTGATTTATGTTTATGCCTGGTATTAGTTTTATTTATGCGAAAGGCGGGGTTGTATAGATTTATACCAGGGAAACGTTTGCGTAAAATTGCATTAATAAATCTGTTCCATAGAAAGTCTGGATTTTGTTAACAGAGATTAAACAAAACGTAGTTGCTATGTGATTCGTTGCAGTACGTGTTGCTGCAGCGATTGGATAATTTGCGCCGTAACGCCCCAAATTAGGTGCTCTTGGAAAGGCATCGCAAAAACCCGATGCTTGATTTGTTTAAAGTTAACAGTGTGGCTGTGTAACTTGGCTTGGTCTAAAACATAGGTAGCGGGTACCTCAAAAATTGAGGCAACTTCGTTCTCATCAATGATGGCTTCATAGTCAGGATCGACCATGGCAATAATCGGCGTCACAGAAAATTTACTAATAGTACTCAATGCTGGTAATTGCCCAATAATTTTAACTTGATCCGATCGAATTCCCACCTCCTCATGGAGCTCTCTGAGTGCAGTGAATTGCATAGAAGGGTCAGAAAGTTCGTGTTTACCACCAGGAAAGCTGACTTGGCCGGGGTGATGCTTTAAATGAGCCGCTCTTTTAGTAAAAATGACATGTAAACCATCTTCTCTTTCAACTAAACCTACCACCACTGCCGCTTTACGTAATTGCTCGCCACTGATGTGCGAAACACGCTCTACTGACTCAGGATGATAGCCAACGGTAGGGTTAAGTTGGAATTGCTGAAGGAAGTTTTCTTTATTCATATCAAGCCAATATATTGATTATTATGATTTTAAGTATAGACATAACCGTGGGTTGATTACCAATATCGAGTTTTTCTTCATTCACTTTCCCTCTTTTAGTTATCAATTGGGCGTCATGAGAGGCTGTTTACCGATGAATCTCCTCAAAATGACGATTTTTGCTATATTCAATATGTGCATACAGGCGAGTAAGCGTTACCCATGTCATAAAATTGGGTGACGAAACGTAGATTTTTTGTTTAAGAATTTGATAACAATAACTTAGTGGACCATTCTAAAAAGAAATAGAAGAAAAGGTATGAGATGAAAGGAATCATATTCACCGAATTTTTAGAGCTTGTTGAAGACAAGTTTGGGCTAGAGCTTTTGGAAGAAGTTCTAGAAATGTCAGAAGATGAAGGGATCTATACGTCGGTCGGCAGTTACGACCACAAAGACCTTGTCAGGTTGATTATCAACTTGAGTAAGAAAACCGATATTGATGCGGCAAGCTTGCAACGCGTGTTTGGGCAGTCTGTATTTAAGAACTTACTGGCCTCATTACCGAATAAAGCGAGCCTTGCTCACAGCAATACCACCTTTCAATTTATTCAGCACGTAGAGCGTTACATTCATGTTGAAGTGAAGAAGCTCTATCCAGATGCTGAGCCACCTGAATTCAGTTTTATCACCACGAACGAAGCACAACTTGTTTTTGACTACAAAAGCGCAAGGTGTATGTCTCATGTTTGCTTAGGGCTTATTGAAGGATGTGCTGAATACCACGGTGAATCTATCGCGGTGGAGATGACGCCACAAAATGATGACCAAAGCGTGGTTAGGTTTAATCTCAAAGTAGAAAAGTAATATGGATCTGGCATCTGCCCTAGAGAAGAAGCTTAAGCGTCAAATCGCGGCAAGGAAAGCGGCTGAAGGATTGTTGGAACAGAAGAGCCTCGAACTGTTCGAGGCTAACCAACAGCTTGAGCTTGCTTTGCGTCAGTTAGAAAAGCGCTCCAACGCGAATATACGCCGCATTGAATTCCAAGAACAAATCGACAACCTGTTGATTGATTTTGGGCGCGCGTTTCTAAGAAATGATCTCGATGATGTCATGCTATCTGAACTAACGACCAACGTGACTAACAGTTACTTAATCGAAGCCAGTCGTTTGATTCTACCTCCCAAGCTCATCCCTCAGTTACAGACCTATGATTATGGCGATGAGACTGTCGAGGTGTTAGAGCAAGACATTCAAGAACCTCATTGGCAAGACAACCTACTGACCGTGCCCTTAGAGGTTGAAAAAGTCATAGTTGGTGCGTTAATCGTCAGAGTCAGGTTGTTAGACCAAGACTACGAGTTTATCCAAAGCCAACTGTTGTTGGTCACGGACCTTATCTGCAGTGCCTTAACCCATCAACTAGCAATCAACCGAAATATTGAATCACGTAAACGAGCGGAAGAGTCCGAAAGGGCAACGCGTGACTTTGTGGCCATGATTAATCATGAGTTAAGAACTCCACTTAATGGCTTACTAGGTAGTGCCGAGTTGATCAGTGATACCGAACTGAATAGCTCTCAGCGTGAGATAGTGAACAACCTGAGCCAATCTGGAGAGTTTCTCCGAACCATCATTAATGATCTATTGGATTACAGCAAAATTAACGCAGGGATGTTAGAGCTTATTCCAAAGAAATTTGCCCTGAATGACTTGCGAAACACGATTGATAGTATTTTCGTCAATCGAGCAATCGAGAAGCAGCTTGAATTTAATATCAGTGTTGCGTCAAATGTTCCCTCCCATTTCCAAGGCGATTTAGAGCGCATCACTCAGCTGTTTGTGAACTTAATCGGTAATGCGATTAAATTTACAGAAGAAGGACATGTGAATGTCGATATCGAATGGGACAAAAACCAATTTGTTTTCTCTGTAGAAGATACTGGAGTCGGAATTGCTGAATCAGCACATAAGACGCTGTTTGAACCTTTTACGCAGGCAGATAACTCAAGTAGTCGGAACTATGAGGGTACAGGACTTGGGTTAGCGATTTGTCGCAAACTGGTGGCTCTGATGAATGGTGATATTGGGGTGACCAGTGTCGTTGGTTCAGGCACGACGTTTACCATCTCGATTCCTCTTCAAGTTGTCGATGTTCCGGCAGAGAGTGATAGTGTCGCCAAGGGCTTTGAGTATGAGGCGGAATTGTCACTACTTAAAGTGCTGGTGGTTGATGATATTAAGATGAACCAGATCATCATCCAACAGATGCTTCGTAAACATGAGATTGAACCAGCTATTGCAAGTAATGGTGTCGAAGGGTTTGAGCTCGCGTCAGACAACGAATACGACATTGTATTCATGGATTGCAGAATGCCTGTTATGGACGGGTTTGAAGCAACAGAGAAGCTAAGAGAGAAGGGTTACGTTAAATCTATTGTGGCACTGACCGCCGGAACGACATTGGAAGAACGCGAACGTTGTATTCAGTGTGGAATGGATGACATTTTGAGTAAGCCTTACACCGCCAACGATCTGAAAGAGATGCTCAAGAAGTGGGGTGTCTCAGCGGTGAAGGTCGCTTAAACACGCGAATAAAGCGTTGTGAGTTATGTACTCTAACTTACAGACTAAAAAACCGAAGTGATCTTACGATCCTTCGGTTTCTTTTTATATCGAACTTTTGCTAGCCGTTAAGCTACGGAACTCGCAGTTAATGACACTAGGTTTAGCAATCTTCAAGTACCGGTAGAATTCGACTCAGCTTATCCAGTGTTTCTTGGTATTCAGAAGCACAATCACTATCAAATACCACACCACCGCCAGCCCAAGCATAAAGCGTGTTGTTCTCGGCGACTAATGTACGAATGGTAATACTGGTATCCATTCTGCCATTTCGGCTGATGTAGCCAATACTGCCGCAGTACGCTGAACGTCGATGCGGTTCTAACTCTTCAATGATCTGCATCGCGCGAACTTTTGGTGCGCCAGTAATCGAGCCTCCAGGGAAACAGGCTCTCAGAAGGTCAGTTGCAGAGTATTGGTCATCAAGGTCCGCTCGTATCGTGCTCACTAAGTGGTGCACGGCAGGGAAGCTTTCAATATCGAAGAGCTTTGGTACATGCACTGTGCCCGGTTTTGCTACTCGGCCAATGTCATTACGAAGTAGGTCGACGATCATCAAGTTTTCCGCCTGATCTTTATCGGCGCTTGCTAGGTCTTGCGCGTTGGCATTATCAATCAGCGGGTCCTCAGAACGAGGTCGTGTGCCTTTGATTGGCTTGGTTTCAATGACGTTGTCTTTGAGTTCTAAGAAACGCTCTGGCGAAACACTGATGATTGCGCAGTCGGCCAAACGGATAAAACCCGAAAAGGGCGCTGAGTTGTACTGTTCTAACTTGTCATAAGCCAGCCATTCACTACCTTGGTATTGGGCATTGAAGCGCTGAGCTAAGTTAATCTGATAGCAGTCCCCGGATAACAGGTACTCTTGAACACTATCGAACTTAGTGGCGTAGCTCTCTTCGCTCATATTGGATTGCCACGGTGTGGTTAACCCAAAGGGCGCATGTGATAGGTGTGATTGAGCCATCTGCTGCATTAGCCAATCATGATGTTCATCGATATTGCTACCGACAATACACGCCGTTTTCAATTGGTGGTCAACGATAACAGCCCATTCATACAAGCCAACTGCCATGTCAGGTGCTTCAATATCACGCTTTGCGAGTGATGGAAGTGTCTCGACTCTGCGCCCTAAATCATAGCTAAAATAGCCTAAAGCGCCGCCAACGAATGGCAACTGAGTGTGCTCTTTAGTCGCAGGCAATAATTGTTGCTGATATTGGTCGAGTAGTTCGAAAGGATCAGAGTCTGAAACCTCGCACGTCTCATTAACATTAACGGTCGTTTCTGCACCGATTGTCTCGAAGGTGGCGATGGGTTGAGCAACTAAAATATCGTATCGACTATCAACGTGGCTTTCTGAAGCGGAGCGTAATAGCATTGCCCACGGCAGGTTTTCAATATGGGAAAACAGCTGTTTAGCTAAAGTTGATTGATATTCAAGCGGCTTGATTTGGATAGAGCGAAATTCGTTGTTATTCATTTGTTTAATTTGTGACAAAGAGTTCGATCACTGCATGGCGTGTGAGAGGAAGCAAGAGTATCATAAATTGAAAATAAAATGGGTTCTTGATTAGAACGGTGTAATCCAAGTGGTTTAGTTTAAAGCTATGCAAGCGATTGCTAAAGCAACTAAATACAGCTCAACACAATAAAAAGCTAAACCACCTAATTCGATTTGGCACATATAGTCAAACTGTGAACCCACATGGAACCAGAACAATAAAGAGGCATGCAATGACGGTTATTCGTAAGCAAGATGTGATCAGCAGTGTCGCTGACGCACTTCAGTACATTTCTTATTATCACCCTTTAGACTTTGTCCAAGCCCTAGAAAAAGCGTACGAGAAAGAAGAGAGCCAAGCAGCTAAAGATGCGATCGCTCAGATTCTTATCAACTCGCGCATGTCTGCGGAAGGCCATCGTCCAATTTGTCAGGATACGGGTATTGTTACTTGTTTCGTGAACATCGGTATGGATGTTAGGTGGGAAACGGATCAAACAGTACAACAGATGGTTGATGAAGGCGTTCGTCAAGCTTACAACAACCCAGATAACCCATTGCGTGCATCTGTCCTAATGGACCCTGCAGGTAAGCGTATTAATACCAAAGACAACACACCAGCGGTTGTCCACATTAATATGATTCCAGGCAACAAAGTTGAAATTCAAATCGCGGCTAAGGGCGGCGGTTCTGAGAACAAAACCAAGATGGTTATGCTGAACCCTTCTGATGATATTGCAGAATGGGTAGAGAAGACGCTGCCAACAATGGGTGCAGGCTGGTGTCCACCGGGTATGCTAGGTATAGGCATCGGCGGTACGGCTGAGAAAGCAGCTGTGCTAGCGAAAGAATCTTTGATGGAACACATCGATATCCAAGAGCTTATCGAGAAAGGTCCTGAGAACGCAGAAGAAGAGCTTCGTTTAGACATCTTCAACCGTGTAAACAAGCTTGGCATTGGTGCACAAGGTCTTGGCGGTCTCACTACTGTGGTTGATGTAAAAATCAAAACAGCACCAACTCATGCTGCTTCTAAGCCTGTATGTTTGATCCCGAACTGTGCAGCAACGCGTCACGTTCACTTCACACTAGATGGCAGCGGCCCAGCAGAGCTAACGCCACCTAAGTTAGAAGAGTGGCCAGACATCACTTGGGAAGCGGGCGCAAATACACGTCGTGTTAACCTTGATGAAGTGACTAAAGAAGACGTACAAGAGTGGAAGACCGGCGAAACGGTTCTTCTGTCAGGTAAGATCTTAACCGGTCGTGATGCTGCTCATAAACGTATTCAAGGCATGCTAGAAAGCGGCGAAGGCTTACCAGCCGGCGTTGATTTCAAAGGCAAGTTCATTTACTACGTGGGTCCTGTTGATGCTGTAGGTGATGAAGCGGTAGGTCCTGCGGGCCCAACAACTTCAACACGTATGGATAAGTTCACTGACATGATGCTGAACGAAACTGGCATTATGGGCATGATCGGTAAAGCGGAACGTGGCCCTGCAACGGTTGAATCAATCAAAGAGCACAAAGCGGTTTACCTAATGGCGGTTGGTGGTGCAGCTTATTTAGTCGCAAAAGCAATTAAAAAAGCACGCGTTGTTGCGTTTGAAGATCTCGGTATGGAAGCGATTTACGAGTTTGAAGTTGAAGATATGCCTGTAACGGTAGCGGTTGACTCTAACGGCGTGAACGCACACCAGATCGGCCCTGACACGTGGAAAGTGAAGATTGCTGAAGCTGAGAAAGCGTAATTAATCGACGCCAAAAAATCGTAATTGTCGCTAACTTCAGCGTTTGAATTGCAATTTTTGACAGAAAGTTAAAGACAAAAGTGCAGCATTATCTGCACTTTTGTCTTATTATCAATGATATAGTGATAAACACATAGTTTGATATAAGAACATAGGAGAGAGGAATGCCTCGTTTTATTCAGATCCTACAGATTATCTTGGCAGTGGTGATTGGTGCTTTTGTTGGCTACGACCTGATCTTGAAAGGGATCAGTATCTTTGATAATAAATACGTGACGATTACATGTGCGCTTTGGCTAATTGCAGAGATTGCACTGTTTGTTATCTACAAGTTGATTGAAGACGATTAGACGTCGGATATCGTGCAAAAATTCTAAAGCCCCTGATTATGAATGTAGTCAGGGGCTTTTATTCATCTAGCATTAAGAATGTGTATTGCATACTCATCAACATAAGCAAAAGCATACAAACTATCCCAACGGGGAAAGAACATAGGCTTGCCTTTCTATTATCATAACCAGCTAGCCTAACTATCACGGAGTCGTTCAAATGAAACACCTAACTCAAGAAATGAGTGACTTTATAAGCAGAGGAACGGATTCTCATATTCGAGTAGCGGTCACGGGGCTCTCTCGTGCGGGTAAGACAGCATTCATTACTTCGCTGGTTAATCAGCTTCTTCATACGTCTACCCACAAAAACTTGCCACTGCTTGCATCTGCGAGAGATGGAAGAATTATTGGCGCAAAGCGCATCCCGCAACACAACATGATGATTCCACGCTTCTCTTATGATGAAGCGATGGAGTCGTTGAATGCACAGCCACCAGAATGGCCAGTGCCAACGCGTGATGTCAGTGAGATTCGTCTAGCAATCAAATATAAGCCTGCGAAGGGCGCGAAAAAGCTACTGAGTAAAAACAGCACCCTTTATCTCGATATTGTCGATTATCCAGGTGAATGGCTGCTTGATTTGCCGTTACTGGATATGGACTTCGATACCTGGAGCCAATCTCAGTTTGCCGCATTGAAAGGCGACAGAGAAACTTACTCGCAACAGTGGAACGCCATGCGTGGTGATATCGATTTGCTAGCAGAAGCGGACGAAAAGAAACTGGTCGCGATTGCCGATAGCTACACTCAGTACCTTCATACTTGTAAAAGTAACGGGCTGCATTGGGTACAACCGGGTCGATTCGTATTACCCGGTGAGCTTGAAGGCGCGCCTGTGTTGCAATTCTTCCCGTGCATCGCACCTGAGGGTAAGTTCTCAAAAACAAGTAACTATGCGGTACTGAAAGCGCGTTATGAAGAGTATCAACAGAAGGTCGTCAAAGCGTTCTACAAGAATCACTTCGCGACGTTCGACAGACAAATCGTGCTAGTGGATTGCTTACAGCCACTTAATGCGGGCTATGACTCTTTCATGGACATGCGTGGCGCGTTAGAACAGTTACTTAAGAGCTTTAAGTACGGTCGAAGCAATATCTTAAGACGTTTATTCGCGCCGAAGATCGACAAGATCTTGTTTGCAGCCACAAAAGCTGACCACGTGACACCGGATCAACATCCGAACTTGGTGTCACTGTTACAACAGATGGTGCATCCAGCTTGGCAGCAGGCGGCGTTTGAACACATCGACATGAGTTGTATGAGTATCGCGTCTATTCAAGCGACCAGCGCGGGTTATATCTCGTCGGGTTCAGACAATGTTCCGGCGTTGCAAGGTGTGACTTTGGATAATGTCCCTCAAACCATGTATCCGGGAGAGGTGCCGCGTAAGTTGCCTAATAAACAGTATTGGGAAACCAACCAGTTTGATTTCACGAGCTTTAGACCGATGGAGCAACATTCCGATGAGCCTTGCCAACATCTAAGAGTCGACAAGGTTTTAGAGTATCTCATTGGCGACAAGTTGAAGTAATTGAGGCAATCAAAATGAGTGAATTAAAAACAAAGCAGGTCTTTAATGAACCGTTGAAGACCTCTTTTGATGAGCAAGACAAGAGTGACGTTGGCCCGGATTTAGGCGCTCAACAACTGTTCACAGAGCAAGAGAAATTTGTCCCTGTCGCACCGCAAGTGAAAGCTGATCTTGATGGTGAAGCTGAGCAGCAATTGGAACAAGTGATTCGACCGAGCAAAAAGAAGAAGTGGTTTGGAACGGGTTTATTGGTCGCTTTCTCTGGCCTAGTTGGATGGCAGGCAATTGATTCGGTCATTACCGCGATTCAATCGGCTGACTGGCTGGCGTTAGGTTGGGCAGGCTTCATTGCTGCCATTGCTTCATTGGGTTTAGGCGCAATAGGCAAAGAGCTGTGGAAACTGCGTTCACTTAAAGATCACTTTAGTGTGCAAGAGCAGAGTGAAGAGCTACTCCAAAGTCAAAGTGTCGGCAAGGGCAAAGCGTTCTGTGAAAACATCGCCAAGCAAGGTGGCATTATCGCTGAGTCTCCTTCGTACGATAAGTGGCGAAACAGCATTAACCCAGCACACAGTGATGCAGAAGTGTTGGATATGTACGATGCGTTAGTCGTGAGTCAACAAGACAAAGTAGCGACTCAAATCGTCACTAAGTTTTCGACCGAATCGGCGGCTTTGGTCGCGGTGAGTCCATTGGCGGCGGCTGATATGTTGTTGGTGGCTTGGCGGAATTTCACCATGATAGACAAGCTTGCTGATGTGTATGGCATTGAGCTTGGCTACTGGTCTCGCATTAAGCTATTTAAACTGGTGTTAATCAACATGGCCGCTGCAGGAGCAAGTGAGCTCGCGATTGATGCAAGTATGGATCTCGTCTCGATGGATCTTGCAGGCAAAGTCTCAGCTCGAGCAGGGCAGGGGCTAGGTGTCGGTATCCTTACTGCAAGACTGGGCTTAAAAGCCATGACATTGCTGCGTCCTATGCCTTGGCATAACGAACGAAAAGTAAAACTGGCAGACCTCCGCAAAGCCGTCCTTTCTGAAATAAAGCGTATCACTCTTAAATAAAGCATTTGAAGCTCAATAGTTTGAGAAGAAGAGTAAACATATGTTTACTCTTCTTCTTGACTGAACTCAGAGCTTAATCCACACTACTGTCAACTTATCCTGACACCTATAATAGGACTATTTGTGCGTCTTGAAGTATTGTGTGAAGACAGACTCGGCTTAACGCGTGAGTTGCTCGATATCTTGGCCTCAAAAAGCATTGATTTAAGAGGAATCGAAATTGATGTTAAAGGTATTATTTATCTAAACTGCCCTGATATTGATTTTGATGCTTTTAGTGAACTTATGGCTGAAATTCGCCGAATTTCAGGTGTGAAGGATGTACGTAAAATCCAATTTATGCCAAGCGAAAGGCATAACACAGAGCTGATTGCTCTGCTGGCAAACCTACCTGATCCTGTTATTGCGATTGACCTTAAAGGCTCAGTCGATATGGCTAACCACGCTGCATTGAACCTTTTTAATAAGCAAGAAGACGCAGTCATCGGTGAACCGCTAGCGACGTTTGTTCCTAGCTTTAACTTTGCTCGCTGGATCGAAGGCGATGTAACGCGTCATCGTGAAGTTGTCGTGTTAGATGGTTTAGATTTCTCTATTGAGATCCTGCCGATTTACCTTGGTGGTGATGTCAACGAAGCGGTACTGGCAAGCGCAGTAATGACGATTCGCTCTTGTAATCAAGAGATGAACTCGCCAGATTCAATCCCAGAACAGAACAACCTAGGTTTCGAACACTTTGTTGGTGTCTCTAATCGCCATAAAGCCTTGATCAGCCAAGCTAAGAAATTGGCTATGCTGGATCAGCCTCTATTAATTGAAGGCGATACAGGGACAGGCAAAGAGATGTTGGCAAAAGCGTGTCATAACCGTTCAAATCGATCGTCTTTCCCATTCTTGATTCTAAGCTGTGCATCGATGCCTGATGACGTAGCGGAAACGGAATTGTTTGGTCATGCGCCGGGTTCATTCAACCATGAGCAAGGTCATAAAGGTATTTTCGAACAAGCGAATGGCGGTACCGTATTTTTAGATGAAATTGGCGAGATGAGCCCGCATCTACAAATCAAGCTGCTGCGTTTCCTACAAGATGGTTCATTCCGTCGTGTTGGTGAAGAAGAAGAGATGCACGCTGATGTTCGTATTATTGCATCAACGCGCCACCGTCTTTCTGAATTAGCCGACTCGGGTTCGTTCCGTGAAGATTTGTTTTACCGCTTGAATGTACTGACTCTGTCTATCCCTGCATTGCGTGAACGCTCAAACGACGTAGCGCCACTGTTGGAACTGTTCGTTGCAAAGTACGCGCAGCAGTTAGGTATGTTAAAACCAAAACTGACTCAAGAGTTAGTCGACCAGCTTGGTAATTACCAATGGCCGGGCAACATTCGTCAGTTAGACAACATGGTTCTACGCGCACTAACAGAGTTGGATTCAGACACGCTAACGGTTGAGCAATTCCACTTGCCACAGCTTGAAACAATGACGGCTGGAATGGCGAACCTGAGCTTAGACGGCTCGCTCGATGAGATCATGAAAGACTATGAATCTCAGATTCTAGAGAAGCTTTATCAGTCTTTCCCATCAAGCCGTAAGCTAGCAAAACGTTTGAATGTTTCTCATACCTCAATTGCGAATAAGCTTCGTGATTACGGTATCAGAAAGAACTGATCGAATAAGAACAAGATTATGGAAGATTTGAGTACACCAGAGCGCATTTATAAGCATGATGGTAATCTGATTCTACGCACGGCTGAAATCGATGATGCTGGCATGATCAGCGAGTACTTTCAGGTTAACAGAGAGTATCTGAAACCTTGGGAACCGATTCGCGAAGACGCGTTCTTTGATAGAGCGAGTTGGGCGCAGCGACTGATCAAGTTAAACGAGCTTCATAAAATGGGGCTAGGCTATTACTGTTTACTGATTAACGCTGACTCTAATGAAATGTTAGGCACCATATCGTTCAGTAATTTGTCTCGTTTCCCGTTCTACGCTTGTAATGTCGGTTACTCATTGGCGCAAAGTGCACAGGGCCACGGTTACATGCGCAGAGGTTTGAACATGGCCAAAGACTACATGTTTGATGTGCAGAACATGCACCGCTTAATGGCGGGCTACATGCCTCACAACGAACGCAGTGCTGGCGTATTAGAACATCTTGGTTTTGTCCGAGAAGGTTTTGCTAAAGACTACCTACAGATTAACGGTAAATGGGAAGACCATATACTGACGGCATTAGTTAACCCAAACTGGGAAGATAGACGCGCTGTATAGAGATCAATAGTCATTAGGCGTAAGTACCAATTAAGCGTAAATACAGATTTAGAGGCAGTGACGACATAGATAAAATGAAACCGTCACTGCATCAAAAAGAACAGATAGGCATGGTAAATCCATCAGCCTGAGAAGATATTTGAGGAATTTTGATGTCATACACAACTTTGGACGAATACCAAAGAAAATGGATTTTCACACACCAGTCAATGCCGCTGCCGGCAGAGGACTTGGAAAAGATTAAGCCAATGACACAGGCGAGAGCTTCTCAGTTCTGGAAAGAGAACGTGAGCCCTCAAAGCCCAGACGCAGAACGACTGAGCTCGCAAGACTGGCCAAGCAAAGCATCGAACTGGAATGAAGAGATCAGCTGGATGGCGCATTGGGAAGCGGATGAGCCTGAAATGCCAGAAGAGATTCTTAACTTTATTGATTGGCAAGATGACGTAACTGTTTATTTTTGTTATGAAAAGTACAATGTTCTTGAAACCAAATGGGCGATTTTCAAGAAGCATTGGAAGAACTTTTTGTTCTACGATGATGGCCCGATTTTAATCGGTCGTCGTCGTTCAGAAGCCCTTTGGTTTGCTACCAATGGCAAGGTGAAAATCGGTAACCGTGCTTAATCTCGGTGTGATTTAATCGAGTGAGTGTTGGTGTTTCGATCAACAGATAGAAAAACAAAAAGCGAGCATCGAGCTCGCTTTTTTTGTGCCTAATGATCTTCGAAGATCATGGGGAAAGACCCACTATTTGAGCCCAACTAAAGGTGACCATATCCACTCATTTAAAGCGAGTGAATTACGAAATTGAGATCGCTATCTCATTGGGTTAGTTGAAGTTTCATGGGGTTGAGCTATCTTTATATTACTGCCTTAGTGGAGGTGAAGTATTATGATTTGGGATACTCTCGAACGTGTAAATAAACTTCGCAAGGAAGCAATGGAGGATCCAGAGTTTTTGGATTCAGCAAAAATGCATGAGGAATGGCTTTTAAGCGAAACTCATAATCAATCGAACAAAGGAGCAAAAGAGAAGAAACCGAAAAAACTATCTGACATTTATGAAAATACGGATTTTCCTATCAACCCAATTGGAACCAAACATTAACAATGATGAACTGCAACACGGCTAAGGCTCTTAACCAAAAAGCTATAAGTCGATTACACATACCAGCCTTAAGCCACCAATAAAAAAGCCACTTTCAACGAATCGAAAGTGGCTTTTTCTTTTCTTGCTAGCTTCTTTACCATTAGCAACGAAAGCTAATCGTTTTCAAACCTAGTTATTGATTAGGCTTAATCCGCTTGGTAACGCATCACCAAACACACGCTTAGATTCACTCTCAGAAAGCTCAGTCACTTCACTCACTAGTGTTAACCATGAGTCAGGTACCTTGCTTTGCTTAAGCTTCTCAATCACTTGATTGCGATAGTCGTCAGAGATATCAAACTGACGGTCACCGGTTTTTCGACAAATCATCACCGCTGCGAAGGCGATCATCTGCTCTTTCTGCCAGTTCTGTTCAAGCAGTTTTGGTAACCACTGTTCAGCTTGCTCTCTAGGAATTACGCTGTGTTGGCTGCCATACAAAGGCGTTCTTGATGCTAATCGTCCTAGCGCCCACCAGTGAGCCTGTTCAAATTGGTTATGGTTGATCGCTTTGCTTAAGAACCAACTTGCCAGCAGCACTTTGTCTTCAACCTCAAGTTGCTCAAGTGACGCCGCTAAACGGACCATGGCTTCATAACCATTATCTTGCGCATCTTTGGCTGTCTTAGGGTTCTTCATTGCACCTGGGTGAAGGTATTTAGCGATGTCAGCCAAGATACTCTCTTGCTGCTCTTGGTTTAGCCCACCAGCGACACGACGCCAGAATACCCACCAGTCTGTCCAGCCTTGGTGGTTCTTGAACTGAATGTTCTGTTGGTAAAGGCCCCAAATCTGTTCGATACGCCATGAGTCAGTCGGATCGCCAAAGCCAGGACGTAGCGAGTATCCCGCCAAACGTAGCCAGTTCTTCTCGTGTGCTTCTGAGCGGCGACGACGTTTACGACCTAATGAGAAGGTATCAAATAGATGACGAAGGGTCGTGAAGTCCCATTCATCGCGTTTACCTAGTCGCTTCTCAAGATCTTTCGATAGTGTTTTGATCTCTTTCGATTCAGCACTCTTCTTGTTGCCGCTGTACAGGCGAGAAATCAACTCCTTACACTCTTCCAATCTTGGGTGAAGCGCGGAGGTATCAGATTCATCGCCTTGCTTGTTTCTTACTTCAAACTCAAGCAACCAACGCTTAGAGTCATCTTCTATACTCACACACTCCATTTTCAATGTGCCGACTTCGGTTAACTGACAAGCGAGCAGTACTTCGACGCGTTCTTTTTGGTTGGCTTGAAGCTCTGCAGTACCAGACCCTTCCAGCGTAGAAATATAAGGTGGAAGAGGGGAGAACAAGTCGGCATCCACATTGACCATCACACCGTTTTGAATGGCGGTGTCATGAGCAATTTGATCGTGTGTTGAAGTCAGAAGATTAAATCGTACTGGCTCACCTAAAGTCAGCGAGAAACGACGGCTGTTCAAGCGTATCTCTTGGCCTTCTTCGGTTCCTTTGGCAAGCAGACAAAGCGCTTTACCCATCTTGTTTTTCTCTTGCAGATGCAAGAAGTAAGAACGGGCAGCACCGCCACCGATTTTCAGCTGTGCACCGCGGCGTGCTTTACCAAAGGCAACCGCGCCAAGGGCAACAGACCAATCTGGATGAGGGTTATCAAGTACTGTGATAGGAGAACCGTTCCAGTTGCCCAGTAGCTGAGTAATTCGCTCTGTTACCAGTTCACTGTTAAACACACCACCATTGAGCAGCACGCCAACTGGAATTGCAGGTTTGGTGTCATCGAACTCAATAGAGTCTGAGTTTTCCAATGCGGCTTTAGACACTTGTTGGTGCGTTGCTAGGAATTCTGCAACGTGCTTACTCACCGCAGGGTCAGCCACGTAAGGCAGACCAAACTCAACCACAGCACTGCGGCGTTTGTCGGGTGTTTCAGTAAACTCAGAAAGCGGGAAGAAACCTTCCAATGCGATTTGATGGACTTCTTGTTTAGTTAAACCAATACTCTTAGTACCGCCAAGCAGTTTTGAACCGCTGCCCAGCATGGTGATCTTTACATCATCGGGCGCATTGGCAGAAAGCAGGCTCTCTTTTGCGGCGCGAGTCTGTTGAATCAGTTTGGTTAGGCTAGAGGCATTCAGCTTTTTGTTTTGATTGAAGCGTTGCTCTGCAAGGTGGGCAAGGGCTAAATCGAGGTTATCACCACCAAGCATCAAGTGTTCACCAACACCAATACGGTCGAGTGCGAGCTCGTTATTACCGTCGCTGTTCGCATCGAATTTGGCTTCAATTAAGCTTAAATCGGTGGTACCACCTCCAACATCACACACTAGAATCAGTGGGATTTGTTGAAGTTCATCTGCTGCGGTTTGTTGGTGACGGGCATACCAGTCATAACAAACGGCTTGCGGCTCTTCGAGTAATAGAATCTTACCTAAGCCCGCCAGTTCTGCGGCTTCGAGTGTTAGCTTGCGTGCTGTCTCATCGAAGGAAGCAGGAACGGTAACCACAACATCTTGGTCTTCAAGCTTGTTGCTCGGGTTACGGTAGTTCCATGCTTGGCGAATGTGGTTGAGGTAGCTTGCACTCGCCACAACTGGCGAGACTTTATCGACATCTGCTGCGCCTGCCCAAGGCAGAATGTCGGAGTTACGATCCACCGCTTGGTGTGACAGCCAACTCTTAGCACTCGATACTTGGCGGCCTTCAACCTTAGCGCCTAATTCACGTGCCCATTCACCGACGATAACGTTCTTAATATCGCCTTCAACGGGGCTTGGTTCCCACGGCATTGTCAGGTCAGAAGGGGATATTTGACCTTGTGCTGGGTGGTAACGAAAGGATGGGAGTAAGGGCTTGCGAACCACTTCACCGGGGCCGATGAGTTGGTCAATATCGAAAAGAGAAACGGGAGCATGTTGTAGGTCGTCGTTGATTTCACAGTAAGCGACAACCGTATTGGTTGTACCTAAGTCAATGCCGACTAAAAAACGAGGAGTTGCCATACAAAACCTTATTCTTCCAGAGTGATGACCAGTTTTTTGATAGCTTTGGTCTTATTGTTGTTATTCGTAAACGTCATTCCTGAGAAACAGGCAGGACTAGATTGAGAAATGCATTGATAAAGTAACGGCACCCGCTAAGGTGCCGTTGATTCATTATGCTTGTTCGTTTGAGTCGTTATTCGAGTCTTCACGAACATCGAACTCAACGTGCCACTTCTGACCGTTGTCAGTAGCAATCGCTTCTAGGTGTAAGGTGCCTAGCTCAGTAACGCGAGAAGCCAAAGTCACTGGAACCACTTCACCTTCGCGACGGCCTTCAGAAACCGGCAATGTCACTTGGATTTCAGGAAGCTCATCAAGCTCTTCAGGCGCCCAGTGATCAAGGTGCGTACCCGCTTCATCTTCACGACGAATGGTTGAACCGAAGAACTGGAAGTGTACTGGCTGACCAATCACTAGACCGAATTCTTGGCTAGGTACTTGTACGCTTGAACCTTCTTCCATACCAAATGGTGCAACACACAAAGCTTCCATCGGAGGAGCCATACCTGGGATAGCTGGCATCGCGCTTTCAATTCCTACGTAGTAAGAAGATGCGATACCACCACGGATACGAACGCCTTGGCCACGACGAACTGCGCCGTAGTAAGAAGCGCCACTTGCAACCGCTAGGTCTAAGTCTAAACCTGAAAGTTGTTTAGCAAATTCAGCATCTGCATTAATTAGCCATTCATTGATCGTGTCTGAAAGACGATCAGCAAGTAGGTTAGATTTTAGAACACCACCATTGAACAGTACCGCTGTTGGTTTGATGAAGTCTGCCGCTGGCGCTTCTGACCCTTGCGCTTCTGTACCGGGCATACCGGGCATGTTTGCAAACGGGTTGAAATCTTGCTGAGCGGTTTCACTATTTCCAGAAAGCGCGTTCGCTTGCTTAGAAAGGAATGCAGCAATGTGACGAGTAATACCTGCGTCTTGAGCGTAAGGCAGACCCATTTGAGTCAGTGCGCCACGCGTCTTTTGTACTGGGTGCTCAGTCACCGCTACTTTCGGGAAGAAGCCATCAACCAATGTTTGTTGTACTTCTTGCTGAGTTAGATCTGTTTTCAGTGTTGCGCCCAGTAGTTTAGAACCACGGCTTGGAACAACGATTGGCACAGATTGAAGCTCAGCATCGTTAAGCAGTGCTTCTTTCGCATCACGACACGCGTGAGTCATTGCTTGAACCTGCCAAGGAGCCAGTTCTTTACCTTCTTGAGCCAGTTTCATCTTCAGACGGTAAGCCAGAGCTAAGTCCATGTTGTCGCCGCCCAGTAGGATATGTTCACCTACAGCGATACGGTTCAGGCTTAAGTTGCCTTCATCTTGTGTTACTTCAACTAACGAAAGGTCAGTCGTACCACCGCCGATATCGACAACAAGAACGATGTCACCAACGTTCACTTCATCACGCCATGTGTCGTTGCTGTTATCAATCCAGCTATACAGTGCTGCTTGAGGTTCTTCAAGAAGTGTCAGGTGAGTGAAGCCAACATTACGCGCAGCTTCTGCTGTTAGGTCACGAGCCGCAGGATCAAACGAAGCAGGAACCGTGATCGTTACATCTTGGTCTGCCAGTTTGTGTTCTGGGTTAGCGTGGTTCCAAGCATCTTTAAGGTGCTCAAGGTACAACTCAGTGGTCTTAAGCGGAGATACCTTTTCAACTTCTTCAGGGCTGCCTGCAGGAAGGAACGCATCACGACGGTTCACACCACCGTGGCATAGCCAAGATTTTGCACTTGCTACCAAACGGATAGGGGTTTTCGAACCTAGGTTACGAGCAATCGCACCGACTAGCGCTTTTGGCTCAGAAGACCAAGGAAGAACGCGAGATCCCGCATTCATTTCATGTTCGTGCGGCTGGTATAGGAACGAGCCAAGTTGGCTGCGAGTTTCTACTGTACCTGGAGCCGTCAATTGAGGGATTGGCATCACCTCAACGCGAGCGTCTTCATTGCTTGTGTCGATGAAAGACAAAACGCAGTGTGTGGTACCTAAATCGATACCAACACTGAACTTAGGCGCTTGCTCTTGTGAATGCATCTGCGGCGTATGTTCTTGAGAAGAAGACTCGTGCGATGATGGCTGAGTTTGGTGTTCCATTATAGCTCTACCTCTGCCGGTGCAATTACAGATGCATCGTAGTTTTCAGCAAGCTTAGGCAGGTTCATGTCAGTTGCTTTCCAACCTTTGTGAACCAATGTGCCGTTGAATGGTGCATTGCCCGTTACGTTGCCTGTTAGGCGAATTTCTTGAGGATTGAAACCTTCAGCGATAGTGATACGTGTTTCTTCATCTTCAGTGCGGATGTGAGACAGCGTTACGTAATCGGCTAATACTTTTTGACCGCCAGTGTGAATAACACGAGCAGCTGCGCCAACTTCTTCATCAGAGAATGACGTTAGGTCTTCTTTTAGGAAGTCAATTAAACGAGCTTCTTGCTGCATGATAGACAGTAGCTGCATTGCAGAATCTGTTGGTGCTGTTGCCAGCTTAGATTCAACTTCTACTACTTTTTCGATCACACGTTCAACTTCAACAACTTTCTCTACTTCGACAATTTTCTCAACTGGCTTTTCAACTTCAACGATCTTTTCTACTGGTTTTTCTACGACTTTCTCAACCACTTTGGTTTTACGAGAAACGGCAATTAGCAGTAGTAAAACGCTTGATGCAGTTAGGCCTGCGTGAAGCATATCAAACGTTTGTGGGATTAGGTTCAAATCAACGATCATAGTGATTTCTCTTTAAAATTGATTTAACGGTATATTCGTCGGTTTAAAGGAATATACAGGTTGGAAAGAAACTCAGTGGCATAAGGCCGAAATGGTCACTTTCAAGCTATAAATATGGGTGGATACTAGCATATTCAAGGCTTAAGGGCTTTATTTAATGTTTTCAATAAACTGGCTTTTTGGTGAGTTAGCTTGAAAGTTAATCGAGATTTGTTGGTTTATTAGCCGCAAATGTCCATGGGTTGTAAATAGTGTTAGTTTTATCCCATTGTGAGAGTCAAAGATAAATAGAGCCTAGCATTCCGGCAGTGTATACTTTCGACTCAAAATAACATCATATGGGAAGCTGTATGCCCCACACTACCGACCCTATAACAGGGTTGAAGAAACGAACTTTGCCGTTAGTTGTCTTTTTTGCCACATTTTTGATGACGGTGTTGTGTTTTGTTTTGGTTGCGGCGAATCAAAATAGGTCTTTGAATGAGAATCTGGATAGCTTTGCTCAGCATCAAACGCTCAGTTTAAAAGCGTTTATTGATAACGATGTCGCTTATATCGGTTCCGGTGCGAATTTTTTCTATTCGAATGATGTCGATAGTCGGGATCGATTTGATCGTTTTGCTCAGCAAACGATTAACGGTTCGAAAAGCCTGATCGGATTGCAGTGGATGCAAAAAGTGGCGGTACAAGATATCGCCGCGCACACCGCCAAAATGAAAGCTCAATACCCATCCTATAGAATGTTTACTATCCCTAAACATGGGCCAAAAACTTATGGTTATGTCTTGGATGGCGAGCCCGTATTTATCGCGACAGATATTTATCCGAATGATCCAGTGAACAACGGTGTTTTGGGTTTTTACTCTTCTCGTGAGCGGTTTAATCTGGTCATTGATAACATTAAAAAAACACGTGAAGCGAATATTTCAGACAAAGTTCGTCTGTTGCAAGACGGTTTAGACAGCAACACACCTAAGAGCGGAATGTTGGTCTACCACCCTGTGTTTGATGGTCAAACGGACAATTTGTTAGGGGTTGTGATTGGTGTTGTTCGTACCACATACTATTTTGAGAAACTTCTGGCGTCTACTGTCGGCGATATGGACGTTTATGTGCGTGTTACCGATAGCGGTTTTGAAGCTGAAGATGCCCCGATAATGTTCGAAACCAATGGTTATGAAGCGGTAACTGGGCAGCACATTACAAAGACGATTACATTAACTAACCGTGAATGGATCATCGACTTCAAGATAGATGCATGTATTTCATTTAATGGTTACTTAGTGTTGGCGGGAATCGGAATAGTTGGTACCACTATCTCATTACTGCTTGCTTATATTGTGAACCTGCAAATTCGAGAGAAAGAGCGCTTGTATCGAATGATTGATGAAAGAACAGAAGAACTTCGCTTTCTTGCCAATCATGACAGTTTAACGGAAATTTATAATCGCCGAGCTTTTAATAAGATGCTTGGTCAATCGATACAAAGCGATAAGCCGTTTAGCTTAATAGTGTTTGATGTTGATAAGTTTAAAGAGATCAATGATAAGTTTGGGCACCCAGCCGGTGATGCGTTACTTATCCATGTGATTAAGGTTATCTCAGTGAGCTTGAAGTCTGGAGATAACCTATTCCGGATGGGAGGGGATGAGTTCGGTATCATTTCGAGCATCACTGAACATGACTCATTGTCTCGCTATTTAGAATGTATTTTAGAGAAGGTGAGTGAGTCTCATTGCGAGCATTCTGGCCAGCTATTGAGTTGTACTCTAAGCATCGGGGCTACCATCCGCACTAATGAAGACATTGAAGCGCTCCTTCAAAAAACTGACAGCATGTTATACCTAAGTAAGTCAAATGGCCGAAATCGAGTCACAATTGCAGGCTAAATGAGCACTTGATGCAACTGGGGTCGAGTTCTTTATTAGGCTCATGTACAATTTCACGAAATTTTTGACGAGAGAATTAGGCGACGTATGAATCACAATCGAGTGGTGTGTTTCGATTTGGAAATGTGCTGTTGGAGCGAAGACGGTGTAGGAACAACAGGGGAGATCATTGAAATTGGTCTTGCTGAGATCGATCTTGTATCTGGAACCATCGTGAAGCGCGCGCAATATTACGTTAAGCCCGAAAAAGACGAAGTCTCTCTATTCTGCGCCGAGTTAACGGGTATTACACCTCGTAAAATCGAAAAGCAGGGTCGCCCATTAGAGTCTGTTATCAAGTCGATGATTAAGAACTTCGGTGGCCCAAAGAAAATCTATGCAGCGTGGGGACGTGACGACCTTATCTTACACAAAGAGTGTATTGAGAAAGGTATCGAGCCTCCGTTTAGCGAGTTCTTAAACATCGCAACGCTTTACCGTGTTCAGAATCGCTTGAAAGACAAACGCATTGGTCACCGCGCTGCTCAAGAAGCCAAAAATATTGAGTGGGAAGGTCGTCAGCACTCGGGTTATGTCGATGCTTATAATCTTGCGAAACTCACATTAACTATGTTGTAGCTAAATTTTTAGCTCCTCTCAGCCCTGTTTAGTCAGCTTTCAGTTTACCGATTCAAAAAAGCGACCGGTTTCTTAACCCGTCGCTTTTATTTATTTCAGTTTCCAATTCATTATTTCAGGCACTAATTTTCGCCTAAAACACTTAACTTACTCTTGATGAAGTCACAGTGGTCGACGTAGAGCAGTTCTGCTGTTTTACGGATCACAGAATCTTCGATAGGGTCAATTTCCCCGTCGGCATGCGCTACTTCCCACATCGCTTTGATTAAGTCGATTCGCACTGGCTGAGATAGGTCTCTGAGTTGCGATGTAAAGTCATACAGCGATACTGATTGCTCTACTTTCGGCTCTGCTTGCGCGAGCAGTACCTTTGCTTGTTCTTCATCTAAATCCAGCAAACGCTGCAGAAGCTGTAGCTTAGCGACTCTTTCTGATTCATTGATCTGATGGTCGGCACCCGCGACTTCACACAACAAACTCGCGATGGCGATATTAGGTGATGTGCCTTGGTTTTTGCTTAGGTCCTGGCCTTCAATCAATTGTTTAAACATTGATGTGAGAGAATTGAACATAACGAGCTCCAGTTAAAATTTGTATCGAGTTCCGTAACGCTAATAGCTATCAACTATAAACATAACCATAAGCATAACTATTGGGTCTACAGAGTGTGATCGCAAGCGTCTTTACTAAAAACTGACATTACGGATACGCGAGCGATAAGGAGCATTTTATCAATCGGGCTCTGGGAAACGGGTAATTTTACCGTCGCCACTGAGTGTCGTGATCGATTGCGGTTTCCCATCAGTGTCTAGCCTCAATTCTCCAATCGCACTGCGGTTTGAAAGGCGATAGAAGGTCTGATTGTCAGGGCTTCGCTTTTCGATCTTCAAGCGTTTACGCTTAGTGAAGTAGTTCAAAACTGAGCGAGGGCTGTATAACAGGCGGTCCCATACATCGCAGAATTTAAGCAGCGGAGCAGGGAACTGATTTTTAATACCACTGCAGGTGATTTGATAGATGTTCGGGCTGTTGCGACGATACCTAAGCTTGATGTCATAAGCGAAGGAGTAGTGAACATCGCCAGAAAGTACCACGAAGTTGGTTGGTGTTTTGGTATGTGTAAAGATACTGATCAGCGTATTCGCACTGCCCGGATGTGCCATCCAGTTTTCAGCATCTATCACTAATGGCTTGCCGATTGTGGTCGCCATCTTTTGCAGTGTTTCAATAAACTTCACGCCAAACATCGGTGCAGCAGAAACGATCACCACTTTATCTTGATTCATTAACTGATGTTGAAACTCAATCAGGGCTTCCCAGTCCATCAAACCTGAAGGTTTATTCATGCGTGACTCTGAACGCCAACGACGCGTACGAGTATCCAACACAATGACTTTAGGTGAGCTATCTATTGTGTAATGCCAACCTTCAAAGCGACTTAACATCTCAATGAAGGCTTGATGCTTGTCTGGCTCGATGTTGCCAATAGAGTGAGTAGTCGCTGCATTGCCGGCTTCATTATGAGTTTGTTTACTAATGCGCGGTTGTTTAGTAATGAGCGGTTGAGCGACAAAAAGCTGTTTTGCTTGCTCGATAAACGTTTCATCGAAGCTCTCCGGTTTGTTACCCCAACCTTGACACATCCAGTAAGCCGCAAGGCCGTTACCAATGACTTGGGTCGCGAACTGGTTTTGGTCGACGGCATGCTCCCAACCCACGGTAAGGTTCCAATCATCCGTCACATCGTGATCATCGAAGATCATGTACGTTGGAATATGCGCGAACAGACGTTGCACTTGCGGTAAGCCAGCAATGAAATCATCCATGATGACGCTTTCATCACGCCATTGTTGCTGCTCAGTCGGTGTTAATTGGCGTCCACCTTGAGTGAAGTTATTCTCAATTAAACGCTCTCGATTGACGCATTGCCACAGTGTCGGAGACCAAACCAATAAGTACATCGCGATAAACTCAGACAGCGTGACCAAGTGGTTTTCACAATCGGTAGAGCTAAAAATCGGCACGCCACGGTTCGGGAAGAACTTATCGATCATCGATTCTGAAGCGGTGTGGTGCGGCAAATAGTGATGACGCTGGTATAAGTGGTATTCACTGTTATACAGATCGTCACTGCTGTTTATTTGTTTAATTTGCGAGTCAGTCGGTAAGCTTTCGCCTACAAGGCCAAGCAGGTGAATCACTTGTTGAATAGCATCAAGTGTTGGGCCTGCCACATGGTCGGCGTAGATCTGATCGCCGCTCATCATCAGCATGTCGGGTCTTTCAGCGACGGTTTGATCGGCCATCTTGTTATCGGCTGCAACTAGGCTGTCTTTGCTTGGATGATGCGGGTTGCGGCAAGAGCCATGAAGAATGTAATCAGCTGAGGTCGATATCTTAAACTCAACGCGAGATTTACCGTTGTAAACAAGGTGAGGGGCGAGCTCTTTTAGTGAACCTGACTCAGTGTGAATATCATATTCAAGCCGCGTATTAGTCGGAAACTCACCTTGTAAGCGAATTAGCGTTATCCACGCATGTGTACCGATTTGAATCGAATCATGTTCTTCAAGCGATGAGGTATAAAACGGCTGGTATTGTGCTGCTTCAGAATCGTCTATTTCTTGAGTATGAAGCTCGGCTCTGCCTGTAAGAGGCGAGCTGGTGGCTAACCAAAGTACTACTTCAGTCGCGGTGGTTTTTCTTAAAATGGGTCCGGCGAGTAACAGGGGAAGAGATGATGTCGTAGAGGGTTTCAATACGGTACCTAAAATCGTTGGTGGCTAGTCGTCGTGGTGTTCTTTTGTTTCGAGCTTGTTCGTGTCTGGCTTTGTGGTTCCAAGCGTTGATGCTTCAAATTCTACTGAGTCAGATTCTGTTGATTATGCTCTGCAATCTCAGGCTCTGTCGTTTCAGATTCTGTTGATTCAAGAACTTCGATAACTTCTGAGCTAGAAAGTTCATGGCCCATTAGAAATATTGCCAATAGGGCATCGGCTTTGGTCTTGGTATCGGAAGGCTCGTCTAATAACAGTTCGAGCTTTTCTCGAATCATAGCAATCTCGTGCTCAACAAAGCCACGGCCTTCTTCATCCCCTTGATTGTCTTCAGGGGCATTATCGAATTCAAGAAATAGCATGTCACCGTCTAGGTTGGTATTCACCAAACGCTCAGGCAACCACGCCTCACCCATAACAATATCTGGATCGGAATCTTTGGGTAAGTGATCTATAATGTTTTGTAATTCGGAGACTTTCACAATACTTTCATTTAACCGAGAATATTCTACATTGTAACGGTCAATGCCGAGCAAACCTAAAAATAGTTAGCCGTCATGGTTAATAAATGTCTAATCAGTAAAACAATATTTTTTTCAAAGAGTAATTACACAAGAATGAAGCTCAAATATTTACCGACTCTTCCTTCATCTGGATTGGTTTTACTAGGTAGCGCTTTCCTAAGTGGCATTTTCGTAAGTGCTAATGCGTGGGCCGCTGAAGAGCAAGAGTGGGGCATCGCTGCAATGTTCCGTACAGCAAGCATCCCTTATGACACGTCTGGTGGCGACCAATCGGTTAGCTCATTCGTACCGATGCTGTTTTTCAAGAACGATTATGTGTTTATTGACGGTACTGAGATGGGGGTATACCTCTATCAAACTGACGATGAGAAGTGGTCTTTCAATGCTATCTCTCGCATGCGCTTTATTGATATTCCTGCATCTGAGCAGAACGCGATTGAAGGCGATACGGCGGACTTTGGTGCTCAACTGACCTACCAACTTGATGATTCTTGGTCTGTCGAGACGGAGTTAATGAGCGACAGTGAATACAACTTCCACGGTAACTTACGAGCTAAAGCCAAGTATGAAACTGGAGATTGGGAGTTTTACCCGAGCGCGACGCTGCGTTATAAAAGTGCTGATTTCAACAGTGAGTATTACTCCGCATCTAATGAAACCATTGGTGCTGGTGTTGACTTAAATGTTGGTGTTGAAACGCGTTACCATGTGGTTTCTAACTTGTACTTATTGGGTTCAACCAGTGTGACTCGATTGGACGATAACGCTTACGATTCTTCGATTGTTGAAGACCGTTATCAAGGGGAATTGTACCTTGGCTTTGGTTTCTTTAACGACAAAGAGAAAGCGCCAAAACCTAAACTGAGCAATGCGCCGTACTTACGTGTCGCACACGGCTGGGGAACGCCATCCAATATTGGCGACATCATGAAGTTCAATCGAGAGAAAGACGAATACAACAACCAGTTGACCTCGTTCTTCTATGGACACCCGTTAACCGATGAGATCTTCGGTTTGCCACTGGATATCTATTTAACCCCAGGTATTGCGCACCACTGGAGTTCAGACGTTCAATCAAGCAGCACCGAATACATTATCGCAATCAAGGCGTACTACACCTTTGATTGGCCAACTCAGTGGCGTGTTGGTGTGGCAGAAGGTATGTCTTACATCGATTCGATTACCTATATCGAAGGCTCTGAGATGGACCGTAAAGGTTACACCGCAAGCCATCTATTGAACTACTTAGACTTCTCATTCGATGTCAACGTTGGCGACTTGATTGGTAAGAATGACTTGAACAACTTATGGTTCGGTTATTCATTGCATCACCGTTCTGCAATCTTTGAAAAATCCTCTCAGTATGGTCGTATCAAAGGCGGTAGTAACTACAACACGGTTTACTTCCAATATGAGTTTTAAGCGCAGTTTTTAACGTTAGCTTTAAACCAGAGTTGACTAAGTACGAATTACATTTGATTGCGCTTTCATAGCTCCTGCGAGTGTTAGCGAGATTAATCAGCCTGATAGCTAAAGGTTTTCCCTTTGCTGTCAGGCTTTTTTGTTTGAGACTTGTGATATAATCGCGCGAGTTTAATAAGTACAAGAATAGGACACGCTTTGACTTCGTCTCCGGAAAAAGCAGATAACAACAAGAATGCAGCACAGCCAAGTTCTTCACAGAGCAAAGCGAAACCAAACCAAGCTGCATCGAAAAAATCTGCTGAACAATCAGCGACAAACAACAAATCATCTCAGAATAGCCCAGCCTCTCTTCGTAAAGCGCTCAACGAATGTATGATGCGCGATCGCTTCCGTTTGAGTAAGCGAATTGCTGGTGCGAGTAAAATTAAGAACGAACAAGCTAAGCACGCTGTCTTTGATGAGATTGCGTTAGACATTGCTAAGTCAATGATGACGGCAACTCAGCGCGCGGCACAGAAACCAACGATTGAATACCCAGAAATTCTCCCGGTTAGCCAAAAGCGCGAAGACATCGCGAAAGCCATCGCTGAAAACCAAGTGGTTATCGTGGCGGGTGAAACGGGTTCGGGTAAAACCACTCAGCTACCAAAAATCTGTTCTGAGCTTGGCCGCGGCCGCTTTGGCTTAATTGGTCACACTCAGCCCCGTCGTCTTGCGGCGCGTTCGGTTGCGAACCGTATTGCTGAAGAGATGGAAACACAGCTGGGTGAGTTCGTTGGTTATAAGGTTCGATTCAACGACCAGATTTCTGACAATACCCAAATCAAACTGATGACCGACGGTATTCTACTGGCGGAGATTCAACACGACCGTTTCTTAAATCAGTACGACACCATCATTATCGATGAAGCGCACGAACGTAGCCTGAACATCGATTTCATCATGGGTTACCTGAAAGAGTTACTGCCAAAGCGTCCTGATCTGAAAGTGATCATCACGTCGGCAACCATCGATCCAGAGCGTTTCTCTAAGCACTTCAACAATGCACCGATCATTGAAGTGTCTGGTCGTACTTACCCAGTTGATACGCGTTACCGCCCATTAGGTGGTGATGAAAGTGATTCAGACCGCGACCAAATCGAAGGCATCTTTGAAGCCGTTGATGAGCTGTGTGATGAAGGCCTTGGCGATATCTTGATCTTCATGAACGGTGAGCGAGAAATTCGTGATACCGCAGATGCATTAAGTAAACGCAACCTTCGTGATACCGAAATTGTCCCGCTTTACGCGCGTCTATCGGCGGGTGAGCAGAACCGTATCTTCCAGTCTCATACTGGTCGACGCATCGTTCTGGCAACCAACGTGGCAGAAACCTCGTTAACCGTTCCGGGCATCAAGTATGTTATCGACCCGGGTACGGCGCGTATTAGCCGCTACAGCTATCGTACTAAAGTACAACGTCTACCGATTGAGCCAGTGTCTCAAGCGAGTGCAAACCAGCGTAAAGGTCGTTGTGGTCGTGTTGCAGAAGGTATCTGTATTCGTTTGTACTCTGAGGAAGATTTCGAATCACGCCCAGAGTTTACTGACCCAGAAATCCTTCGTACTAACCTAGCGTCTGTAATTCTTCAGATGACAGCGCTTGGTCTAGGCGACATTCAAGCGTTCCCATTTGTTGAAGCGCCCGATAAGCGCAACATTCAAGACGGTGTAAGGCTGCTTGAAGAGCTTGGTGCGATCGCCACCGTTGAACCGTCAGCGAACAAAAACAAGAACCACGGCGACGACAAGAAGAAGCTAACCGCGATTGGTCGTAAGCTGGCAAAACTGCCTATCGATCCACGTTTAGCGCGTATGGTAATTGAAGCGCCACGTAACCGATGCCTACACGAAGTGATGGTGATCGCGTCTGCGTTGTCGATTCAAGATCCGCGTGAGCGTCCATCAGATAAGCAACAATCGTCTGATGACAAGCACAAGCGTTTCTTCGATAAAGAGTCTGACTTCATCACGTTTGTGAACTTATGGGATTACATCAAGCAGCAGCAAAAAGCATTGTCGAGTAACCAGTTCCGCAAACAGTGTAAGCAAGATTACCTCAACTATTTACGTATCCGTGAATGGCAAGATGTGTACTTCCAAATTCACCAAGCAATGCGTGAGCTAGATACTAAGTTGAATACAGAACCGGGCAGCTACGATGGCATTCACATGTCACTGCTATCAGGTCTGCTTTCGCACATCGGTATGAAAGACCAAGAGAAGAATGAGTATCAAGGTGCACGTAATACACGCTTCCACATCTTCCCTGCGTCTGGCCTATTTAAGAAACAGCCTAAGTGGATCATGTCTGCGGAGCTGGTAGAAACCTCAAAACTTTGGGGCCGTGTTATCGCGAAGATTCAACCTGAATGGATTGAACCGCTAGCGAAACACCTGATTAAACGCAGTTACAGCGAACCACATTGGTCGAAGAAACAAGCAGCGGTAATGGCACACGAAAAAGTGATGCTTTACGGAATCCCAATCGTACCTAAGCGCCTTGTGAACTACGGCGCGATTGATGCCACCGTCAGCCGTGAGTTGTTTGTACGTAGTGCATTAGTAGAAGGTGAGTGGGAAACCAAACACGCTTTCTTCAAGCAGAACCGTAAGCTTCTACAAGAAGTCGAAGAGCTAGAGCATAAATCGCGTCGTCGTGACATCTTGATCGACGATGATGAACTGTTCGATTTCTATGACCAGCGTGTTGGTGAAGAGGCGGTTTCTGGCCGTCACTTTGATACATGGTGGAAGAAGACCAGTCAGAAAACCCCTGAGCTGCTTAACTTTGAAAAATCGATGCTGTTCCGCGGTGATGCTAGCCACGTTACTGATTTGGATTACCCGAACTTCTGGCACCAAAACGATATCAAGCTCAAGCTGAGTTACCAATTTGAGCCGGGCGACGATAACGATGGTGTAACGGTACACATTCCGCTGCCTATCTTGAACCAGATCGACCAGAACGGTTTTGATTGGCAGATCCCGGGTCTACGTCAAGAGCTAGTAATTAGCTTGATTAAGTCGTTACCTAAAACGCTACGCCGTAACTTTGTACCTGCGCCAAACTACGCAGATGCATTCTTGGCACGTGTGACACCGCTTGAAGCACCGTTACTGGATTCTCTTGAGAAAGAGCTACGCCGTATGACGGGTGTGGAAGTGGTACGTGATGACTGGAAGTTAGACCAGATTCCAGAGCACTTAAAGGTAACATTCCGCGCTGTAGATCATCGCAAGCGTAAGCTGAAAGAACAGAAAGATCTGCATGAGTTGAAAGAGAGCCTGAAAGACAAGGTTCAAGAAACGCTTTCTAAAGTGGCAGACGACGATATCGAGCAGCAGAACCTGCACACGTGGAGCTTTGGTGAATTACCAAAAGTCTACCAACAGAAACGTGGTGGCTACGATGTTAAAGCCTTCCCTGCGCTGGTGGATACCAAAGACAGCGTAGAGATCAAACTGTTCGAAACCGAGCAAGAGCAAATCTCGGCAATGAAATCGGGTCAGCGTCGTTTAATCTTGTTGAACGTGCCATCACCGATCAAATACTTGCACTCGAACCTGCCGAACAAATCGAAACTTGGCTTGTACTTCAACCCATACGGACAGGTACTCGATCTTATCGATGACTGTATCGCTTGTGGTATTGATAAGCTGATTGAAGAGAAGGGCGGTTTGGTTTGGGAACCAGAGCAGTTTGAAGCTCTGAAAGAACACGTACGTGCAGAGCTGGGTGATACCGTAGTAGAGATTGCTCAACAGGTTGAAACCATCCTAACCACGGCATTCAGCATCAGTAAAAAGCTGAAAGGACGCGTGGATCTTTCTATGGCATTCGCACTTTCTGACATAAAAGCTCAAGTAGAAGGTTTGATTTTTAAGGGTTTTGCCACAGAATGTGGGTGGAAACGCTTGCCGGATATTCTACGCTATATGAGAGCGATTGAACGCCGCATGGAAAAACTGCCAATTGACCCGAACAAAGATCGTCTTCACATGATCAAAGTTGAGTCAGTAATGAATGATTACAAAGAACTGCTGAATAAAATTCCAAAAGGGATCGCGGTTCCAGAAAATGTAAAAGAGGTGCGTTGGATGATAGAAGAGCTTCGTGTAAGCTTCTTCGCACAGCAGCTCGGTACGCCTTACCCAGTATCAGATAAGCGTGTTAAAAACGCGATTGATGCTTGCTAAAGGAATAAAGCTAGACGCAATGGCAAGGTTTGGGTATAAATCTTGCTTGTTGCATTACTAATTGAATAGTTATTACATACAGGGCGACTTGGTGGCAATTTATTACCACTCAAGGCCTGCCACTAGGACGAAAAAGGTCGAATATGAAAAAAACGTTATTGGCACTAGCACTACTAGGTGCATCTTCAACAGCAATGGCTGATTCTTGGTTGTACGGCGGTGTAATGGGTGGTCAAAACTCATTCGCTGGTGAAGATGAAAACGCGGTGGGCATCCACGTAGGTACAGGTATCCTTCCACTAATCGGTGTTGAAGCGGGTTACTGGGATCTAGGTTCTTTCGGCAGCGTTAATTACGGCAACCGCGATCTTAAGAATTTAGACGCAAGCACTGCTTACCTAGCGATTAAACCAAGCATCGATTTTGGTCCTCTTCACGTATACGCGAAGGGTGGTCTTCACTCTTACGAGCTTAAAGCTGATGGCTTCAAGCAAGACGATGTTGATATCATGTACGGTGTAGGCGCTGAATACTTCATCTTTGGTCCACTATCTGTAGGCGCTAGCTACCAAAACTTCAAAATGAAAGATGACGACTCTGGCGTATTCACGCTAAACGCAACTATCCACCTACTGTAATTACTTGCAGTCAGTGACAGACGTACCGTTGGTCACGGATATTTGTAGAGTTCGTAAGAATTCGTAAAAAATGCCAGCTTGATAGCTGGCATTTTTGTATCTGTTAACCGTGTAATCGCTACTCTGTTTTCTTATAACAGATAGCAAGCGGATGGTTATTTTTTACTGTTCAGAATACGCTGAATTCTTGGGTTAATCGCTTTACCGTGTTTACTTTCGTACTCTTCACGTTTTAAATCGTTCAGGTTCTTTACAGAGTTAGCGGCAAGAAGGAATTCTGGTAACTCAGTTTCAAGCATGCCTTTCTCATCTAAACGTTTTGCTTCCAAGTAGTACTTCTTAAACAGACCATCCAGCTTGTTTTCAGCCGTACGCTTCAAGTCATACAGTTTGTTCTGAATCAGCCATTTTTCAATTTTGTTGGCAGCGGTGCGAGACAACACACGGATACGGCTATCCAGCAACTCTTCTTCAGTTAAAGAATCTTTCAGGATCCACAGCTCACCCATTTGCGGCGGCCAGCTGTTGCCAAGCTGAATACGTTCGTGGCAGTGCATTAAAACGCGGTTAAGGCCGTCTGAATCAACAGAGTTGGCAAACTCAATGAACTTACCGCTTGGCTCACTACCGTACTGATATTCCCACTGCGTTTCGTACACGCTCAAGAAAGAGCCGAACACGTGAATACACCAATCGGTTAGTTCCAGCTCTGCAGGATCTTGATCAACAACAGGTACTTGTTGAGACGCACCAGAATCCGCAGCTTGTGCAGCCGCTACTTTCACTTCGGTACTTTGCGCTTCAATCACTTCAGGTACTAATGGACCTGTAGCGTCAGGTACAACAGGTTGAGCTGGCTCAGAAGGTTGGCTTTTTGCCTTTTTGAATGAGCTGCTGCCTGAAGCGTTCAGATGGGCTAAGCTTTTGTCTATACCCATTTCCTTGAGCTTGTCCTGCATTTCCTGAATATTGAGAGGTCTTCTGCTGTTGTTGTCTTTCATTTTGCTTCTCGTTAACTAGCCAGTACTGCAGCTTGGATTCAATCCGAGATAATGGCATTAATTCATTGGCTTTGGCTTTATACCAGAGGACAAATTTCTTCCATACTAAACTATGGTCACCGGTCAAACCGGAGAATTTAAACGCACGTTCTGCCCATGATGGTATCTCTTCTTCGTTGAGGTCATGAGTAGAGACGGTGTTGCTGTTCATTGAGCCTCGACCTTGTGGGCGAGGGGCCTGCTGCATATGTTGCATTGGTGCCGGAGCAGGCTGAAACTTAGGTGCAGGTGCAGGTGCAGGTGCAGGTGCAGGTGCCGTAGAGTAGACCGGAATACTATTGGTCGGTTGAACCTCAACGTGCGCCGCAGTTTGCTCTTGCTCAATGAGCATTTTGAAAACGTGAATCTCTTTTTTATCCCGATAATCTACTTTTACCTTATCGAGAAAACCTTGGTCGACTAAACACTTAAGACAGTCGGCTAAACCAAACGTAGAGAGAGCACAAAGTTGACCTGCTGTTTGTAGGCACACATTGGTGTAGCCGAATTCGTCAGCACCGTCTGCAAGCATCAATAAAACCAGCTTTTCTGCAGGGCTAGAAGTATTCACTTGCCAAGCTAAATAAGAATATTTGGCGCTCAATATCGTGTTCTCAAAAAAGGTAAGTCGTTGTCACTATTGTAAGTCACCCCTTACCGAATTTATAGCAACTTAACAGAAAACGGCATTAGTAAGCCAAATATTGACCATAAGGAGACGTCTGCCCCATAAAGTAAGCCTACAGTCATTCATTCTTGTGGTTTAAGCTAGGAATCATTGGGCATGAATACGCATAGCAGCTTAAAGTGCCTAAATTCTTTGTTAGGTTAAGAATGCCCAATTCGCGTCCACATTCTGTTGGTCACAATACAGGTCTTCTTTTAAAGTCTTATCTTTAGGTCAACTATTGATGATTTTCTTAGCTATATCCCATTTATTCTCTTTCCATTCACAAAATGTATTTAATTTATAAAACCCCTTGATATGATCAATATTTGCGCTATTATGACGATAAGTCAGAAATGACGAAGCGTCACAAAATGGTTAACTACATGAATTTACTATTCGTGTTAATATATTGGATAGGAGTGTTTTAAATACTGGCGAAGCTTAGATAACGGCTAAGCTCATATACGGACTAAAAAATTATGTTTGGCTTTGGTTGTAAAGGCGATAAACAAGGTATCTTTGGTTGCAAAGGCGTGTTGTCTAAAAAGCAGCAGTCTATTGCAGACCGAGAAGTAGAGTTGATGTTGTTAGCAAAAGATCTGGTTCGAGAACAAGGGTTCGGAAACCTCACGATGGACAAGCTAACGGCAGCGAGCTCTTATTCTAAAGGTACGATATACAATCACTTTTGCAGCAAAGAAGACGTCGTTTTAGCGTTATGTATTCACTCTCTCAAGACAGAAGCAATGATGTTTGCTCGCTCTGGAGAGTTTGAAGGCAACACACGTGAAAAGATCGTCGCATTGCACGTTGCTTACCGAATCTATGCTCGCATGGAACCGGTACTATCAACCTGTGCGATCATGGCTAAAAGCCCGTGGGTACTAGAGAAAGCGTCTAGTGCACGCGTCGCCGAGATGAATGAACTGGAAGAGTTGGTGATTGAACAATGCGACTCTATGGTTAACCAAGCGGTAGAAGCGGGTGACCTAAAGTTCTCTTCTGGCGTTGGCTCAGATGCCATCGTTTTTGCTAACTGGTCAATCGCATTTGGTTCAAATGCCTTGTCACAGAACGCATCAAACAGTCATTGTATTAAGCGGTTACAAGACCCGTATTCAGTATTACACAACGCGAACATGATTCTAGACGGCCTAAATTGGCAGCCCCTTTCTAGTGACTGGGATTACCGCAAAACTTGGCGTCGTGTAGAACAAGAACTGTTCAGTGAAGAGATCGCTTACTTAGAGTCTGTAGGTCGATAGCTTCCGTTAAGCCCACACATGTGGGTTTATTAATAACCATTTTTGACGATTCGTCACAAACTTGAGACTGACCGACTGTGGTTGCTGTTTTCTTGAGTGTTTGACTAAGCATTGTGTCTTTTGTCAGCTTCGGCTGGCTTTTTATGACACAAATATGACGAATCGTCACAAATGGAGACTGTGATGAAACATGACAGCCAGAAGCCCACGTTCGATCAGCAAAACCGAGATAACCCTAATGCTGATAGCGCAAACACAGATCTAAACAGTTGGCACTCAATACCTACCAAGCGTTCGTTTATCGTTCTGCTGGTGGTGTTTTCAATCATCATTCTCTCTGCATTAGGGGCTAAGAACCTCTACTTTAGAGGGGACTACAACATCTTCTTCGAAGGCACCAACAAGCAGTTGATGGCGTTCGATGAAATCCAAACCACCTTTGCAAAAACCGACAACCTTGCGATTGTTGTCGCACCTGAAGATGGCAATGTCTTCACCCCTGAAACTCTCACCCTGATTCAAAATCTCACGGTTGATGCGTGGCAGATCCCGTATTCAAGCCGTGTCGATTCCCTTGCTAATTATCAGCACACCGAAGCCATTGAAGATGATCTTTTGGTAGAAGACTTGCTGTATGAAGAGTACGAACACACACCAGAACGCATCGCCAAAGTAAAACAGATCGCCCTTAACGAGCCGTTGCTTAAGAATGCCTTGGTGTCGGCCTCTGGCGATGTGACGATTGTGAACGTCACCGTGCAACTGCCAGAAGTGGACAAAACCGCAGAAGTGCAAGAGGTGATTGCGGCAATCAATACCATGATCGGCAAGTACCAAGCTCAGTATCCTAATGTCGAATTCCATAAAGCGGGCATCATAGCCATGAACAACGCATTTATGACTTCGGCTCAAGAAGACAGCTCAACGCTCGTTCCCTTAATGCTGTTGGTGGTACTGGTGTTCCTGACCTTTATGCTGCGCTCGTTCTTTAGTGTGGTGGCGACGCTCATTGTGATCATCTCTTCGATTGTTGCCACCATGGGATTGTCTGGTTGGGCAGGGATGTTCTTGAGTACCGCAACCGTGAATGTGCCAACCTTGGTTTTAACTTTGGCGGTGGCTGATTGTGTTCACGTGATTGTGACCATGAGACAAGCGATGCAGCGCGGTATGGAGAAAGCACAAGCCATTCAATACAGCATCAAGCTCAATGCGATGCCGATTCTGATCACCTCGGTGACCACTGCGATTGGTTTCCTGATGATGAACATGTCGGACTCACCAGTGCTGCGTGATTTCGGTAACTTATCGGCACTGGGTGTACTTATTGCGTGCTTCTTGTCTGTGACTATGTTGCCAGCGTTGCTAAAACTGCTGCCAGTCAAACGTCTACCTGCCAACCCTAAGGCGGCAGACAAATTCACCTTCATGGATAAGCTGGGCGATTTTGTCGTAACTAACCGTAAAGCACTGCTGCCGATTTCTACGCTAGTGATTGTTGGCGCTGCCGCGTTAATTCCGCTCAACAAAGTCAACGATGAATCAGTGAAGTATTTCGATACCTCAAGTGAATTCAGACAAGCGGCCGACTTCATGGAAGAGACCGTAAGCGGCATGACAACCCTCAGTATCGCAGTGAAAACTAACGAGTCTCAAGCGATTGCTGATCCTGTGTTCTTGCAAGCGATTGGTGACTTTACTGAGTGGCTACGTGTTCAACCAGAAACCGACCATGTCGCCACGCTTTCTGATGTTTACATGCGTTTGAACAAGAATATGCATGCCGACGACGACAGCTACTACAAGCTTCCGCTGAACCGTGAACTTGCCGCGCAATATCTGCTGCTTTACGAAATGTCTCTGCCGTACGGCTTGGACTTGAACAACCAGATCAACGTCGATAAATCATCGATCAAAATGGTACTCACCGTCGATAACCTTGGCAGCGTTGAGCTAGTCGAACTCGAAGAGCGCATTTACTCATGGTTTGCAGCCAATGCACCGCAATATGAAGTGGTGGCTTCGAGCCCGTCACTGATGTTTGCTCATATTGGCGAAACCAACATGGCGAGCATGCTATCAACTTTGCCTATCACCCTAGTGCTTATCTCTGGCTTGATGATCTTTGCATTGCGCTCGGTTCGCTTGGGCATGATCAGCCTAGTGCCCAACATTGCGCCTGCGATCATTGGCTTTGGTTTATGGGCGCTTATCTCAGGTGAAATCAACCTCGGTTTGTCAGTCGTGGTCACGCTCACGTTGGGTATCGTGGTTGATGATGCGGTGCACTTCTTGAGTAAATACCAGCGCGCAAGAATCGAAGGGAAATCAGCAGAAGAAGCGGTTCGATACGCTTTCCACACCGTAGGTCGCGCTTTGTGGATCACCACTGTTGTGCTAGTGGCCGGTTTCTCTGTACTGGCGATGTCGAGCTTCAGACTCAACTCCGACATGGGCTTACTCAGCGCGATTGTGATTTTCATTGCGCTGGTGGTCGATTTCATCTTGCTACCAAGCTTACTGATGATCTTCGACAAACAGACCCACTATTCAGCTAAAACTCAGCACGAATCAAAGCCAGATACCAAGTCGCAGCCTAGATCGACAGCCGAACTGACTACTTCGACCAAATAAGGAAACGTCGGCCTGCTGCGGTGGGCTGACTCAAGGAGATATTTATGAAAAGCGTTAAACAAACATTCGCTACTACATTACTTACTGTTAGCTCGTTGGCACTGAGCACATTCGCCGCTTTCCCAGCATTAGCAGACCCAGCGAAAGGCTTAGAAATTGCCGAGCAACGTAAAGCGGTCGATGTCGGGTGGGGCGATTCTGTCGCAACCATGGAAATGCTACTTCGCAACAAACAGGGCGAAAGCAGTACACGTCTGATGCGATTGAAATCTTTGGAAGTCGATGACGATGGCGACAAAGGCTTAACCATTTTTGATGAACCACGCGACGTAAAAGGCACGGCTTTCCTAAACCATTCGCACATCACCAAATCCGATGACCAGTGGTTGTATCTTCCTGCACTCAAGCGTGTAAAACGCATCTCTTCACGCAACAAATCTGGCCCGTTTATGGGCAGTGAATTTGCGTATGAGGACTTAAGCTCGTTTGAACTTGAAAAGTACACCTTCAACTACATTGAAGACGCGAAACTGGAAGGCGTAGACACCTTTGTTTTAGAGCAAGTACCGACCGATAAAAACTCAGGCTACACCATGCAAAAGGTATGGCTAGACCAACAGCACTACCGCCCAATGAAAGTCGAGTTTTACGACCGCAAAGGCGCACTGCTTAAAACTCTATCGTTCCAAGATTACAAACAGTACCTAAACCAATACTGGCGCGCACACACCATGGCGATGCAAAACCATCAAACAGGCAAAAGCACCGTATTAACCACGACAGATTTAGTGTTCCAGACCGGTCTTAAAGACAAGGATTTCCAAAAGAACACACTAAAACGTGCGAAATAAGGCAGGAATATGAAAAGGATTGTGGCAACAGGAACCCAATTATCCTTAACCTTGGCGGCGACCGTCGGGCTTATGCAGGTGTCGTTGCCTTGTGTGGCGGCAGGCTTTAGTCCTGATATCGCAGGGCAGGTTAACCTTGAACATAGGCAGTTCTTTAGCGACGGCTTTCAAGGGCAAGACAAAGGACAAAGCTCACTGGTGTTGCAGCCAGAGTTTTACTGGGAGCAACAAGAGGACAACGGCAGCATTACCTTCACCCCGTTTTATCGCCTAGACAGTGAAGACGATGAACGAACTCATGGTGATATTCGCGAAGCCTTGTATTTAACCTATTGGGATGATTACGAACTGCGAGCGGGTGTTGGAAAGGTATTTTGGGGCGTAACCGAATCGGCGCATTTAGTGGATGTGGTAAACCAGACCGATGCCATTGAATCGGTCGATGGCGAATCCAAGTTAGGTCAGCCTATGGTGCACTTCACCTCGATAAAAGAGTGGGGCACCATAGACGCCATGTTACTGCCGTATTTTCGTGAGCGTACCTTCGCAGGCGAAGACGGTCGATTAAGGCCAACCGTGCCAGTATCGGACGATGCGCTTTACGAATCTTCACGAGAAGAAAAACACGTTGATGTGGCATTGCGTTACAGCCAAATGTACGGTGATTGGGATGTCGGTTTAAGCTACTTAGGCGGCACAAACCGCGACCCTTATTACCGTGTGGAAGGCAATCAACTCAAGCCATACTACGCCCAAATGCAACACTTCGGATTGGATGTTCAAGGCATTATCGGTGACTGGTTATGGAAGCTGGAAAGCATTTATCGCGACAGCTACGACAACCATACCGGCGTGGCGACAGGCTTTGAATACACTTGGGTAGGGGCGCTTGAATCGTACTGGGACATCGGCTTCATTGCGGAATACTTGTATGACAGCAGAGGTAACAATGCCCAAACCATCGGCCAAAACGATGTGTTTCTTGGTGCTCGTTTCGCCTTGAATGATGAAGACGGCACCGAAGTGCTTACAGGCATTACTCAAGACTTAGATAACAGCGATGTCTACAGCGCGAAGCTCGAAGCTTCAAGCCGCATCAATAACAACCTCAAGTGGCGATTGAACGCTTGGTTGTTTGAGAACGAAACCCCAGAAGACTTGTTGTTCTTCGCTCGTAAGGATGATTTTGTTGAACTGGCGTTGGAATACTATTTTTAGTCTTTACAAAAAGTTAGTATTTCCAACCATTTAGCATTTCCAAAAAAATTGGCATTTCCAACAAGTTAGCATTTCCCGAAAAGTTAGCATTGGTTTCGTGGGGCGCTCTTGCTAAAGGGGGCGTCTCAGATTTAAGAAGCGCAATATTTAGAATGTTTAATGTCATCTTTTTATAAAATAGAGCAAATAATCGAATAGTCCCAAAGGTAAAATGGTTGTATTTTTCGAGTATCTATAACCTCCGAATATGCATGTAAATCGTGCTGGTGGTATCGGCCCTAAGGGATTTATGAATTTATTTAATTGGGATAAAAACTTTGAAACAGGCATTGGTGTTGTAGATGAACAACATCAATACCTTGTTGGTTTTATCAATCACTACGGAAATCTTTTGTCAGAGAATACTATCTCTATAGACGACATTAACATCGCTTTACTCGAACTCGCGCGCTATGCAGAATTTCACTTTAAAGAAGAAGAATCTTTGATGAGAGATTGCGGTGTACATGAGTTACACATTGAAGAACACATCAAAGTGCATCGTGTATTTAAGCAAGATATCTACGGTATGCAAGCTTTCATCTTAGAAGAAGATCAGGTGTCAGCACGGCAGTTATTGGACTTCCTCATCCATTGGCTTGCTTACCACATCCTCGGCATCGACCAAAACATGGCGCGACAAATGACCGCGATAGAAGAGGGCGCGACACCTCTGCAAGCCTTTGAAGCGGAAGAAAAGCAGCAAGATTCTGCGACTGTCCCGCTGTTGGCTGCGCTTAACGGCCTGTTTGAACAAGTCTCTGAACGAAACAAACAGTTGTTACGCTTCAACCAGTTACTCGAAGATAAAGTTGAGGAACGTACGGCAGAATTAAAAAGAGCGAATAAGAGACTTGAAGAACTGTCATTAACCGACTCTCTTACTAATTTGCATAACCGTCGTAGTGCTTTTAAACAGTTAGCGCTGCATTGGCAAGACTCCAAAGAACTGGGCATGCCTTTAGTGTGTATTATGATTGATGCCGACCACTTCAAGCGCATTAATGACACCAGCGGCCATGATGCAGGCGACTTGGTGCTACAAACCCTCTCGCGTGAACTGAAAAACACGTTCCGTAATGATGATATTGTTTGCCGGTTAGGTGGCGATGAGTTCTTGGTTATTTGCCCAAACACCGACCTTAAAGGTGGGATGTACATCGCGGAAACCGCTCGACAGAAAGTGTCTGAATTAGAGGTTGAAACCAGTCATCAAGTTTGGATTGGCAGTATTAGTGTCGGTGTCGCTGAAATGACCCAAGAATTCGAAACCATGAACGAATTGATTAAAGCGGCGGATGAGTCCGTCTATTTAGCAAAAAACGCAGGGAAGAACAGCGTTTGTTCTATTCAGATCTAGCCTTCAGGTCATTTCCAAATTAAGAAGTGGAACCTGTAATTGTTCCACTTCTTCCTACTCCTCATTAATATCCTGTTAAATTTGCCGTGTTTTTAGGCAATAACTTGTTCTTTTAGCGATTCAATTTGGCATTGGTTGCGTGTTTGATTACTATGTGTAGCTATCTAAAAAAACTAATCATCCGATACGGACACTACCAACTGGTAGATGAGGAAATGATGCAACATCTAGAAGAGATCATTGCTAATGCAACGACTGCTATTGATACAGCAGATTCGTTAGTCGCACTTGATGAAGTGCGAGTTCAGTATTTAGGTAAGAAGGGTGAATTAACTCTTCAACTACAAAGCCTAGGTAAACTTCCACCTGAAGAGCGTCGCACTGCTGGTCAAGAGATCAACAAAGCGAAAGGTGCTGTTCAACAAGCGATCGCAGCTCGCAAAGACGCACTACAACGTGCAGAGCTTGAAGCGAAACTAGCTGAAGAAACTATCGATGTGAGCCTACCAGGTCGTCGCATTGAGAACGGTGGTCTTCACCCAGTTACTCGCACTGTTGAGCGTATCGAACAGTTCTTTGGTGAGCTTGGCTTTAGCACTGAGTCTGGCCCTGAGATCGAAGATGCATTCCACAACTTTGATGCACTAAACATCGCAGACGATCACCCAGCTCGTACTGATCACGATACTTTCTTCTTCAACCCTGATCTAATGCTACGTACGCACACTTCTGGTGTTCAAATCCGTACGATGGAAAACGGCAAACCGCCATTCCGCTTCATTGCTCCGGGTCGTGTTTACCGTAACGACTACGATCAAACTCACACGCCAATGTTCCACCAAGTGGAAGGTATGTTAGTGGATGAGAACGTAAACTTCGCACAACTTAAAGGCATTCTTAACGATTTCCTTTGTAACTTCTTTGAAGAAGAAGTTGAAGTGCGTTTCCGTCCTTCATTCTTCCCGTTCACAGAGCCTTCAGCTGAAGTTGACGTGAAACGTAAAGATGGCAAATGGCTAGAAGTTCTAGGCTGTGGCATGGTTCACCCTAACGTACTTCGCTCTGTTGGCATCGACCCTGAGAAATACTCTGGTTTTGCATTCGGTATGGGTGTAGAGCGTCTAACGATGCTTCGTTACGGCGTAAATGACCTTCGTGCGTTCTTCGAGAACGACCTTCGTTTCCTTAAACAATTCAAGTAATCCGGGGCAGTCAAAACTATGAAATTCAGTGAATCTTGGCTACGCGAGTGGGTTAAACCTGCAATTAACAGCGAAGAGCTAGCTCACCAAATCACTATGGCTGGTTTGGAAGTTGACGATGTAGAACCTGTTGCTGGTGAATTCACCGGCGTTAAAGTAGGTAAAGTGGTTGAGTGCGGTCAGCACCCAGACGCAGACAAACTACAAGTAACTAAAATTGATATCGGCGCTGTTGATGCAGACGGTAATAAAGAGCTGTTAGACATCGTATGTGGTGCATCTAACTGTCGTCTTGGCCTAACTGTAGCAGTAGCAACAGTTGGCGCAGTACTTCCTGGTGACTTCAAAATCAAGAAAGCAAAACTACGTGGCGTTCCATCGCACGGCATGCTTTGTTCTTTCTCTGAGCTAGGTATCGACGTAGAGTCTGACGGCATCCTTGAGCTGCCAGAAGGCACAACGCTAGGTATGGACGTACGTGAGCTTCTTGAGCTTAACGACGTAACTATCGACGTAGACCTAACAGCAAACCGCGCTGACTGTTTCAGCATCCGTGGCCTTGCTCGTGAAGTTGGCGTACTAAACCGCGCAGACGTTACAGAGCCAACAGTTGACGCTGTTGCAACAAGCATTGAAGACACAGTATCTGTTGAAATCAAAGCAACTGATGCTTGTCCACGTTACCTTGGCCGTGTGGTTAAGAACGTAAACGTGAAAGCGGAATCTCCAATCTGGATGCAAGAAAAACTGCGTCGTTGTGGTATCCGTTCAATCGACCCAGTTGTAGACATCACAAACTACGTGATGCTAGAGCAAGGCCAACCAATGCACGCATTTGATCTTGCTAAGATCGAAGGCGGTATCGTGGTTCGTCTAGCAGAGCAGGGCGAAAAGCTAACACTTCTAGATGGCAACGAAGCTGAACTAAACAGCAACACGCTTGTTATCGCTGACCAAAACAAAGCACTAGCAATCGCTGGTATCTTTGGCGGTCAAGATTCAGGTGTTACTACTGAAACGACAGACGTACTTCTTGAAGCAGCATTCTTCGCACCGGATCACATCCGTGGTCGCGCACGTGCTTACGGCCTTCACACTGATTCTTCTCTACGTTTCGAACGTGGTGTTGATTCAACGCTACAAGCAGCAGCTATGGAGCGTGCAACACAGCTTCTAGTTGAAATCTGTGGTGGTGAAGTTGCGCCAGTAAACGGCAGCGAATCTGAAGCTGATCTTCCTAAAGCAAACGTAGTTGCTCTACGTCGCGCTAAGCTAGATAGCCTACTAGGTCACGAAATCCCATCTACAGACGTAGTGGAAATTCTTACTCGCCTAGGTTGTAACGTTGAAACGACAGAAGCTGGCTGGACGGCAACGTCTCCATCTTGGCGTTTTGATATCGCAATCGAGCAAGACCTAATTGAAGAAGTAGGTCGTATCTACGGTTACGATAACATTCCAAACCAAGCGCCTAAAGCGGCACTTAAAATGAATGACCACAAAGAAGCTGACCAACCGCTTAAGCGCGTTCGTGACCTTCTTGTAGACCGTGGCTACCACGAAGCAATCACATACAGCTTCGTAGAACCAGAACAGCAAAAACTTGTTGTACCTGGTGTTGAGCCGCTAATCCTGCCATTCCCAATCTCTGCGGACATGTCAGCAATGCGTCTTGGCCTAATCCAAGGTCTTCTAAACACAGTTGTTCACAACCAGAAGCGTCAACAGTCTCGCGTTCGTCTATTCGAATCAGGCCTACGTTTCATCCCTGAAGCAACGGCTGAAAACGGCATGCGCCAAGAAATGATGCTTGCGGGCGTTATCTCTGGTACTCGTGGCGAAGAGCACTGGGACATTGCAACTAACACTGTAGATTTCTTCGATCTTAAAGGTGACCTAGAAGCCGTTCTTGAGCTTTCTGCAAACGAAATCGCATACAGCTTCAAAGCTGCGAAGCACCCAGCACTTCACCCAGGTCAAACTGCGGCTATCGTAGTAGACGGCAAAGAAGTGGGTATCATTGGTACTGTTCACCCAGAACTAGAGCGTAAGTTTGGTCTTAACGGCCGCACTATCGTATTCGAAATCGAATGGGCAGCTATCAACACTCGCGTGCTTCCAGAAGCAGTAGCTGTATCTAAGTTCCCTGCAAACCGTCGTGATATCGCAGTAGTTGTTGACGAAGCAGTAGCTTCTGGCGACATCGTAGAAGCGTGTATCGCTGCTGGTGGCGAATTCCTAACAGGCGCTAAACTGTTCGACGTATACGTTGGTCAAGGCGTTGAAGAAGGTAAGAAGAGCCTAGCAATCGCACTTAGCCTACAGTCTGTAGAGCGCACACTTGAAGATGCAGACATCGCTGGTTCAGTAGATGCTATCGTAGCTTCAATCTCAGAGAAATTCGGCGCAGCACTTCGCGACTAATCTCTTCTGATAGATAGAAAAAACAAAGGCCTCGCATTGCGAGGCCTTTTTTGTTAGCTGAAATAATATGATGGTTAGTGACTTGTAATAAAAAATTGTGATTTAGCAATCTAATTTAGATGACATAACATCAACCAATATTTCGATTTGATGCTATTTACACCTTAAAAATTTACATTACACCATTGTCCGTTACGCTGAAATAGAACTAAAGTAATTGTGAGTAAGATATTATAAAAAATCACAATTACTTGTGGGCAAAATTTATTTGTTTCGTGACGAAAAGCATTCAATATGCAATTGAAATAATATATTATCTTCAAAGATAAAACTAATATATATCAATTATTTTAATTGGATGGATAATAATGCTAAAAAGTATACAGGTGAACAACTTTAAGTCATTAGATTTTTCAGACTGCATAGATGTCTCATCTATGAGCATTTTCTGTGGTGCTAATAGCTCAGGTAAAAGTTCATTTCTCCAAGCTATTCTTCTTTTAGCTCAGACATCTGACACTCGTTTTAACGGAAGCTCAATGTTACTAAATGGAAGGTTGGTAAAGTTAGGTGGTTTTAATGACATTGTTTCTTTTAGCAAAGAAAATGAGTTGATTCGGCTTAAAGCTGATATTGAAGGCGATGATAAGTCAGAAATAAATCGGGTGATAATATCAATTGAATTTGGATTTGGTCATGAGACAAGTGAAGTTCAACGTGAACAAATAACACCACCAATAAAGAATATTGTATTTGAGATTTTTCCAAGCGATACAGAGCAATCGATTATAATAGACCTGTCTAATACTAAGAAAGAGGGTGTTTTTCGAGTAAAAAACATCAATAGAAAAGAAGTTCTCGTAAGTAGAAAAAACAGTCCAGACTTCAACATTGAAGAAATTCACCTCGATGGAATTAAACCAGAGAAGTGTGTGATTAAATATAATAGAACAAAATTGGAAGCTAGAGAAGTTGTCGACTACTTAACAGATACTAAGGCTCATAAGTTTTATTCAAAAATTCAAAAAGAAATATTAGATGTTGAAGTTATAGATAAAGAAATAATAAATGCGATATCAGACATATTAGTTAGAGAGCAAACTAATATTAGAAAGAGAATAAAAAGAACGTTAGATGACGATAATTCTATTGAACTCCCGGCTGGAATATCAAAAGAGGTGTTGATTGAAGTTATTTTAAAGAATCAAATAATTTTAGATGCCAATGATCTAAATAGACATAATGATATGACTTTTACTTTTCAAAAATGGGCAGAGTACACTAACAATCTGGGTAAAGAGCAGAGAAGAAACTTATTTAGTTTAATTGCAAGAAACAAAGAAGAGATAATATCTAGATTAATTGAATCTAAAGATGGGAATGAACACTATGAGACTGATATTCATTTACCTGCGTTGTTTTTATCTTTGGCTAGTTTTATAAATAAAAATTTGTCATTGGGTGTGAAATATGTAGGCCCTTTAAGAAGTAAACCTAAATCAGTTTATCCTCTAACTGATATCAATAATACAAAAGATATAGGTATTAAAGGTGAGCATTCTGCTGCAATTCTACATATTAATAAGAACAAAAGGATTAATTACCCTGTTATTGTTTCAGATGAAAAGCTACATATAGAAGAGCAAGGAGCTACATTTTCTAATGCGCTTCATCACTGGCTTAATTATTTGGACGTGGTCACTAGTGTAACTACAAAAGATCAAGGGAAATTTGGCTATGAGTTAAAGGTAAAAACTAATTCATCTAAATCTCCTCAAGATTTAAATCACGTTGGCGTTGGAGTAAGCCAAGTTATACCTGTGGTGATGCAATGTTTGTTGTCTGAAAAAAATGACATACTAATATTCGAACAACCTGAATTGCACTTACATCCAAAAATTCAAGCTAAACTATGTGATCTTTTTATCGCGATGTCATTAATAGGAAGACAACTGGTTATTGAAACACATAGCGAATATATAATAAACAGGTTGAGATATAGGATTGCTCAAGGTTTTAATGATGAACTAAATGATAATATTTCGATTAAGTTTGTGACAAATAATGGGAAAAGAAGCGTATTTGAAGAAATTCAAGTGTCAAAATATGGCGCTATCAAGAATTGGCCAAAAGACTTTTTTGACCAAAGTCAAATTGAAGTTGAAAATATTCTATATTCTGTGTCAAAAAGAAAAAGTGCAGAAAGAGCAGCAAAATTATGCAAGTAGTTATAACGCCACATGCGCTAATGGCACCAATTCATCATCGAGATGTTGATCTAAATGATTTTCTTCTACATTATTGATTATTAACATTTTTGAGCAGGAATGACGAGTTTTTTTCTTCACATGTATTCTCTGATACAGTTGAAATACTAAGCGATAATAATCTATTTCCCGCTTTTAAAACATTCAATGACTATTTGGTCCTTAAAGAACTAGAAGATGAAGTATCTGCATATGACTTAGTTAGGTTATTTAATAATGTGATGGAAAACTGTGAAGATATTAGAGAACTACATGATATTCATGAATTTGAAATCAGTGATGGGTTCTCATTTCCTCAAGTTACTTCAACGCCGATATGCAATAATTTCACGAACAACTCTATTGCTCTTTGCAGTTATATTGAAATGACAAAAGAAGTTAAACTTTTGCCTCTTTTAGACGACAATGTTACTTCTGATTCATATAACTATGAAATACCAGAGATAACGGCCCTCGATAAAGGGGAGTTTATGGAAATGTCAGGCTTTGAAACAAATATTGCTTTGTATAAGTCATGTACGGATCTAATGAAATTTTATTCTCCTTCGGATCTATGGAGAAAATCTGTTACCGATTTTAGCTATAAACTTGCTATCTTTTATAAATGCAAGGATATATCTTTTAGTCAAAACGAAGGAACGAGAGCCAGTATATGTTTAGACTCTTTTGATATAGGTCAACGATTTGTTGAATCTCTAAATACCCATCAATGTTCGGGTTCTGGACGGTTTGCTATGACGTTACTCGATAGTATCGCTCGCTTACTATTAGAAGAACCAAAGAATGAGGTGAAGGTTTTTGCTACTAGCGCTGGTGGAACCACACCAAGGACTAGAGGTCAAGATATAGCGTTCAGGTTGCACGTTACTAAATCAGGAGAGGGGCTACGACTAATGTTTTGGCGAAAGAGTTGTGGAACAATAGAACTTGCTAATGTAGCAAATAAATCAGAAATCGTAATTTACGAATAGAGTTAAGAAGTTTAATTGTCAGGCCTATCTTACTTGACGTGGTAATGATAGGTCTGTTAACTAAAGTGAAATCATTAAACCGAATATACTTTACGTCGTAGTTATATCGCAGGGTTTATCATCACTGATAAACCACAAATAACTGTTTAGTCAATAAATTATGTAATTTTGAATATTGTACGGCTTAATCGGGCACTCTATCTATTGGTGTATCTTATCGCCGTGAAAATTTACATTTAAACTTGACCTGTCTAAAGCTTCACACTTTATAGTGACTATATTGATTGAGAGGGGCGTTTTCTGTGTTCCCTCTAAAGTAAGTAGAGAGACACTATGAAACGTTTAATTCTAAACATCACACTCTTGGTATTCATGACACTTGGTAGCATGAGTGCCATGGCTCATGATTCAACGGTTAAGTACGGTATTGCGATATCTCATGATGGTGAGCAAATTGCGTATGGCAAAAGTGGGAGTGGGGATACAGCGCTGATCTTCATTCACGGTTGGAGCTTAGACAGCAGGCTTTGGCAAAACCAAGTGAGCGAGTTTTCAAAGCAGTACCAAGTGATCACTATGGACTTAGCTGGGCACGGTAACTCATCGTTTAATCGTGAAGAGTACACCATGGTTGCATTCGCTGAAGACATCAAAGCCGTCATCGAGAAAGATCAACTCGAATCCGTCATCTTAGTCGGTCATTCCATGGCGGGTGGTGTTATTGCAGAAGCCGCTAAACTGATGCCGAAAAGAGTGAAGGGCATTATTGGTGTCGATACATCGCAAAACGTCGCACTAGCGGTTTCACAAAGCGACCTAGATGTAATGACCAAACCTTTTGAAGCAGACTTCCAAGCGGGCATTACTGCGTTCGTGAAAGACTCGCTGCTAAAAGATGTAGACGGGGATTTACTTTACTGGGTAACGCAAGACATGGCATCAGCACCGCCAGCTATCGCGATAAACCAGTTCCGCCATTATCTAGGCCAATACGTAACAGGCGAAGCCCACCGCGTGTATGAGAACGTGAACGTACCAGTAATATTGGTCAACGCTCGCCTATGGCCAACAGATTCAGAAGCGAACAAGAAACACATCAAGGATTACAGCATTTACTACATTGAAGACTCAGGCCACTTCCCAATGCTTGAGCAACCACAGCAATTCAACACAACGTTGATGAAAGCGATTAAGTCAGTGAAGTAGGGTGGTTACACGTGAGAATAGGCTGATAATCCCCTCCTAACCTCCCCTTGGTTTACATCTCCAATCTCTTGTTGGTAATAAGAAAGGGGAGGAACTGAATACCGATCGCTACATGTGCTGCTATATGTTCAGCGGCAAAGAATGTTCTCTCCCTAATTCTTATATCTCAAGAGATCGGGTCACTCCATTCGAGGGGGAGCTAGAGGGGGAGGCTTTGGTCTACTAGAGCCGTTCAACACAACGTTGATGAAAGCGGTTAAGTCAGTGAAGTAGCGTGCTGTAGTTGTTAATAGATGGATGTAACCGTTGGTAGATAAAACTAAGGCCTCGCGATTGCGAGGCCTTTTTGTTTCGGGGGAAGATAAAAAATCAAACTCTTAGCAACTTTTTAGTTGTTTAATCTTTAGAACCCCAAAAAAATTGTCCTACTCCAAAGTTCTTAACTATCGGCCTATTCGGTGATTTCAATGAAATTGTGATGTAGGTTCAAGTGGAACTCATAATCATAAGCTACATATATAAGTGGACTTATAATCGGATAAATAGGCTTGCCAGTTGGTCAACTAATTCAAACTGATAAATCTTACGAAGACCACTGGTTGAGTAAATTAATTAAAATAGTTATTTAATTTTACAGTGTTATAAAAAATCGAGAGAGTACTATGGCTAGGTTATTCATATTTAATTTTGATGGTACATGCAATGCCCCCGAAGATGCAGAGCAAGCAATCAATGATAAAGGAGTAAGTGAAGACAATAGTATAACGAACATACTAAAATTTCATATCTTGTGTGGTGGTTCGTTGGTTAATCAAGGCCAAGGATGGGATTCTTCAGTACAGCATTGCTATTACTTTGCTGGAGTGGGTACATACGGAAGTGCACTACAAAAAGCATGGAATACTATATTTTCACCTGAGGGCTGTGACGTCAAACATATTCTTAATCAAGCACTTTCGGAGTTTGAAAAAATAACATTTGACGATCGAGCTGATACACTATTAGTTACTGGATTTAGTAGAGGAGCCGCATTAGCTCGACGATTTGCCAAACTCATTAGCGATAAAGTTGCCGTGCCTTGTATATACGAAGCTGTTTTTGATACTGTCGCTTCTATCAGTACTCCTAATATGAGTAAGTATCAGCGTCCTAAGTCTGAGGTGGTTTTTGAAGATCATTCGTTACCAAATAATGTAATTGAAGCATTACATATAGTGTCATTAGATGAGAAACGAAGAGCTTTTCAACCGACTTTAATGAATTACGAGAAGAAAATGTGTGAAATATGGTTCCCTGGAGCACATGCGGATGTAGGCGGTGGGTATCAAAAGGATGGTTTATCGGACTCTGCAATGCGTTTTTATCTAAATTGGATTGAAAGATGGCAGCTTAAGATAGATATTAAAACAGCTAGGGAAGTAAAATACTCGGAACTTTTACCTAAAGAAATAGATTATAAAATATGCTTAGACGACATGTTGATCAATCCAAATCCTTGTGGTTTAAATCATGAACAAAGTCGTTGGTTTCCAGTTAGCTTTGTTACCTTATGTGACCGATTATGCTGCGTCATAGAAAAAGATAAAGTTTCAAAACAACATAATCCGATAATTCATTGGTCTATATCTGAACGAATCTATCGTAATGAAGATTACAGACCTATGTCCCTCAAAAATGTTAAGCATAAGGTTATGTATCAAGATTTTGAAAAGATAGAATGTTCAGGAATAACACCCCATATCGAATTACCACAACAACGACTAACCGTACTTAGTTTAGGTGAAAGTAAAATTTTAACTGTTTTTGCTGCTGAAAAAATTAACCGTACAGGCGTTTTTCTTGAGGTGGGTAAGCGTTATAGATTTGAAACTAATACTGCAGAATTATGGTATGACGCTTCAATTGCATGTAGCGCGGCGGGGTGGGATAGACTTGGAGTTACTCTTGGGTTGAAAGAGGTAGCTATCGCTACAATGGAACCTTTTAGGCGAGTTTCTAATGCTAAATGGTTTGAGTTATGCGCTTCTATAGGGAGTGAAGACCGAGAAACGTTCAGAATCGGATTAAACGAGAATTACTCTCCTTTAACGTCAGGTGAACTATGTCCATTTGCAAATGACTTGGAGTGTTTTTATGGTAATAACAAAGGGGCTATTCATTGTACTATAACGCGCATCGAGTAAATAACGGCTCCCAATTGATGCGAATTATCAATGATAATGATAGAGATTTGTATTTAGGTGCTAAGTCAAGGTGGTTTTTTTTGTGGATTGTGTTTTAAGGTAGTGTGATAGTAATTTAAATTACCAATATGTAGCAAGGAAATTAAATCGGTGGTGATTTATATTAACTAGTATATTTCGCAATTTGGATTTATATAAAATAAAAATGGCGACTTCCCTTAATAATATAGAAGATATAACTTATATTTTAGAATGGAAATTTATTTTTTAACTACACTCGTATCCGCAAGAGTAGTCCAATTTTCCTCAGTGAACTTATTCGTTATTAGTAATTCATAACGACCATTTTGAGTTGTTAGACCCAACTGCCCTAACAACTCCTCGTTAATCTGAAGTAACACATCAGAGTTTACTTTATCATTCAAATACCCAACAACAAAAGCTTCCACTTCTAAATTAGGCGGGACTGGGTTTTCAATAAAAATTCGATCACCTATTTGGTATCCGCTTCCTTTTTCATGAGCTTTATTTATTCTGACAGAGTTATTCTGACCAGTTCTAACCGTTGAGTATACAACTTTTGCTCTAAATGAGTTGGCAATCCTATTAATCTCCATTTGATCAATTTGTTCAGCCCATGCCTTTGCTGAGGATACCCAGTCTTCTATCGCTTCTATGGATTTCAAGTTAGTTTTATACTTGTCATCAAAATCACTTATTGAAGCTTCAAACTGTCGATTTAGATCCTCAACCTTGGATAGCTCATTAACACGATCTGACCAATCACTTCCGTGGTGTATAGATATTGCCTTTTCAACGACTGTGATCCGTTTGTCAATATCAGCATAGTTTTGATTTAATTCATTGATAGTAAAATAAAACCCACCAGCAGAGAAAATAAGTGCCACAACACCTAAATCAGAAAACCATGATGGTAATTTTAGAGCCATAGGTTCTTCCTTAATGGGAAAGCAACTGTAGTACTCTCCACCATAGAATTTGAAAATATTATATACCTTTGCTAAAGGTAGTTGAGTTGCGGAAGTATAGATCAGCTAATAACTCAGTTGGTGATAGTTGTCACAAAATATTCAAAGCGACTTGGTATCATCTATGTTTATTCTAGATTAGTAGCATGCTCGTTTGTGGCGCTCTTTAATCCTAATTGTTTTAAATATTTAGGTAACATAAGATATTGGGGACTTATACCTTATTGGTAGTACCCTATAGATTTTGATACACACTACACTTGTTAAATTACTTTCGGGTATTGTAATGCCTTTTTGTGTTCTGTAGAGCGAGCGAAACAAAGTGGCAGATACACGTGAGAATCAGATAAAAATCCCCTCCTAACCTCCCCTTGGTTTACATCTCCAACCTCTTGCTGGCAACGAGAAAGGGGAGGAACTGAATACCGATCGCTACATGTGCAGTTATATGTTCAGCGCCAAAGAATGTTCTCCCCCTCAGTCGTGTATCTGAAGATATCGTTTAACTGCATTTGAGGGGGAGCTAGAGGGGGAGGCTTTGGCTTACGAGAACCATTCAACACACGTTGATGAAAGCGGTGAAGTCAGTGAAGTAGGGCTGTCGCCACTGGTTTGATAGATAAAACTAAGGCCTCGCGATTGCGAGGCCTTTTTGTATTCCGACAAAACTAAATATTAATCGAGCCTAGCGAAAGCTTGGGATAATCGCTGGAATTCCCGGTAGAAGGCCAACCAGCGCCATTACGCCACTTAGTACAATAAACATGATGCCAGGCAATACCCAGCGGCTCATTTTACTCAGTTCACTACTACGTTCTTTACAACCGACTAAGCCTAAGTTATCTAACAGCATGGTGAGAGCCCAGCCAAATGCAGGGTTAACGAGCGCTGAAGAGAACACAACAATCGCTGCCGACTGTGTGGTTTTTCCTTCACGCGTCATTTCCATTCCAGCTTCTAGCAATGGAACAAATACCCCAACAATCAGCGCCACACACAGTACAGGTTGCCAGATAGCTAAATCCATCGGGTAGCCCCAAACAGCAGCGATAATACAGAACAGAGCTGTGAGCAGCGCGCCAGCAGGAATAGGGCGTTTAGCTATCGCCGCTGGTACGATGTAAGTACCCCATGAAGATGTAAAGTTAGTACCGCCAAGCAGAGAACCGAACGTTTGACGAATTGATGCCGTGGTCATGGTGTCGTCGATGTTCATGTGTACTTTTTCGGTACGTTCTGGGTAGCTGATCTTTTGGAATACTTGATGCCCTAAGAAATCCGGTGACCACATCGCTACGGCTAGAATCGCAAACGGCAATACCACCATGAAGTGTTCAATCGTCGGTAGGCCTAGCATCCAACCTGTATCTTCTCCCCACCAATACATAGGGTTCATGTTGGGCAAGCCTGGCTCAGTGTGGAAAGCAAATGGGGCGCCCATGGCAAATGCAATCGTACCACCCAACAAGCAGCTAAGAGGTACTGCTAACCAACGTTTGCGGAAGTGTTCCAGTAGCGCGTACAAGATAATGGTGCAAAAGATCACCACAAACGCGATGTGGCTCATACCGATTCCTTCAGCCCAAGCGAAAAGCTTTTTCACTTGAGAGGCGGTTCCAACAAAGCCGAGGTAGAGCAATAAGCCGCCACACACGCCTTTACTGGTGAGGTTGGCCAACATGCTGCCACCTTTACTGATGGCTAAGATGAGGCCAAAAGCGCCAATCAACAGGCCAAACGCCATCGGGTGTCCACCTGCTGCAACCACAATCGGAATCAAAGGGATAAGTGGGCCGTGGGTCCCTGCGAGGTTTGCAGTCGGCAATAAAAAGCCAGAGAAAATAATAATGAAAACAGAGGCGATGAGCAGTTCATAACGAACGTTTTCTAGAATGAAGTCTTCATTTAATCCGAGAGCCCCAGCAAAGGTGGCTGCAATCGCGCCCACCATAACCACTTTACCAATGGTCGCCGCCATCGCTGGGATGGTGTCTTCTATCTCAAATCGATAATCTTTAAACGGCAAATTTGGACGCCAGCGCTTAGGCGACATGATTTGCAATTCGTGTTCTAGATACTGTTCTCGGGATTCAAACTCTGAGCTTGGTTTATGTTGTTGTTCATAGGTGAGTTCATCCTCATTGGCTTGAGGCTTCTCTGTTTGTATATGTGCGGACTCTAAAGTAGTGCTCATTTTGATTCCTTTCGTTCACACTCTTAGGTGTGTTATTCCAACAAACGTTGTTGACTCACGGCATGAAGTGTAAACAATGCGTCAACTTATAATTAAAAATTCATTAATATTTAGTTGTTAGTACCTTATACCAAACCAAAAAAAACAAATAGACTCAGTCGGTTAGACATTAGTCGTAGAGTCGGACGACTAATATTAGACCCTGTAGATAGTATGTGTCTGGTTATTTGTAGTCCCTTAATTTCTCCCACGTTCTGCACTTGATAGTGATAGAATCTCCGCATTAGAGTTATCGAGAAACTAGGTATTTATAAACAATGTTTATCCATCACGTAAATGGCATCGACTGGCTGGTAATTACAGCCTTTGAAGAACTGAAAACTATGTTTATCGAAGATGCAGGCCCAATCCCAGCTTGCTTTTCTACCGCCAGTGAGTTGAGCCTGATTGACCAAGCCAAACGCAGTTATGGATTTTTGCCTAAACTCCGCGGTGTGATCACCGATACCGGCACTTTTCAAAGTAGAGATATTGAAGAAGATTTGAACCCACAGCTTGCGTGTATCGTTGAAGGGCGTGGTCGGGTTTTTATCTATCACGGTGACTACGTGGCTTTTGTCGATGACGAGCAAACCTTCATTACCCGTATGGACTGAGAGTGATTCAGTGAGTTGAGATCGGCGAATTGGTAAATCGGCGAGTTAGCCCACCTAGAATTTAAAACTAAAGGATTAATATGATGGCAAAAACGATCTCATTGGTACTTGGCAGTGGTGGCGCAAGAGGCTTGGTTCACGTTGGAGTCATCCGCTGGTTAATTGAGCATGGCTATCAGATAAAATCCATTTCTGGCTGTTCAATTGGCGCACTTATCGGTGGTGTCTACGCTGCGGGCAAGTTGGATGAATTTGAAGAGTGGGTCACCAGTATCGATCAAGGTGATATGGCGATGTTGTTGGACTTTTCATGGCAGTCGAGTGGTATGTTCAAAGGGGACAAGATCATCGACACACTGCGTGGGCTGATCGGCGAGATTTCAATTGAAGATCTGCCTATCCCTTATACCGCAGTTGCTGCCAACGTCGCCGAAGAAAAAGAGGTTTGGCTGCAATCCGGTTCTCTGTTTGATGCCATTCGCGCCTCCATCTCTTTGCCACTGTTCTTCACTCCACATGTCATTAATGGTGAAGTGCTGATTGATGGCGGAGTGCTCAATCCCGTACCGATTGCGCCTACCTTTAGTGATAAGACAGACTTTACTCTGGCTGTGAACTTAGGTGGTGAACCCGAAATGCTTCAACAGGAAGTGATACCGGTTTCCCTACCAACAAAAGAGAGTAACCTGCATGAGAAGGTTGTTCACTTTATCGATAATCTCGGTAACAGTGTAAAAAGTAAAATGAGCTTCAATTTTGCTTTTTACGATATTGCCAACCAAGCGTTTGATGCGATGCAATCGACCATTGCTCGCCAGAAGCTGGCCGCTTATCCCGCCGATATTACGCTTGAGATCCCACGTAATGCTTGTGGCACCTTAGAGTTCGATCGCTCACAAGAGATGATAGACAGAGGTTACCATTTGGCACAGGCTAAACTGGGCAACCGACTTTAATGTATTTTCAGCTGAATGAGGGTATTTATGGAAACTGAACTCAAACTATCTGAACTCAAAGAATTGGTCACAACAAAAGATGTCATCGTGCTCACCAGCATAGAAGAGCCTGCTGTATCTTGGTTGATAGATTGCTATCAAGAGAATGCTGATATCCAAATTATCGAGAACGCACACCAACTAGATACTGAAGCGATTTTGTCGCAATGCAGAAGCAGCCTTAACGAAAGTAAAAAGGTCATCCTTACAGCGCAGTTTCGTAGCCAACTGCCTATCATCAATATCGCTTCACTGTGTAATGAGAAGCGCAAGTCATTGATCAATATTGAGCTATTAGGCTGGGATGAAGAAAAACGCGTTCCTCAATCGTACAGTTGTTTTTAGCTTATATTTGTTGCTAGCTTATATTTGTTGCTAGGTAACTGCAGTTTTTAGGTAACCGACAGCGTCTCTATAACCAGAGCAGTTCAACACAAGGTTGATCAAAGCGGTTAAGTCAGTGTCCGGAATTTGTTGACCACTACAGGGTGGTTGTATCGAATCAGGAGTAGAAAAGTCTCTTGAGATTTTACTTGTCTAAATTGTGCTTAATTATCTGTTCTACCACACCATCCATCGTCTTTGAGCTAATCTCCGGCTTCAAATACAAGGAATGATACTCAACGCCTGTGCGGTCTATATAGGCTGCTTGTAAGCCAGCGGATAGCGCACCATGAGTGTCCCAATCATGAGTAGCGACAAGACGAAGGTTTTCGACAGGCTCTTTTAAAGTTTCGGCTGCAAATTTATACACGTCTGAATTTGGTTTGAAACTGCCTGTTTCCTCAACAGAAATGACGGTGTCGAAATAATCGTTTAAGCCCGAGTTCTTGATTTGAGAAGTGATGAGATCGAGGGATGAGTTGGAAAAAGCGACGGTTTTAAAGCCGTTGTTACGCAATTTAAGTAAAGATGCTTTGATATCAGTGTGCGCTGGTAGATTGGCAAAAGAAGTTAACAAGGCACTTTTGCTTTCTGCCGTTAAATCACACTTGTATCGCTGTGCAATAGCGTTGAGCGCTGCATTCGCTAATTCAGAAAAAGTAGATTTTACGTTTGTTGCGATGCAAACCGTTGAAGAGTGTAAAAGCTTTGAAAACCAAAGTGATAATGCATCCTCCTTTCCAAACACCGCTTTAAATTTAGGCTGTAATGACTCCAAATTTAAAACCGTTTCGTTTATATCAAAAAGTATCACTTCTTTTTTCATGCAAAGCCCCCAGATTTAATTGAATTTTATGCTTACATAATCTGCTCTGACGATATGGTTTTCAACCTCCATTCAAGTAACTAAAGCTTTGCTCTCTAATTTGAAAAGAAGCTGGAATGCGTCAACGACAACCCGCCAACTCAAATCTGGCGTTGCTTTATGAGTATCATGCAACGCCAAATCTGAAACGATTTAGCTTAATTTGCGGCTTCGATGGTGCCTTTGAAAGTGCTGTCTAAAAAGTCATTGATCTCTTGTGAGTGGTAAATTGAGATAATCTTTTTATACGTTTCATTATTTTTGTCTTCTTCTCGCGCCGCAACAACCATCACTGCTAAAGGTGCGTCTTTTTTCTCTAAGTAAATGCCTTGTTTCTTAGGGTCGACTCCAGCCGACATTACATAGTTCATGGTGATTGCAGCAGCATCTACATCGTCAAGAGAGCGGGGTAGCTGCGCGGCATCCACTTCAACAAATCGAATGTTCTTCGGGTTGCTAACAATATCGTTTAAAGACGCGTTGAAACCAGCGTTGTCTTTTAATGAGATCAGCCCTGCATCTTCAAGCAGTAATAGTCCACGCCCGCCATTCGTTGGATCGTTTGGAATCGCGATTCGAGCGTTTTCGGGAATAGAATCAAGCGAAGTGTACTTGTTCGAGTAAATGCCCATACGCATCAAAATTGAACGTCCGATAGAAACTAACTGGCTATCGTGATTGGCATTAAAGTTATCGAGGAATGGCTGATGCTGGTAACTGTTCAGTTGGATACTTCCATCATCTAATGCTGCGTTAGGGGTGATATAGTCTGAGAACTCGACGAGTTCAATGTTTATCCCTTGCTTTGCTGCTTCTTTGGCAACAGCTTGTACAACTTGTGCATGTGGGCCAACTGTCGCCCCAATCTTGATGACAGCCTCGTCTTTTTTTCCACATCCTGTTACACCGAATACGAAAGCTAATGCCAACAGGGATGCTGTGATTTTTTTGTAGCTGTTCATGATAACTCCATTTAATAAATAAAAGACATGTAGACGTCTAGCTATCTATATTATCTATTTGCGCGATCGGGTCAATAGGTTTGTTTGAAGCGAAGTTACATTGATGAGCGGTTAAGTCAGTGAATCAACGAGGCTTCTGTACGTGAGACTCGACCGACAATCCCCTTCTAACCCCCTTGGTTTACATCTCAAACCTATTGTTGGTAATGGGAAAAGGGAGGAACTGATTACCGACCAACAAAGGCCTCGCGAGTGCGAGGCCTTTTGGGTTTTGTAGGGAATAGGGCAGTCACTCGGAATCTAAAGAAAACGGGTTCAGTAAAGCTAACTATTAAGAAAGCTTTTGGTTAAAGAACTCAAGTGTACGTTTCCAAGCTAACTCTGCTTCTTCTTCAGCATAGCGGCCAGTTGAATCGTTATGGAAGCCATGGTTCACGCCGTCATAGATGTAAGCTGTGTAGTCTGCTTCGTTCTCTTTGAGTTCGGCTTCATAATCTGGCCAAGTCGCATTCACGCGTTTATCGATTCCCGCAAATTGGATGAGCAAGGGGCCTTTTACATTTTTTCTTAAATCTGGTGCGGCAGGAGTACCATAAAATGGAACGCCTGCATCGAGTTGCTCTGGCATGACAGCGGCCAACATATTCACGATATAGCCACCGAAGCAGAAACCGACTGCGCCTAGCTTACCGTTACTTTTTTCATGGGACTTCAAGAAGTTTGCCGCTGCGATAAAGTCTTCTTCGATTTTCTCTTTTGATAGCGACTTCTGCATCGTTCGACCTTCATCATCATTACCTGGATACCCGCCAAGCGAATAGAGTGCATCAGGTGCAAACGCAATAAACCCCGCCGCTGCGAGTCGTCTTGCCACATCCTTTATGTATGGATTGAGGCCTCTATTTTCATGAATGACCAATACAACAGGCGCATTGCCCTCTAACTCTTTGGGTACAACCAAGTAACCATAGCCTTCGCCGTGTCCTTTAGGTGAAGGAAACTTCTCGTAGGTTGCTTTGATGGAAGGGTCATTGAAAGAGACTTGCTCTGCCTGCGCATAATTAGGAATCAGTGCAGAAGTTAGCGTCGTCATGGTTAAGCCAAGTACAGCTAGCCCAGATAGACGAGCCATAAACTCTCTGCGATCAATCAGGCCGTGTGCATATTCGTCGTACCAATCAAATGCTTCTTGAGGGATAGATCGAGTCGGCGTTGATTGAGATTCGGTATTTGGATTCATAACTTTTCCTTGTTGTGAGTTGTTTGACCAATCAACTATAGTGGAAAATTTGATATAATTGAACGATCACTCAATAACTTTTGAGCTATTTGTTATATCAAAGTACAAAAATTAGATGACAGTCCGATAAAACGATCACTTCGAATCGATTTCCATCGCTTTGGTTTGTTTTACGGAGCAATTCAATACAAGGTTGATTTGAGGGTTAAGTCAGTGAAGTCGGGTGTGATGATTGTTTGTTTTTAGGGAGGCTCTAAATCGAAGTTGGGCACATTAGAGCTAGGCTTATTTTCCGCAGACATGGACAAGTAAGTTTCAATGCAAAACGCTTGATTTTACTCTGGTATAATCTTTCTCATAGGGACGACCTTAGCGTTATCAGAACCTTCTTGATGAGAGATAAAATAGATGTTGAAACTTCTGCGTCAGATAAAAAAATGGAAACTTGTAACGTTTGGCTTACTGATGCTCATTGTCGCTTTTTTTATCTACAACCAGTTCGGGAACCGTATGTCCCGTGTCGACGAGGCAAAATTTCTAATCGGCCAGCTGAATACTGTTTTGGATGCCGCTGAGCAATATTCTCGTGATAATGGCTCTCTGCCTCCTATTGCTTCCGATACCGATACGAACTTCGGCTACTTAAACATCAATCACTTAATTGCAAATCCGGGCTTATCCACATGGAAAGGGCCGTACCTACCTTATGAAGATACATGGATAGGTGGCGATCAGTACATCGACCACCCAGATTACATAGCAACGCAATTACTGCTTAAGGAAAAGGATAGTCTTTGGATAAGAGGAAGCTCCGAGACAGGTTGCGAATCGTCGTCATCCACTTGCTCTGTTGCAGCTTGTATCTGGTTGGTACCAACAAAAGTCGCACAAGAAATTAATAAGATTGTGGACGGCAGTTCGAGTATAGAAAGCTCAGATGCGACAGGGAAAATACGTTACGAAAAAGCTTTTGGTGGCGCTCTTATCTGTATGATTGGAGATGATTATCCAATGCCTTCAGCACAGACAAATTAAGTCGTTTCTAATTACCTCACTGGCAACTTGGTCTTAGTTTTTACCTGACCGAAGGCGAAGCTGGATTCAATAGAAGCAATATTAGGCAGGCGAGTTAGTTGTTTACGGATGAACTGCTCGTAGCTTTTTAGCGATTCACTGACTACATGCAATAGGTAGTCGTGATTGCCCGTCATCAGAAAACACTCTAACACCTCGTCAATCACTTCAATGTGCTGCTCAAAGTCTCGCATGTTCTCTTCTGTCGGCTTTTCAAGTTTCACCAACACAAACACATTGACTGGCAGGCCACACGCTTCTTGGTCGACACTGGCGTGGTAACCACGAATTATCCCTTGTTTCTCTAATGCTCGAACTCGGCGTAAGCAAGGAGAGGGCGACAGTGCTACTCGATCGGCCAACTCTTGATTAGACAGCCGAGCGTTGCTTTGCAGTTCAGCCAGTATTTTCTTGTCGATCTCGTCCATTGGCATATTCCATCAATATTGGGTTTAGCTTGGCAATATTATTGCTCAAAGTGTATGTCTTACTTTGCAAATAGCAATTTTTAACATCTGCCCAAAACTAAAATTAAAGGAGGAACAACAAGCATGGAATGACTTAGCAATTATGAATACTTCAACTCAACTTAGCCCGCTGCGTAAAACCACAAAACACGAACAAGCAGAAGCCCTTGCCATTGAGCAAGCAAAGCACTTTGGTATCGATCCAAACAGTGATTACGGCGTCACGCTTATCGAACTGGCGACGACGCTGTACAAAGCCAATACCAAGACTCACGACCTTTGGGCATTGACGGTTGACGGCCTCTCAGATCTCGACAAGAGTGACCGAATCGCTTGGTTTAACGCTAAACGTTTTTTGTCATTCCAGATCGCTAAGATCCTCGATAACCTGCAAAACCCGATGCGTGCCACTTACCAATCCATTGCCACCAATAATGGCAACTTTGCGTCTAAAGGCGCGTATCCTATCTTCGATAATGTGGCGGCTATCTTCTCGGCAAGCCCGGTTATTACACGTACCGCGACCTATTTATTTGCCTGTACAGAATGGATTGAAGATGCGTTCAACGGTAAAGAACCGCTGCACGATATTTATTCTCGACTGCTTAACCCAACCTCGATTTCACTGGCTAACCATATGGTTGATATTGAGGCAGGCTCTAGAGCCAACGAATACCTCGCATGGAACTTTAATTCGGGTATGGCGGCTATTGATGGGTTGTTGAGCCACTTGCTCGGGCATGAAGAGATTGTTTTGGCTTCACGTAATATCTATGGCGGTTCTTACCAGTTGTTGGAAGATTGGTTTGGGAAACCGTCTAACCTAAATGTCGCGGTGGAGTGGGTGGATGGTTACTCCGGTGATGAGTTTGCGACGCGCCTTGATGAGGTTGCTCATAAATACGCAGATCGCATCGCTGCGGGTAAGAAAATCTACGTCTACCTAGAGTCACCGTGTAACCCGCATGGATACGTGTTGGATGTTGCTAGCATTAGTAAAGCTGGTCACTCTCGTGGTTGGGACGTAATTGTTGACTCGACAGTGGGGACTCCATTGCTGCATCCAGTACTAAAACGCGACGATGTGGCTGAAAGACCCGATTATGTGATTCACTCCTACACCAAAGAACTGGCGGGTTCTGGCACCACAACCGCTGGAGTTGTGATTGGCCGCAACGAGACCATGTTTATTCCAAAAGGAGAGGAGGTCACTTTCACCAAGTCCAACGGCGATGAGGTCACCATTCCATGGAACGAAACGCTGTTTTGGAATGTGTACTACATTAAGGGCGCATTCCTAGACGCAGACAAAGCGTTTGAAGTGCTCAATGGTATGAAAACGTATGAGATGCGAGTGGTGCAAAAAACGATTAATACACTGACTCTCGCGAAGATCTTTGATGCTCACCCTGACATCAACGTATCGTGTCCTGCTTTGCCAGATAGTGATAACTATGAACACTGCCAGAACAACATGTACTTGGGGCTACCAGCGGCGCTTTTCACTATCGATATGGAAGGCAATGGCGACCGTGCGCCAATCAATCGAGATGGCTTCAAACAGTTCTTCGACATGCTTGAGCCCGCTATCGGCATGCAAGTAAGTTTAGGGCAAACCAATACAGTGGCGCTGTGTCCAGCACTGACTACGCACTCAGAACTCAGTGATGAAGCGCTCAATGAAGCCGGTATCAAACCGACGACAATGCGTATCTCTATCGGCTTGGAAGATCCTCGAATGTTCATTGCTCATATTGTCGAGGCGGCTAAATTGGCGATTGACCGCAACCACGTAGATTTCTCATCCAGCTTCCCGGGTAGTGACAATATCGATGAAATCTATATGCAAACTTATATGGATGTACACCAGAGGTTTGTGAAAAGCTTGCCGAAGTTCAGTGAGCTGAGTCAGTAACTTAGGTCAGTAAGGAAAGCTAACAAGAGAAGTCAGCGAAGTAGGTTAGCTGTAAACGTTAAATGAAAAACGTAAGGCCTCGCATGTACGAGGCCTTTTGGTTTTCGAGTAATAACATAAACCAATCTAGAATAAATCTTAGAAAAATGCATCGATGAATCACCTAATAGCCTTTAACTCGTAGAATATGGGTAATTCATTTCTTATAACATAAGGCAAATATGAGTGGAAAAAGTAGTTTTTTGGACAACACTGATGTTGAGCACTTTTTCCACTCAATGAAGCTGCAATTAACGTTGGCTAGGGTCCTTTAATTAAAGACGCTATCGCCCCAAAACTTGGCGCACTAGCCACGATTTTTCTCTTCACTCCTCGTTTTTTAAGTATTGTGTCTATCTCAGTTTGGTGAGAATGCTCAAAAGACATGATGGCGTGAGGTTTGGAACAATATTGCTCTATCGTTGTTGGCGGTGTTTGCTTTTGAGGATTGTAAAAACAGACCTCTTGGTCAGAAAACAACTTAGTTTGAATTAAATCCGACTCGTTACTCGTTAGTTCAGGTGACAAAACAAAATCTACATCGCCAGACCTAAGTAATGAAGCCCACTGAAGTTGAGTTCTGGCTGGAGCTATGTGCAACGAGCTCATCGGCGCTGCTTTTTGGAAATCATGAAACATAGGTTTTATAACGGTTTCTATTTCATAGTCGTTAGCCGCGATGCCTCTTCCTGAAGTGACAAACAATTCATCTTTTATGGATCAGGTCGCTGCTTTAAGTATTGCGCTGATTATACATCACCTTTGAATTGGGTAGCTAAATTTACTATGCCACTAGACACCTTTTCGGTTTAGTCAGATCGATATTTTTGAATGTCGACCTCGTCAACATGTGCTTCCGGCATAAATTTCTTCGCGTAGTCGAGGTACACTCCGCTCTCCAAGAACAGTAAGAATAAGTCCATATCCAAATGCTCATCCACTGCCATTTGATACATTATATCGATAGCGATACTCACAGGCTTCGCTTTCTTGTATGGCCGGTCTCCTGCGGTTAACGCTTCAAATATGTCTGCAATCACCAATATACGTTCTGGTATCGATAAATCCTCGGCATTCAATTTCCGTGGATAACCGTTACCTTTGAGTGTTTCATGGTGCGTGGAAGCATAGCGCGGTACATTGCTCAGTTCAGGTGGAAATGGCAAAGCTTCAAGCATTCTTATCCCACTAATCATATGCTCATTGATTTTGAAACGATCCTCCGGTGTCAAAGTCCCACGTGAAATCGTTAGATTGTATACCTCATCCATGTTGTATTGATGCTCAGGAACTTGCATTTGGATGCCATGCTCAGGTTCGAATTCGACGGGTCGCACACGTCTAATGATGTGCTCAGGTTTATCTTCTAGCAGTTTTTCCATGACTGGTAGAGACGAATCCTGTTCGGGTTTGTTCATTTCTTCAAATGGCGACAAACCCAAGCGATCGTCAAAGTAACGTAACCATGTTTTCTCAGCAATTTGCTTAATTCGAGCAACTTTATCTTCACTCATGAATTCACCACCGATGTTAGCCTTGGCAAGGAACTCAAAGTCATCGTTCAACTGGCGTACTTTTTCTTTAAACTCGGCATTTGCTTTATCCTTACTTACCTCACTGTGCAATAACACGTTTAAGTAATCGATTTCTGCATCTCTCCGTAGGACTTCAAACCGAGTTCGAATTTCATTGATTCGGTTGTAGTTCGCTTCAAGTTTAGTGCCCTTATCAACAATATGTTCTGGCGTCGTAATTTTTCCGCAGTCATGCAACCAGGCAGCAATACGAAACTCTCTTCGTTCGGCATCATTTTGGAAAGCAAAGTCTTTGAACTTACCGCTTTGGCATTTCTCAGCTGCACTTGCCAGCATCATGCCAATTTCTGGAACGCGATTACAGTGTCCTGCTGTGTACGGTGACTTATCATCGATCGCTTGAGCAATAAGGCGAATAAACGCTTCGATGAATTCTTCTTGTTGTTTTTCGTGCAATTGAATCTCAGCCATCATTTCCATCATGGCTTCGGAAAGTTCATCAATTTCTTTGACTCTGGTTGTCACATGCTGAAGCAATGCGAATGTGGTGCACCAAGCCAAAAAGTGAAGTTGAAGAAGGCTGCTTGGAACGATGATTATCGGGCACGAGTCTTCTTTGGGTTATAAATTGAACAAAGTGTGCTCGCGCCCTGCAACAGGGGGGGGATGCACATGAACAAGGGTTTTCATGAATAGGGGCAATCGATGGAAGGGGCAATTTCGAGAAGGAAATTGCCCCTAGTTAAAGTGTAACCTGCATGCATATCGGCAAATAAGCGCTCACATACGCTATATAACAATGTTCCGTATTTAGCTTTCTCGATTATGCCTGCTAAGTCAGCAGGCATTTATTGGTGTTATTTCGCTTTTGATGCGGCGTGGTGTTCAATCATGAAGGCAATAGCTTCATCGTTTAAACAAGATTTACTCACATATTGGCGCTGTTTACCGATATGCAGGATAAAACCAAGATCGGTCTGCTCAAGTTGGTCGATGTCACTCCACGCGATGGTGTTGGTCGCTTTGTGGTTTTTGTAACTTACTCCGTTAGCGTCACCTTGAAAGACAATTTTGCTGCCTGCGCCTGAGCTGATCTTTTGTCGCCATAACCACCAGGTTCTTTTGCAGTACACACTGAATGCTTCAATCACACTCAAAACGATAAAGAACCAGCCAACATAGCCGTTAGGTAATAGTTCAAACTCCAGTAGAACCACACCAAAAATAAGAAACAGTATTCCTTTTAAGTAGGCTTTTGGAAATTGAGTCGGAAGGCTAGTTTGATCATAACACTCCGCGAAAAACGTCTTGTCGAGTTTGTATTCTGTAGTGAAACCGGGTTCTTTAGACATGTGAGGCTACTTTATGGTTCTCTGTGAATGGGCTGTCAGTGGGCAGGTGTCCCACGCTGCAATTTTGCAACTTGATTATTGTATCGCTTCTCACTGTTTTTATTTAGATATTTTGGCTCTGTTTTGTAAATCGATGATACTTAACGGGTCTATTCTAACTTTAGCTATCAGACTAGTGTAGGGGCATCTTTAAAGTCACCTAAAAATTTGGTGATGGGATGGATAGATCTGTGGAGTCACCCGGTTGTTGGGACTACTGGCCTTTTTGGATAAAACTTCGATCTCATTTTGTTGGTTGATGGAGTCTATAGTGATTAGCGTGCTTTATCACTACTGTTGAGGGGCTGGCATAGTCTGCTCTAACAGAATAAACATATGAAGCTTGCAAAGTTCATCACTGTTCACTCTGAGAGGCCATGCCCAAAGCGATACCTTGGGCATGGCCTTATTCTATTTCAGTTTAGGATCTCAGTTTTAGGATCAGTACTCGATGAATAATGACACCTGCTTAACGTTAATGAAGAAACTTCTTTCATAGGGAGAAGAGGTAAGAGCAATATCTAGTTTGTTCAACCCAGACACTCTCTTCTCATTTAATGCTTCTAATAGTTTAGAGTTGGTAAACCTAAGCGTTTGACCTGCTTCTACGTTGTTGAATGTAGTAAGTGGATTACTCCATGCTGCACATATTGTAAAAGACTCACAGAACGTGTCGTAATCCAGTGTGTTTGGAGACCAAGTTTGATTAACGATATGCGCAGTCACATTGTTGAATGGAAATTGAAGGGTTGAATCTCCGAAGTCAACAATAAGCGTAGCCTGTTTGATTTTCCCTCGAACCTCACTTAAGTCAAAACTCGCTAGTGTTTCGTAGTCGTATGGGATTGAAGCCCCCGCTCTCAAGTAACCACCGACACGATGTTGCGTGACTTGTGTTGCCGGGGTTGCTTGCCAGTTTTCTCTTTCCAAACCGAATAGGTTAGAGGGGAGGGTCACATTCACTGGCGGACTGAAATCAGAGGCTTGGTATGGTGGAGTTTGACCGAGAACTCCTTGTCGATAGGAGTCAACGCCACTGTAGATTAGCAGTGCGTTCAGTTCATAAGGACCATCGGCTTGCTTAAACGTGTCACCAGGAACGGTAAACTTGATGGTGTTTTCGCCAGCCTCAAGCGGTTCTTGGAAACTCACTAGCTCTAAATACTCTCCGGCTGCACCAACGATATTTACCGAACCTGTGTAAGTTCCACTGCGCGTAACATGGATAGGAAACTCAAAACTCAACGAATCAATGTAGGTTCCATCTTGCGACATAGTCGGTGTGGTGACTAAACTCCCCGTGACTTCAATCGGTTCGCGGCAACGCTCAAAAGATGCTAAATCAATAAATTCTTCAAACTGAATTCGAGGGGCTGAAATTCGTATGTCATCTTGAGTGATTGCGTAGATGATCGTCGGGTTGGAGGTCAAAGTAGACGCTGAATCAAACGCGCCAAAAATATCTTCAGTTGAGTACTGTAGAGTGACGATTTGCTTCGCAGGTTTGAGTTGCAGACGTTTGCTTGTGTTCAGCTCGTCAATTCCATCGGTGAGGTAACCATGAATGGCAAAATCCCCCGCGGATTTAACATCAAGTTCCAAGCGCTGCTCTAAGGCAATAACACAGCTTTCAGAGGAAAACAGTGGAGCGAGTGAGAGGCTGACAAATTCAATGTCAGAGGGTAGTACGTGGATTTTTTTACTTGTCTGGCGAGTGATAGTTGTTCCATATTCTTCAAAAGACGTTATGCCTTCAATTAGATAATCCCCTTCAGCGGGTGGAACGAAAATATTGCTGTAGACACCATCTTTAGCAATAGCATCGAAATTGACACCCTCATCTTTAAGCGTCAGGCGTGTTTTTATTCCAGCTTCATCAATGATCACTGCGCTGGTTTGGGCACCTGTGATTGGATTCCCTTTGTTTGTCAGTAATGCAGAAACGGGAACTGGTTCACCGACCACAAATTGGTTTGCAGCTATCGCTATGCCAAACGCAATAGGGGATTGGATCGCAACCTGAGCAATAATTACTGTGTTGTAACTTGGGTTTGGAAAATCAACGACGATCTTCCATTCGCCAGGTTCAGGGGTAGTTACTTCAGGCAAAAATAAATATCTGCCCGGTAGCGGCGGACTTTGTGTGTCACCTGAAAGTATGTTCGCTTGCACATCATTGGATGATGTTGCGACTTGCCCGTTAGGCTTGACTAAATATACGGTTGCATCATCCAACGGCACGATGATTTCTGCTTTTAGGGCTTCCGCTTTGTCGATGGTAAATAGCATTGTGACTTCGTTATCGTTACTAGTCACTGGTTGAGATAGTGTCGTGCTTGTACTCATCCCAACGGGTATTGCATTACTGGCGATAGCCGGTGTGATGAAGGTACAGAAAAGACTGAACACCATCACTAATTGCTTGATGAATTTCATTGTGGCCACTCCTTAGCGCATTGAAATAATTTGTTGTAGAAAACGTTCAACGTTTTGTCCCGTTTTCATTGTTGAGTGGTTAGCCAATACGTTACCCAATGCATTGGTATAACTTGGGTTAGCGCTTGCCAAGGTCACAACAACATCATTTTCTTGCGGTACTGTTTGAATGGCTTGGTAACTGACTATGGTGATTGGATGAGCTTGTGGTCCATGCACACTTGGCATTGTGACCGGTTGAGTTTGAGTATCGAGGTAGGCCGCAGAACTAAAGCTTCTTAGCGCCTGCCAAGCGTTAACGCCTGCCCAACGCGATCCCCATGGGAATAGGCCAACGATATCAGGATCTTTCTCAATAACACCGTCTTGGTTGAGATCGGCATTTGCCCCAATAGAAAATGTATTTGCAATATTGCCGCGAGTACGCATTTGGATCGCGTTTGATGCTGTATCCGTTGTTAGATCACGGATACCAGGCATTTTAGGACCCGCAAACGGAATATTTGGGAGTTGCATGTACTTGCCAGCGTAATTATTTGGATCGGTACTGACGTTACTGTAGATATCGGCGTAGTGGTCCATTTTTATCACCGACAAATCTGCTGCGACGCTACCAAGGTGAGGTGTGGAGAAAGTAGAAAGGGAGGTTATCTCAAAGGAAGGGCTAAGTGCTTTGAGGTTTTGGGTATCTAGCCCGCCTTTACTGTGTGCAATGACGTGAACTTTGTCGGATTTCAACTCATCGAGAAAACCCTGAATTTTGTTGTTCAAGATATTAGCGTTAGTCGCTGTGGTTCCATTTTTGTCAGCAGAGAAACGAGTATAACGAATGCCATAGTCATCAAGTGTAGAAAGCACGCCTGGAGCCGTATCATCATCCCAAGTGTCTGATTGTGCAGCAATGCCATGAGCAAGAATCACAGGAATGGCAACATCAAACTCGATTGAGACCCAATCGACAGACATACACCAGTTGTCTCCCGTATTGCCAGTATCAATATCGACGCGAATCTCATTGTTTTGGCCGAACTTGATATCACTGATATCGACTTGAAGGTTAGTATCCGTCCAACGGTTATCAGCGCCTTGCAGCGTACCTAAAGACTTTCCGTTAAAAGATACGATATCTATTTCTGGAGCAATATTACTGACGTTGGCATTGGAGTCTATGTCGAAGACCGGCATGCTGATCCTTGCGTTAGAACCGATAACGCCTTTTTGCTGCATATCGCCCAGTTTACTCGGAGCAATTCTCCCGTCACTTTGTAAAACGTTGGGGCTGACGACCATAGGAACAGGTAAAGAGATAAGTAGAGGTCCGCCAGAAGCATAGGTACAACCGGTATCCAGACCAGGACCCGAATTCACAACATAAACGCCGAGTTCTTCTTGCGGTGGGGCTATCCCAGAGCTTTGTGAGCGCATCGAAAAATTACGCAATTCGTATGAATCAGGTATATCTTCGGCACTCGCGAAACTCGGAGAAAGTAACAAAACACTGAGCGTGGCGCTCGGAATGTATAGTTTCATTTGTTTACCTTTGAGTATAGGTTATCCAAGAATTTGGTTGAAGAAAGTTCTATCTGTAGTTGTAAGGTAAAGGCTTGGAGTTTGATGTGAAATTTATTGGGTATAATTTCGGCTTGTTACTCAATTGATAAAACTGCTGCTCTATTTTTTTTCAAAATAGGAAGAGTGCGATCGTAGTTTCTGGATTGCGGAAGTTATGTCCTTATTTTCAAAAGGAGGGGGATAGTGCTCTAATATTGTTAGAACAATCTAAGTTAGTTTATGAAAGAGTAGCTAAGAATAGGAAAATCAAAGTTGGATGTAGGTTTGTTACAGAACTACATAGAGCGCGCTGTTCTGAATGGCTGACTACTAACCTAACTGGCTGTGCAAAGTTAGGTTAGTAGAAATTATGTGGCTGTTAATTCAGATTTGAGAGATAAGGGCTAGTGTTTTTTAGTAAAAATGGTAAAGGTCGCAATAAACTGAGGTTTGTTATTACATCGTTCGCTACATAGTGAAAACAGGCGACATACCGCTGTCTTGTCCACTCATTAGCAACAAGCCAATTAAGACAAGCAAAACCCCACCAAAGAGTTGTAAATAATGACCTGCGGCGTTCAGTGTCGCACTGTTACTCTTGCTACCTGCAGCCAAATAGCGTTTTACCAAGTTCTTGCCTGTTAGTGTCATTATAGCAATCGTCGAGGTTGTGAAAGCAGTACCAATCGCCATTGCAAAGGCACTGACAACCCCCATCCAATATAAGCCAACCATGTTTGCGAAAAGCAGAACCATAATCGCGCCAGTACATGGTCTCACGCCAATCGTCACGATGATTCCCGCATATTCTCGGAGCGTTGAGGCTTTGTTAATTGCGTCTGCATCGGCAACATGCTGGTGGCCGCACCCACAGTCGGCATGAGAATGATCTGCATCAGTGTTAGCTGCGGCTTGCATTGTGCTAGTAGCGTCGATTATCGGAGAAGGGGCTGATATTGATGAACGAAGTGCCATTGGCGAACGCGCTGAAATTGTCGCAGCTGTGTCTGTTGCGAGTGTAGTGATGGCTTTCACTTTCAGCTTAGGCTTACGCATAGCGGTGTAGATGTTTTTCAAAGCCTTCCAACATATAAGCGCGCCGACGACCGCGACTAAGGCAAAGCTTAATGAAACAAACATATTCGCTTTGTCATTCACTACTCGCATGGAAGCACTAAAGCCCCACAGCAACACGCTTACTAGTAAGATTGCGACCAATGCTTGTAAAAAAGCGGAGACGACCGTAAGCACTAAACTCGCCTTGGCTTTGGTTGGGTGAGTCGCTAAGTAAGTCGACACGATAACTTTGCCGTGCCCAGGCCCCAAAGAATGAAGCATGCCATAGATAAAGCTGAACCCGATAAGGTAACTGCCTGCGCCCCAAGGGTTGGATTTAGCTTCATAGAGCAGGTCTGCAAGTTCTGAATTGACTTCTCTTTGCCATTGAATGCTAGAGATAACTAACGATGGCCACATGGACCACAGTTGATACGCACCAATAGTAATAAGCACGAACGCGCCAGCACCAATGAGGTAGTGATTGATTTTGGATTGATTTTTCTTCATTTAACAAGAACCTATATCTGAAATCTTTCTGTTAATTAGTTGCCATGCTTAATCAGCTAGACGCTGACTTAAAGGCTGAAACGAATCACTGCGACTAAGAAGCGGGAACTGCCGCACAATGAAGCTCAACCGATTGTGTAAACAGTTGGCCTAGCGTGTTATCTGGATCTGCATCGACAGGTAAAGACATTGCATAACTCATTTGCTCTGGCGTCGGGTTAGGCTCGATTAATTCTAAATGGCATTGTCTTGCTAGTTCAGGTGACAATGTCACGTCGCTGTTGGATAGCCACGACATGTCGACAAAGTAACTAGGGTCAAAAATCAATACGCGAAGCGAGTTTCGTGTCACAGGCTTAGGTTTAGAAAGTGGTAGGTCAAATGTTAGAACCATCTTGGCTTTATCACGCTCAAACTTTGCGTTCTCAACCACCTGATATTTGATGGGCTCTTCACCATCATAAAAGTACGTGAAGTAGTGCTCGTACATCATGTTTTCGATTACAGACGCAGCGAGCTTTTTGAATGTTTCAGTTTCTGTATCGGCAGAGACGTCTTCTCCATCCAACATGTACATCGAGGTCATTGCATCAAAAGACCACTCCATAGAGAGACCGGTGATCATGCCATTCTCTCCCTCAATATGAGTTTTCATCTCTATCCAAGAGTGAGGGTGGGCATATAGATTTGGCGCAAAACACAATAATGCTAGGCCAACAGTCAAGCCCTTGAGAGAGCGAAAGCATGTCGAGAAACGGCTTACATAGCGTGTGGAGAGGCGATTGATGACATCGATTAGAATAAATGGCTGTTTCATGAGAAATGATGGTAATTTAGTGTGATGTTATATTATAACAACCCGATGCGTTGTTCTCTTCAAATTATAAGCTTGTTTACATTGAAGCCGACTGCAATTCTTGATTTTCAATCCAACCTATTTTTCCTATAAACATCTTTGATTGGTCCCTAATTCGACATTATTCAGACTAGTGTGTGACGTTGAATAGTCGATTAAGCTCTCGGTTGTGCGAGGCCTTTTTGTAATGGGTTTGAGCTTGGCTCTTGATAACAGGCATTAACAACGCAAAAAATACCCCCAGTAAAAATACTACCCCCTAGTATATATGGTTATTTGAAAGGTAACTGAGATAGGCTGAATATGACGGTAAGTTTGGGTGCTTGTGATCTTAGTTATCGATCCAGTAAATCTTATTTTTCACATGATAGTTATTGGCATATGCCAATAATGGGGCGTATGCTGAACTCCTGATCATCAATAACAGGAAGTTACTATGTTATACGCAGTACCTTGTCGCGACCTTCATGTTGGCAACCACTTTGCTCGTTCCCCACAGATCGCGATTGTCGATGAACAACGACAGATAAAACAGATTGTTCCTTTGATTGACTCCGACACCTCTTGCAATAAAAAGAAGCAATGGATTTCGGTTCTCCGTTCTTACGATGTGAAATCTGTGGTGGTTCGTTATATTGGTAAGAAGATGCTGGCGCACTTGTTCAATAACGATATTCGAGTCTTGGCATCGACAGGTAAGGCAGAAATCGGGGCTTTGGATTTCGACAATCTACGGGAAGTGACCGATCTCGATTATGGTCGCGAGCCGAGAAATAGTGGGTGTGGCAATAAAACGTGCGGCGAAAACGGGCACAAAAAACAAGCTTCGATTCTAATGGTACAGCCTAATCAGCTAGGTGCTATTCGAGGGTTCCGACAATGACCTTTTTGTTGACGCTATTGGGGTTTGTCGGAGTCGTTACATTGATGGCGATAGGCGTGATTTTTTCGCGCAAGCCAATCAAAGGCAGCTGTGGAGGATTGGCGCAGTTAGATATTGAGCGTGAATGCAATTGCAAGGATGTGTGTGAAGGGCAAAGCAAAAAGCTGTATCAGATTACTGAGCCATCAAGCTAAGTATCGAAGTAAGCATCAGAGTTCTCGCTCACTGAGTTAAATAACTTCTGGCTAACACGTTAATTAACTACTTTGAATCACCAACGCGTGACCATTGACGATGCACTTGGCGACTTTAGCTCGTGCACGCTTGATAATGTTGCCGAACGTTTGGCGAGACACCTGCATTTGTTCAGCGGCTTCAAGCTGGCTCAGGCCTTCTTGATCAGCCAAGCGCAAGGCTTCGAGCTCTTCCAATAGCAATTCTTCTTTATGAAGCTCGTCCATAGGAACACCATTGGGCTTAAAACAAGAGTAAGCCGTACGGGTACACAACTGGCGATGTTTTTTTGGTCGAGCCATATCAATCTCTAGCAATCTATGGGTAAAGGTAAGTATGAAGGTTTTCATTCCACACAATCATCGGCGTTGCCAAGTGTGCAGCCAAGGTTTTTTCAACGACAGCGCCATTTGTTTTGAAGCTATTGGCGAGCATGACACTTTAACTAAGAATGAGGCAGTAGCTAAATATAAAACCAGAGCCAAGATTGTACCAACAGATAAAGCTGAGGGCTACGATGGCATCATGCAAGGTGGCATTGTCACTACATTGCATGACAGCGCGATGTTGCATTGTCTATTTCAGAATGATATCAAGGCGATGACGGTGAGTTTAACCTCTCGTTTTCACCATCCGATTTTGATTGGTCAAGAACTGGAAGTTCGTGCCCAGTGGGTCAAAAGTAGACGTAATATCTACTTCCTAGAAAGCCAAATTACTCAGTGCGGAAAGTTATGTTCGTCGGCACAAAGCCAGTTTATGTCAGTTTCTAGCTATCAAACTTAAGCTTGGTATAGCGGTGTTGTTTTATCAGTTATAAAAGTCCAACTACGGTTTCATAATCACTGAAAATAACGTGTACGAAGAAGAGATTAACCGCGCCCTGTTGAAGATTCGTGAGTCACGAAAGTGGCGTAAAATCTTGGTCGATTATTTCGCAGATCAGTAATCGAAATTAGAGGCATATTCAAAAGCTTTTGGACTTTCGCCGTTACAGTTGATCTGAACCAGAGGCCTTGGTCTTTTTGAAGTATTTGAATGCACTCCAAACCGCGTAAGCCGCAACTCCCACAATCAATGCCGAGCGAAGGAGAATAGGCGCATCATGCTCAAGCTGACCAACATGTGGCACAATACTGGCAAACAATCGACTGGTAAAAAGCAGCCCCATTACTAACATAATTACTTTATTCATGTGACCTGCCATTCAATTGAGTACGTTGCACAGAACGAGTTTTAGGGCGGTTAAACGGTTAACACGCCAGACAACGATTCTGCTCGAAATAAAAGCATGCGCTTCTCAAGAGCGCTCGTCAACGCGATATCAGCTTAAAGCCAGTAAGCTAAAGTTTCGTTTTTGGAAGTGATTTGTTCTGCTGTTGGAGTTTCGAGTTCAAGACTGTTGGGAGGGCGATGACACCTTTCTGTGAATTTGATTTTCCGGAATTATTATTCTGATTTATGATCGCATGCAATCTAGGGGGGACAAATGTCCTCCTCTTTGTTTCTATCGGCGCAATAAGATAGGTGCTACTAAAACAAATAATAAAGGACATCCCTATGGACCTATTCGCCCTACTTGATATCAACAATACTCTAGTCAATATCCCAATAGGGGATGGCTATGCAATGAGCTGGATTGAAGCATTCGGCACCGTGTTTGGTTTGTTGTGTATTTGGTTTGCAAGCCAAGAAAAAACCATTAACTACCTGTTCGGATTGCTGAATGTCACCTTATTCGCGGTTATCTTTTTCCAAATTCAGTTATACGGACTGTTACTTCTACAACTCTTTTTCTTCTGCGCCAACATTTACGGCTGGTACGCATGGACACGCCCTAATCAGCAAGGTGAAACGCTAGAAGTTCGCTGGTTGAGTCAAAATAAGCTGGTGGCAACGGCTGCAGCCTGTGCGATTTCTATTGCTTTGTTAACTATGTACATCGACCCATTCTTTTTTGCGCTAGCAAACATCGCGGTAGATAGCTTGAATCTATTTGGTGCGGATTTAGCGGAGCCAGTGCTTGAACCGGATGCGTTCCCATTCTGGGATGCCACGATGACCATTCTATCTATTGTTGCTCAAGTTCTTATGACACGTAAGTATGTTGAAAACTGGATACTGTGGATTGTGATTAACATTATCAGCGTTGGTATTTATGCGACGCAGGGTGTGTACGCAATGTCTGTTCAATACGCAATCTTAATGATTATTGCGGCAAACGGTACTCGTGAGTGGGCACGCACAGCTAAACGAAACAGTGATAAATCGTTAACTCAAGCAACGGCTTCTTAGGAGTGAAGATGGCAAAGCAACCTCATATCTGCGTTGATGAAACGCAAATTGCTCCGTTAGTTATTGTTTGTGGTGAGCCAGATAGAGCGAATCGAATCGCTAACTTGCTTGAACATGCTGAACTGGTCTCTGAAAACCGTGAATATCGAATCTTCACTGGTCAATATCAAGGTAAAGCGATATCGGTTTGCAGCACGGGCATTGGTGCACCTTCAATGATCATTGCGGTAGAAGAGCTTAAGTTTTGTGGTGTGACTCATATTGTCCGAGTAGGGTCTGCAGGCGCAATGCAGTCACATATCGGGCTTGGTGAGCTAATTATTGCAGAGGGCGCGGTTCGTGATGAGGGGGGATCTGCGGCTTACGTTAAACCGTCGTATCCCGCTTATGCAAGCTTCTCCCTGCTCAAAGAGCTAGATGGGTTCTTGCAGCAGCAGTCAACACCTTACTATTTAGGAACAGTGCGCTCACACGACAGTTTTTATACCGATGACGAGAAGGCGCTTTGTCAGTACTGGAATGGCAAAAGCATTTTAGGTGCAGACATGGAAACATCCGCGTTGTTTACCGTTGGACGCTTGAGAGGGCTTAATGTCGCTTCTATCTTGAACAATGTTGTCTTGTATGAACAAGATGTAAAAGAGGGCGTTGGGCAATATGTCGATGAGGCTGAGGCAATGATGCAAGGAGAGCGGCTAGCGTCATTAGCGGCACTGGAAGCATTAATTACTCAATAAGAGCCTGAATAAATGCAAGACGAAAGCGATGGGAGACCGTCGCTTTTTTATTGGGTTCTCTCCTGTGGTTTAAGTGGTTACAATCGTTTGAATATAAACAGCAGTAATGCAATGAGAGAGTAAGTATGAAGATTGCACCATACTCAAGCGGACGCTTTAAAAACTACTTAGAAAAAAAAAGCTCTGAATTTAGAGATCTCATCTACCAACACCAAGTTAACTCTCGTTACTTCAATCAAAATGATGAAATCCTACGTCAAGGTGAGCAGCTTCAGTATCTTTATGTAGTGCCCGCAGGAAGAGTCTCTATGAGTATTTCGGCGGCTAATGGGCGACGCTTTCAATTGGGCGAAGTGAATTGTGATTACCATATCTTCGGTGAGATGGAGTTTTTCACGCAGACCCCTTGTCAGTGGAACGTAGTGGCTGATGAACACATGCAAGTTGATGTTATTTGCATTTAGAGATTAGCAGAAGCACTACTTGAAAATCCGGGGATGATGTTCTTCTTTGCCTCTGCATTGGCGGAAGATTATCAAGACTCTATGGGTATTTACACTAACCGTCTTTTACACTCAATTACCTACAATATTGCGTATGATTTATTGGTTCAAAGCGAGACTAACACTGTGTTAGGCGGTTTCGATAAAGTGAATCAAGAAGCAGAACGATTTGGTACATCGAGCAGAGTGTATCGAAGAGCGGTTAAAGACCTATTAGAAAAGGGTTTCATCAGAAAAGGAGAGCAAGGGTTAGAAATTGTCGATCAGCGAGCACTGCAAGCTTTTATTGACTCCTACGAATAATAAAAGAGCTTGGCACTTACTTAAATGCCAAGCTCGGTTTTTCAATGTTTACTATTAACTACTCGCATCTATTTATGAGCGACTTTCTCTCAGCAACTAGCCCGTAAGTGTCCGCGCACCATTACCGGCGACTAAGTATTAATCCTTAAGCTTTTGCATACATGAGTGTTCTATAACCACCGATTAAGTTGCGTGCTTTAAAGCCGTTGTTGACGAGTTGGCGATAAGCCACGTTACCGCGTAACCCAACTTGACAATAGATAACGATCTCTTTGTCTTTTGGTAGCTCGTCCATACGGTGACGCAATTGGTCTACAGGAATGTTGATCGCATCTTTGATAAAGCCAACATTTTCAAGCTCGCCAGGATTACGTACATCAAGAAGAACTTGCTCGTCTGTCAGTGAATCCATTTCATCGAAGTGAATCGGAGTGGCGTCACCCTTAATGATGTTGTTGGCTACAAAAGCGGCTTGGTTAATCACGTCCTTGGCACTCCCGTAAGGTGGTGCATAGGTTAATTCAAGGTGTTGAAGCTGATCAACGGTCATACCTGCACGTTGAGCTACTGCCATAACATCAATGCGTTTATCAACGCCATCTTTACCGACGGCTTGCGCACCTAGTATTTTCCCTGTCTTAGGGGCGAATAACATCTTGAACGAGACAATCTCAGCGCCAGGATAGTAGCTAGCGTGGCTTGCGGTATGCACATAGACTTTTTCATAGTCGACGCCTTCACGCTTCAACTGTTTTTCGTTTTTCCCTGTTGAGGCAACGGCTAGGTCAAAAATCTTACAGATAGCTGTGCCCTGTGTACCTTGATAGATTTCATTGCGTCCGAGCATGTTGTCGGCAGCCATACGACCTTGACGGTTAGCAGGGCCAGCAAGCGGAACTAGAGTTTGTGCACCTGTGACAAAGTCTTTTTCTTCGACCACATCACCCACAGCGTAGATGCTAGGATCGCTAGTCTGCATCATTTCATTGGTGTAGATACCACCTAGTTCGCCAATTCGAAGTCCTGCTTCTTTTGCTAACTTAGTCTCAGGACGCACACCGATAGCCATGATTAAGATATCAGTAGTTAATGACTCGCCATTATTAAGTGTTAATTCTAATTCACCCTCTATGTGTTGGTGCTTCTCGCTCTCGCCTGAATCAAAACTTGCGATGTGTTCGTTAGGTATATATTTAACAGACTCAAGCGCGACGCCGAGTTTTAGGTCGATGCCTTTGTCACGAATCTCCGCATGGGCAAAGCCGGCCATTTCCCGGTCTACTGGCGTCATTACTTGGTCAGCCATCTCAATCAACGAAGTCTTGATCCCAAGCTGATGAAACGCTTCCATCATTTCCAAGCCGATAAAGCCACCGCCAACAACTGTCGCGTGCTCAGGTTTATTCATTTGGATTGTTTCGATGATGCGATCCATATCTGGAATATTGCGTAGTGAATGGGTGAGGGGGTTATCGATTCCTGAGATGGGAGGAACGACGGCACCGGCTCCAGGGCTGAGTAATAAGAAGTCGTAACTCTCGCTGTAGTGATTACCATCAACAAGATTTTTGACTGTAACGGTTTTATTGGTGCGATCAATAGAGGTAACTTCGTTCATCACTCGTGCGTCAACGTTGAAGCGAGCTAAGAAGCTTTCAGGTGTTTGTAACAGAAGCTTGCTTCTATCCTCGATATCGCCACCTATGTGGTATGGCAATCCACAGTTGGCAAAAGAGACGAATGGTCCTCGTTCAAACATTATGATTTCGGCTTCTTCACTAAGACGACGAGCGCGTGCAGCAGCTGAAGCACCTCCAGCTACGCCACCGATGATTACAATTTTAGTCATACGTTTACCTATTACTGTCTCTAAGTTTAACTATACAAATTGCCGAGCATAGAGCTTGTATCTTCTTAATGATCAGTACTGGCTGGTCGCCGGCGATTGAGTAGTTTTCGAAATACCTAGATACTATAAAGATGTAAATTAGCATTGTCTAATATTTATTTTGAAGCTATCACCTCGGGATTGAGCGTTTGGTCCAAGGGCTGTGATTAGACTAAAGCACGCTAGTAAAGGTAATACGCGTTAGCGAGTCGAGTACAGGTTAGCCAAATTAACTGTCATGAGCATAATGAACAGGATCATGGATGTGCTGACTGATTACGTTCTTCAGATCTTGTTCATACAGATCTAGCCAGGCATAACGCTCACGATACAACTTACGCTTTTGACGTTTTAGAGCTTCAAGATCTTTCCTGTTCGGGTTTGTCGGGAGACGATAGAAATAGTTATCATGCACCTGTCCATCGTGCTCTTCCCACAGACTGTCGTATTTAAGGCTGATGTCTTTGTTTTTCTTACCGTAGCGTAATGAGTTCGAGACATGACCAGACTCTTTTACCGCATAGATATTGTCGATACCCAAGTTAATAGCGAGCAGTCGTAGTGTTTCTACCATGAAGGATTTAGGTCTTAAACCGTAAAAAGCTTTGGTGAATGTGCGGCTAAATCCATTGTCATTGGCGCCACCCTGTATACCGCCGATGTAGATGTTGTTGTCGAAAACAGTAAACGAAATGGTATACATTTTTTCGAGTTGAGAGTTGGTCAATGAAACTGTCAGTTCACCTTCTTTTCTCGCGTTTCTTTCGAAGCTGAGATTAACCAGATAAACGTTGTCATCTATCTCAAGTTTTAAAAGATTGAGCCTTTCGTTATAGATTTGGTGTCTAGCTTCTGTTGCGAAGGTGTTTTCAAACCAGTCGTAGTGTTTGGATAAGATATCGATCTTTTCTTTATTGCTAAAGCCAGTACATAAGTAGGGAGTCACAAATTTAGAAAGGAAGTTGGGTTGCTTGATAAATAATAACTTTCTCTCTTCAGAGTTGAAATTATTACTCATTTTTCGAGTAGCTGAATAATAAAACAGGGCTCGAATAGTAAACTTAACTATCGCTTTGTACTTACCCTTATTTTTATGGGTATTTGCTTCAATCCCCATGCGAACGACATTCATAATCACCTCAAAGAAGAAGGATTGCTCGAACATAGTCGTGTCATGAACCCTTCCAATAATCTCACCAATAACAAGAAAATGATGATAGTGAAAAAGGTGATTTGGGTAAGTATGGATATGTATAGCTATGTAACTCAATCAGTTACTTAGCGTTCAGATTTTGGACAGATGTGTTTGTCGCTTTAGTGGGGAGGGGTATCAATGTTATTTATTAGAGGCGCTTGCTCCTAAATCAAAAATGCCACTACAAATCTGCAGTGGCATTAGAACGATAACAAACTATCACCTTGCTTAAACCTAAACTTTAGTTCTTATATAAACTAAAGTTCTAACAGTTTAGCCAGTTCACGCTCTTCGAGAAGCTCTTCAATGCGTTGACGAGTCTTAGGCGTTTCGGCTTGCGCTTTAGTCGACTTGCCTGCTTTTTTGCTTCGGCTCGTTTTCGCTTTTTCCTTAGTCGTCATCGTAATCTTCCTTGTGTTTTTTGTGTTACAGGTTGCACGTCTCTTTTAGTGCCTTGCCCGCTTTAAATGCTGGCGTCTTTGATGGGGCAATCTGAATCTCTTCTCCGGTTCGCGGGTTACGACCAGTGCGAGCAGCTCGAGAGTTAACTTTAAAGCTACCAAATCCAAGGATCGATACGTCATCACCGTTCGCAAGCGAAGTAGAGATACCTTCAACTAGCGCATTTAGTGCTGTGCCTGCTTGGTCTTTTGAGATGTCTGCAGAAGTCGCGATGTGTTCAACTAATTGAGATTTGTTCATTATCTATATTCCTTATTGAGTACGGCTGGCGTCTACCTTTAGCACCTAGCTTATGCGATCTTATCAACAGCAATTGAAATAATGTCAGTGAGCGGGTAGAGCTTTGTAAAGTAACCAACAGAATTGACTATAAAAGCATCTGTCGGTTCAATCAATGCAATTCATTGATTATCATTGGTTTATAGACATGTTGCCCAAATTTACTTGAGAAAAGAGCATTAGGGTTGCCCGTTCGATTCATAATCCAAATCGAAGCTGTCATCTATCACGTTGATAACGAAAGAGTAAAAACAAAGAAGCCCAGCTTAATTGCTGGGCTTCATGTTATGCTGTCAGAGCGATTTGTTAATTCAGAACTATTTAGTAATAAAAATTTGTTCTGTTTCTAGTGATGTCATCGTGCGAACTTGACGCCAAATGTAGTAGAAAATACCTAACATCATCAGCATGCTTGGGATGGCGATTGCTGGGTAGCTGTAAAGTGTCAGCTTGCCAAGTTCTTCATTAAAGGCAGCGGTGCCAGCAGGGCTAGTCACAATCCAAGTCGCTAGGAAGTAGTTCATAGCTGAAGAAAATGCGAAAGTACTCGCGAATAGGTAGTTGGATGTCATTAGACAACGATCAAACTTTGCTTGGTTACCGAACTGCTTTAGGCGCTCTTCAATAAGAGAGATATTTAACAGGGCCGGTGTGAAGATAACTTTCTGGATAAACGGGTAGCGGGTGAAGGTTGAGCCAAGAACCGCCAAACCAATTAGACCAGGGATTAATGCTTCTTTTAGTGCTAACCAACGAGTGTCTAGCTCAAAGAAACCAATACCGCCCGTCAATAGCACGCTTACAAAGCCGAGCGCAGCGATGAAGTTGAACTTCTTATTGCGGATTAACTCCATGCCACCATAAGCAATAGGGAAGGCAAGGGCAACAAGCAAAGCTAAGCCTGTTCCGAGATGCTCATCTCCACTGAACTTCATTAAAATGAATGAAGGAAGAAAGACGTTAAACACGACTTCGAAAAGAGGACTCGATTTTTTGTTTTCTGTGTTACTCATAATTTCTAAATACATTATGTTATGGATTTATTCTCAGGGATTGTTGTTTACCTCGCCCAAGATGTAAAGCCTTAAGGCGTCATGCTGTGTAACGACATGTGACATCAACGACATCTCTGAGCCTAAATAACGCTTAATTTAATACTTTGTGAGGGATGTTTATCTGGCCGACTTGGGGAAATCGAGTGGAAATTTTGGTTTAGTTTATTCAAACCTAATTCAGTTTATTGCGTTGTCGCGTACTCTCACTCACATTCACCGCTCTTAAACGATTGATGAATGTGAAATGAGGCAGAACAGAAAGGAAGAGTTATAAGCCCATTATTCGTCGAAAAGTAGGTTAAAGCTCAAAGGGATTTGGTCGGAAATCGCTAATCCACCCACGGTCGCTGAAAGTTTGTTTAGATTCTCTGTCGATATCCCAAAATCAGCGCCGTTGACGATGATTGTCGAAGCTGAGCTAACCATGACAAACCCTGAGGATGGAACCACCACAACTGGGAAGTCGATCGTTTTGGTTACGCCGTGTAAAGTAACTTCCGCTGCTACTGTTGTTCTTTTTGGATCACCAGATAGCATCGACGGTTCAACCTTCCCAGAGATCTTCACTTCAGGAAAAGTCATCGATTCAAAGTAGAGTTCATTCAGTCTCTGGTCACGAATAGCGACTCCGGTGCTCACGCTTTTCAAGTCCAATACTATTGAAAACTGACCCTCTTCGGTAAGTCCTCCAGACATAGGTTTGATGGATGCGGGCTCGACAACAAACTGCTTTTTAATGGTCGCGAATGTGATGTTCGATAACTTCGGATCTAATGTGTAGCCCGACTCCGCGAAAGATTGAGCGGAGATAACGGTGCATAGGAGGCCGAATGTAGAGATTAGTTTTTTCATAAGTTGTCACCAGATTGATGAATTCACAGGTTTACGTTCTTGAGTCGTACGTTTTTAAAATGACTTTTTGGAAAGAGTGATTGAGAGAAGCTTAGTTCAGCATTCGAAAAATTACCGCAGGAAAAGAAGAGCGTCGCTGTATTACTGGAATCATGATCGACGAAGTGACTTGTTTATTTTTAGTTATGTTATAACATAACTAAAATCACTCTTGCCAAGAATAATTATTCTGTTGGTAAAAGGGAAGCGATGAGCATGTATCAAGGAGACGACGTAATGAATGCCGTGTTAACCAAGCCTTTGGCTACCAATAGCAGCCAGCCACTCAACATTAGTTCAGCTGTGAGTATTCAGGATAAGGCAAATCACAAGCCAAGCTCGAGTGCTTCTGAGCAGCCAACGGTATTAGCGGATATCTACCAAAGTGATATTAATATAGCGGTATGGCAGCGACAGTTTGATGAAGGCTTAACGACGGCAATTAGTGAATTTATCGCCTTGAATCCAAACTTTAGTAAGTCTGTTAGCGTGTCACCTGAAAATGCTTTCGATAAGTTGGAATTTGCCACCGATGGCACCGCCTCTAAAGCGCTGTTAGAAAACATGGCAGAGCTGGTGGATATGTTCTGTTGTTTGTTTGAGCTTGAAGAAGTCGGGTTACGTTTAGCCGTTCTGAATAAAGCGATGTGCCCACGTTTCCATTTTGATCAAGTGCCTTGCCGCTTGGTGACAACTTATCATGGTGTTGCGACTCAATGGTTGCCAAACGACTTAGTCGACCGTTCTAAGCTAGGGCTAGGGGCTAACGGAAAGCCTGATTCTGTTTCAGGCCTGTACAACGACGAATCTGACATCCAGAAAATGGCCAGTGGTGATGTTGCGTTATTAAAAGGGGAGCGTTGGAGTGGCAATGAGAATAGAGGCCTTGTTCACCGTTCACCAGTCACTTCATCTGACGAAACACGATTGCTGTTAACGTTGGACTTTGGTTGATCAACTTTTGACTATTTAGTTCGCAACCTGTTTCTATTCAGACGTTCAACTCATTTAAATACCTTCCTAATGAGCTAACGGTATGGCGCGATCTGTGCCGTTATTACTCTCAAACAGAGACACTCATCAGCTGACCATGTTTAACACATTAATTCAAAATTTAGAGTTTACCATTCTCTAAATCAATGGGTTACGATGCGTGCTCTTACTCACACATATGAATAATTCAACCGGTTAGCTGGTTTCTTAATTTATTTTAAAGCGTAAAATATATCCCGCTTGCAAACCGCTTTGGCAATCAATTTGTTCGCCACGGTTTATTACTTCCAAATTATAGGTTTCCTATGTTCAAGAAACTCTCGCTTAAAAATAAGCTGGCGATTTCAGCCAGTATGGCCATTATCCTGGGGGGGATTTTGGTCGAGGCATTGTCTTTTCGTGCTTCACTGCAAAGGTTGGATATTGAAGTTGAACAGCGCTTAGAGGGCGCATCGGCTTCGTACAATCAATATGTATCGGATTGGATCTTATCCAAAGAGCGTGCGCTTACTTCTCTTTCGAAAGAGTCCAAACAAGAAAGCTTGGTGACTCATCTAAAACAGGTTCGTGACTCAGCCTCTTTTGATAATGTCTTCTTGGCATTTCCTGATGGTTCGCAAAAGAACGCGAACGGTGTTGTGTTGCCACCGGGCAATGATGATCCACGCGTATGGGGTTGGTACACCAATGCGGTTGCGAACCCAAGCAAGGTGTTCATGGATAACCCAACGGTTGCTGCAGCAACTGGGGCGAACGTTGTTTCATTAGGAACAGCAATGCAACTGCATGGGCAACAGGTTGTGTTGGGTGCTGATGTAGAAATTACAGACATCTTAAACAGTCTAGAGCAGGTGATTCTTCCAGGTGAAGGTTACATGTTCATCGCGACCAATAAGGGCACGGTTTATACGCACCCTGACACTAAGTTACTGAACAAAAACATCAGCTCACTTGGGTTAGATTTTGCGGACGTACAAAAGGCGCTGACTAGCGGTAAAGACACTTCTATCGAGTTGAATGGCAGCGACTATGTTCTGTACGCACGTGCGATTGATGGAACGAGCCTGATTACTGTGAGCGTTGTTAACCATGACTCATTGGTTGCGCCACTATTTGATGCAGTGATTGGTCAAGTGTTGGTGACGCTACTTGTGGTGATCGTATGCACCATACTGTTTAACCTGTTGTGTACGATTCTATTCCGCCCGTTGAACCACGTATCTCAAGCACTGGCGCAAATCGCGAATGGTAGTGGTGATTTAACTCAACGCATTCATGTCGAAAACCAAGATGAAGTGGGTGAGTTGGCTCATAACTTCAATACCTTTGTTGGAAGCTTACAGCAGTTGATTGGCCATATCCGTGGGCAGTCAGAACAGCTAAACAGCCAGTCAGAGCAAAGTGCTCAGCGTGCGAACCGTTCGGTGGATGAGCTTAATCATCAGCAGCAAGAAATCACTATGGTCGCGACGGCCGTAACTGAAATGGCGAGCGCCACGCAAGAGATAGCATCGCATGCCGAGCAAACAGCAAAAGCGGCGCAAGATTCAGCGACAAGCACTAACAGTGGTCACGCTCTGGTTGTGGATACCAAAGGTTCAATCAATAACCTAGCCAATGAAGTGAATGAAGCGGGTAGTGTGATTAGCGAACTTAACAAGCATGCTCAAGAGATCTCGACTGTACTCGCAACGATTCAAGGCATTGCAGAGCAAACCAACTTACTTGCTTTGAATGCTGCGATTGAAGCGGCTCGTGCGGGTGAACAAGGCCGTGGTTTTGCTGTGGTAGCTGACGAAGTGCGTGTGCTTTCGCAGCGCACTCACTCTTCAACAGAAGAGATCAAATCAACGATTGATATCCTACAGCGCACGACAGCGCAAGCGGTTGAGCTGATGGAAAGCAGTTCTAAACTGGCGATACATTCAGTAGAAGATGCCGACAGAGCTTCGCATGCGCTTGAAGAGATCAACTCGGCGGTGGCTTTGATCAGTGATATGGCGACTCAAATCGCGACGGCTGCTGAAGAGCAAACACACGTGACGGGTGAGATTACCCAAAACATTACGACCATTAAAGATGTTACTGACCACTTGGTTGTGGGCGCACAGGACAGCTTAACTGAGTCAAACGAACTTAAAAGCCAAGCCGCGGGTTTAAGCGACAAAGTGGCGACTTTTAAGCTTGCTTAACTGTTTCACTCGCTGATGCCTGATCAGTGAGTGCGCGGTAAGCAATAAGTCAAAGCGACGTAGATTACGTCGCTTTTTTTGTGCTTGTGATTAAGAACTCTTAATTAATCGGCTTGTGAAAACTCTTTCAGCGCACTCATTGCGGCTTCTGCTTTGTCTTTTTGCACAAAGATGTGGTCGTGATAGTAGCCTGCAACAACGTTAGCGCTAATGCCGTATGAGCCAAGCTTTGTCGCAAACGCTGCCGTCAATCCAACCGCTTCAAGGCTCGAATGTACCGATAAAGTGATCAGGCTAAACACAGCGTCGAAGTCTAGCTGAGCTTTGGTCGCAACGTCTTCTTCCAGAACCAGCGTTAAACCTTCTTTTTCACGAAAAGTCGAGATTGGATTGAGCTGAACATAGTCTGCTAGCGCTCCGTCGACAGTGCAAAAAACATAGTTACCGTCGATTAATTCTGGTGACATGGATTTCAGTAGGAGGTCTAGATCCGTAATGGCAGTCATAGTCAGTTTCCCTGCGTTAATAAGCTAATTGATGATGTATGCAGTCACGATAGAAGCAACTGACAGTTAAGTAAAATTAATGATTTTAATTCTGCATCAGTTTTACTAATGGCAAGTTTTCCTCCTTAGTGATGGCATCGTACTTCTACCAACTTGTCGATTGTTCCATCTCGTCAGATAAATGGTCGATAAAGGCTCTTAACAGCGGTGTGACTTGTTTACGCGTTCCATAAATAGCATGAACACCGAGCGTTTTAGGTTGCCATTCAGAAAGCAGTGGCACTAATAGACCATCACGCATCAAGGTTTCCACTGAAGGGAAGGGCAGTAAACAGATACCGTTGCCTTTGAGTGTGGCAGAAAGCAGAACCTCTGAGGTGTTTGCACTGATATTCCCTTTAATCGGAACCGATTCGAGCCCATTGGGGCCATTGAACGTCCAAGCGGTTTTGCCAAAGTAACTGAACGATAAACAGTTGTGGTGCGCTAGATCTTGGGCTTCTGTGGGTGTGCCTTTCTCTTTTAGATATTGAGGCGATGCGCAAATCACGGAGCGGCATTCACCGATCTGCTTCGCGACAATATTGGGCGTCAGTTCGTTGGTTATGCGAATGGCCAAATCGATGCGTGACTCAACCAGGTTGACGGTCTGATCAGTCGAGATAATGTCGATAGAAACCTCTGGCCATTTGGCTATGAAGCGACTAATTGATTCCATCAAGAAGCTATCGACAATCGAGTAGCTCGCAGTAATACGCAGCTGACCTTTTAAATGCTCTCGGTTTTGGTTTCTGATCCCAGCTAGGGATGTTTCCAGTGCCAAAAGTTCTCTGGCGACCTCAAGTGTTTCTTTACCTGCGCTGGTTAAACTCAAGCTTCGTGTTGTTCTGTGAAGCAAGCGTGTGTCCATCCATGTTTCTAACTCACCCAAATAACGAGTGACCTTGGTTCGTGAGAGATCAAGGTGCTCTGCCGCAGCGCTTAAACTGCCACGTTCCACTATGGTGACAAAGACATTCATTGCCTCGAGTTTATCCATTGTTTTATTGCCTAGAGAATTAAACCGACCTCAGTATATGTCCGAAAACTGCAATAGTTAAAGTCAATTTGATATCTATTTCATCTAAAAACAATCAAATAAGATATTTGGACATTCAACGAGTTGGCAGGTGTTCAACTCCAAGTATCGGAATAAAGCCATGAATACGTTATCGAAAAACCTGTTATTAAAAAGCATGCTTTTAGGAACCATAAGCCTAGGAACCGTGCTGGCATCAAGTGTTGCTTTAGCTGTGGATCTGAACATCACTCACTATAACCCCGGTGAGAACGCGATATTCCCTGCAAGCTCGGTATTGGTTTCGGGTGAGAAAGAAGTGATTCTATTTGACGCACAATTCAGTGTCGCAGACGGACAAAATTTGGTGGAGCAAATCAAAGCCACAGGCAAAAAATTATCGATGGTTTACATCAGCAGCGGCGACCCAGATTACTACTTTGGTTTGGAACCGATAGTTTCGGCATTTCCTAACGTTAAAGTCGTTGCCAGTGAAGCCGTTGTCGCGCATATCAAACGCACCAAAGATGCAAAGCTTGAATACTGGGGGCCTATATTAGAAGGCAACGCGCCCTCTAAGGTGATTGTTCCAATGGTGATGAACGACACAACATTAAGCATCGAAGGTGAAACCATCGAAGTGAAAGAGATAAATACACACCAAGCTTACCTATGGGTTCCGTCTGAAAAAACGGTGTTTGGTGGCGTGTCGGTGTATAGCGGTGTGCATGTATGGATGGCAGATACTGCATCGAAAGAGATTCGTAGCCAGTGGTCACAATCGTTGGAGCGTATGAAAGCACTAGAGCCAGAGGTTGTAATTCCGGGTCACTATTTAGGTGAAATGCCAACAGGAATAAATGCAGTTCACTTCACGAAGGATTATGTGGCTGATATTGAAAAAGCGTTGGCGAGCAAAAGTAATCCAACATCGGTCGAGATCAGTGATTACATGAAGAAAGCCTACCCGAAATTTGAGGCTACGGAAGGCGATTTAGAACTTGGCGCGAAAGTGCTAAGCGGCGAAATGGCTTGGCACTAGAGTTGATTATCTCGGTTGTGTCCCAGAACAGTCTGAAGATTGTATGCTAGATTTATTGGTGATACACAACTGGAGATATCGATGATCTGGCTTTCAGTGAAAGTACTACAGATTGGACTTGTCTATGGATACAGGAAGTATCAAAAAACGAAAAGAGCTCCAGCTTAGGAGCTCTTTTTTTGTTTCGGAGAGACGACTTTCTATTTCAAGTGAGAAAGAAAATCAGCATTTACCCGGTTTACAGTTAGTAGTCAGATTAGCCTAGTAGCCAGATCCGCCCTGCAACTCAATATCACCAATAAGCGAAAGTATGTTGAAAATAGAACCCATTACTCCTCACATCGGCGCTCGTATTCACGAACTAGAGCTTTCTACATGCAGTGCTGATGAACTCGATAAGGTGTATCAGGCACTTATTGCCCATCAAGTGATCTTTCTCGACGGGCAGACTTTGTCTCCAGAACAACACTTGATGATTGCACAGCGCTTTGGAACGTTAGAACCTGCACATCCTTTCTTCCCTCGCGTGGAAAGTGCGCCACAGGTGAGTGTGATTGAAACAACCCGTGGCAATGCGCCAAAGGAAAGTTATTGGCATACCGACTTAACGTGGCGCAGCTTGCCGTCGAAAGCTTCCCTGTTGCATGCTCAACACATTCCAAGCATTGGTGGTGACACTATCTGGTGTTCTATGACTGCGGTTTTTGAATCTCTACATGAAGATATGAAAGCTAAGTTGAGAGGGTTGTCGGCGACTCATTCGCTTGTGGCCTTTGAAGGTATAGAATCAGAAGACATTGATCTCGATTGGCACAAATCCTTGATTAAAACAGCACAGGAGAATCCGCCAGTGGTTCACTCTGTTGTTCAAGTTCATCCTGAAACGGATAAAGAAACGCTCTGTATCAATGAACAGTTTACTCGTTATATCAACGAACTCGACCGCAAAGAGAGTGATGTTTTACTCAGCCAACTGTTTGAAATTGCGAGACGCCCTGAGTTTCAAGTTCGTTTCAAATGGGACAACGGCTCAATGGCGATCTGGGATAACAGGGTAACGCAACATTACGCAGTGATAGATTACGGGGATACTCCAAGAAAAATGCATCGAGTAACAGTGACATAGCGGTAAGCTGAACACAGTTATCAAAAGAACACCGCGCATGCCCATCCCTGAACCAAGCACTCGTACTTAAATTTAAGCGTCAGCAGGGTGCATCATTCATCTACGCTTAATAATAAAAACAAATGCGTTGGTACATATTTGATTGAAACCTCACTGCTCGGACGTGATGTGTAATATAATCGGCGCCAAAATATAAGTATAAAAACCAAATCATAGAATTAATAAACGTCAGGGCTTAGAGAGCAAAGTATTTCGTATGAACGCGATTCGTAAAGTTTACCAGTACGCAGAACCGAATTTAACCCTCGTGGGTTGGATGGGCTTTGTCGGCTTCCCAATTTACTACATTGTGTGGGAGTTTTTGTTCCCGCAACCCTACGAAAACTTAGCGCTTCGCCTGTTTTGCTCGGTATTGTTCTTTGGCATTATATTTCGCAATCGCGTCCCATTTGAATGGCGAAAATACCTTCCGGCTTATTATCAAGTTGCCGTAACTATCTGTTTGCCAGGTTTCTTCTTCTACATGCTGCTAATGAATAATTGGTCCAACGTTTGGGTTATGTCATTCATGTCGGCTATTTTCCTCCATATTTTATTGGTGCACGTGACGAGAGTGATGTTTGCACAAACCTTTGCCGGTATTGGGATTGCTACCTTGTGCGCTTGGATTGCACAAGGCTTCTACCTCGAACTCACAATGGATTGGACGCATGTGCCAATCTTTTTGTTTATCTACTTATTCGGCAACTTGTTCTACTTCCGCAATCAGGTGGAACATGAAAACAAGGTGTCATTGGCGAAGTCTTTTGGTGCGGGTATTGCCCATGAGATGCGAAACCCTCTAAGCGGATTACTTACCTCTATTGATGTCATGCAGTCCATATTGCCGAACCCTAAAAGTGGCGATCAAAAAGGGCAATATGCGTTAAGCAATGAAGACGTGATTCAGTTGCGCGAAGTGGGCGATGAAGCGATGGAGATCATTCATTCCGGTAACGAAACGATAGATCTGTTACTGACTTCAATTGATGAAAACCGAGTCTCTCGATCTACGTTTAAGAAGCATTCAGCGCAAGCGGTGGTTGAGGATGCGATAGACAGTTTCAATTACAAGCGCTCTGCTGATAAATCAGCAATCTCTTTAGACGTACAGAGTAACTTTGATTTCTTGGGTAGCGACACTTTGTTGAAGTACGTGATGTATAACTTGTTCAAGAACGCATTCCACCATCGCAGCCCTGAAGATTTTCATATTCATGTCACCATGTCTAGTGATGAAGTGGCCAATCAAATAATGGTTACCGATAACGGATCAGGCATCTCAAATGATGTGATTCGACGCATTTTTCAGGACTTTTATACTACTGGCCAATCGGGTAATTACGGCTTAGGTTTGCCATTTTGTCAGAAGGTAATGCGCTCGTTTGGTGGTGAAATTAAATGTCAGTCTGAAGTGGATCAATGGACACAGTTCACGATGACTTTTCCGTCTTTGTCTTCCCATTCGGTGAAAGAAATCAAGAATGAACTGACTAAACTTAAGACTGTGCTAATGGTGAGTGACCAGAAAGTTCTCACCAATAAAATGACTGAGGTAGCCCGTTTTATGGGGTTTGAGCTCACGGTGTTGGATGTAGCATCAGCGCTTAAAAATAAGGAATACCAGTTCGAATTCGACTTGATTTTCGTTGATATGGAGAGCTTGGATTTAAGAGCCAATTGCCTCGATAAGATTGAATCGTTACTTTCGTTCACTGAGGCGCGAATCATTTACTTGTATGAGCGTCATCCTATCAAGCGTGTACGTAACATTTCTTTCGAGCCTATTTGGGTGGAAACACAAGTCTGGCTACTAAATACTAAAGCGACCATTGACCGTTTACTGTTTGACTCCAACTACGTGATGCCATCGGTTGCTGTAAAACCGCTAGAGGCCACCACTAGACGTACGATTATGGTGGTCGATGACAATGAATCTCTACGCCGATTTACGGCAATGTTATTGGAAAAACAGGGCTTTGATGTTGTGCAAAAAGAAGACGGACAACAAGCCTTAGATGCGCTTGATACCGACGAAATCGACTTGATCCTAATGGATATTGAAATGCCAATCATGGATGGTGTTGAAGCTTCTCGCCGAATTCGCAGTGCCGACAAAGAATACTCTTCGGTGCCGATTATTGCTCACACGGGTGACAGTTCTCCCGTTACCTTGGAAAAGATGGAATCATCAGGCATGTCGGACTTTATTGTTAAACCTGCCGATAAAAACCGACTGTTTGATAAAATTGCTCACTGGATTTAGCGGGTGTAATAGTCTGAAGTTCACGGCCATTGGGTAGACATAGATTCAAGAAAGAGCTCAGCGAATTGCTGGGCTCTTTTTGTATCGCGACATGATAGCGTCCATTCAGTCCTGCCGTTGGTGTTGGTTATAAATATGGTTCGAAAAAGGTTACACGAACTCTAACTCGGGGTGATGGTACGCTTCGTGACAAACCGTGAGCACATGGTCAATGTCTCTTGGCGTCATATCGGCATTCACTGAAAAACGGATGATGTTTTTGTTCTTGCCAGTCGCAGGGCGGCAGAATACCGCACCGAACACATCACGTTCTTCTAAGAAGTCTCGCACACGCTCCGTGTTTCTTTCATTGCCGCACTCTAGCGCTACAATTTGAGACTCACTGCGGATATTAAAGCCAATTCGCTTTAGCCCCGTAGTCAGCGACTTAGCCCGATTGAATAAGGCTTCTCGTTTGTCTTCCGCACCTTTGATCACCTCCAACGTTTTCTCTAAACGAACCACTTCTTGTGGTAACACTGTTGAGCTAAAAATCGCAGGGTACGCCACAAACGGCAAGGTTTTAGACAGTTGTTTAGGGCCAAGGATTGCCCCAGCGCGATAAGCAAAGGTTTTTGCCAAGCTAACGGTGATGAAGTCGACTTGCTTGGTGAGCCCCAATGCTTGCACTAAGCCTGCACCATTCTCTCCATGTGTACCCAGTGAATGGGATTCATCAACGACGACCGCACAATCAAACTCTTGCGCCATTTCGTAGATGTCGCACAGTGGGGCAATGGTGCCTATTGTGCTGTAAACCGAGTCGACAACAATGACACCTGAGCCGTGGCGCTCTAACTGTTTGCGTAGGTGATTCATATTGTTATGCATAAACGGATGGGCAACTGCGCCGGCAGCCCGAATCCCTTCCCATAGCGACATGTGTGCAAGGAAATCAATATACACAGGTGTGCCCGGTGGGCAGATGGTTTGCAATAGCCCAATATTGGCCGCCCAGCCCGATTGAGAAAGCAAACAGCTCTCCATTCCAACATAGTTCGCAAGCTCAGTTTCGAACGCAGGTTTAGACTGCTCATCTTGTAAGAAAATCGCAGACATCACCACGTTGTCATCGTGCTCACAGATCGCTGCTTGATGGGCTTGTTGGATCTGTTTGTTGTGTGACAGCGCTAGGTAATCATTGCTCTGCATCACAACGGCACTGCGCTGGGGGCGTTTACCCAATACCAAATGCTTTTGGCTTTGGTTCTGGGTAATCAGGTCTTGAATATAGAAGTTCAAGCGTTCTTCGATAAAGGAAGGTAGTGGTTTGTTTTTTGTTTTATCACTCATAATAGTTCTCTTCAAATACAGGAAAACGCCAGCGCTGACGGCTGTATATTGACGATAAAAAGTGATGTGTCATTAGCCAAGTTGCATAAATTTGTGGGTGCTTGCAAACTCAGCATTTAAGGGTTTTGAGGCGAGTGGGTTTCCTTACGGTTCGGGGCTTTACCCGAATTAAGATAGGAATAATAGCCTTCTTTTTTATGACAAAAGGCTATTAGAATTCGGCATTCGAAGGCATTTAAAAAAGCGGATTTTGAAAGGCTACGTGCTACGTGCTACGTGCTACGTGCTACGTGCTGTTAGCTGTGAATATGGATAAGCTCGATTAAGGCATCCAATTGCTGCTTGGCTCCACCCTCTAACGAATACCCAATATTGATGCGTAAGCAATTGCTGTAAAGGTCGAGAGTGCTGAACAGGTGTCCAAGCCTAATATCAATGTTCTTCTCGGTAATGCCCTGAGCAAAGGCTGAGTGGGCAGGGCAACGCCGTAGCTCGCAGCTGAGAACTGAGCCTTGTATTCGTTGATAAACCTGCCCGGCAAGCACCATCCCAAACGGTAACTCGGTGACAAACTTTTCGATACTGATCCACACCATAAGACAAAACCGCCTTTGTCGTAGTATTTCGCGGGGAGCGGCGTGTGTGAGGAGTAGGACAGTTCCAGATACACATCATCTTCAATGATCGGCACTCGATAGTGATTCGCTAATTCAGCCAGTTTCTGCTTTTGAGTGGCTGACATGTTGATCCCTTGAGGGTTCATATGAGAGGTAGAAAAGATCGCGGCATCGACTTGTTTATTTTTCAAATGCGCTTCCAGTTGTTGCAAGTCGACACCATCATCTAGAGACGGGATCTCGATGATTTTTCGCGACATTTGTCCGAGCAATTCCAGAATACCGTTGAAACATGGTGAGCTAATAGCGATGGTGTCGCCTTCTTTAGTGCAAGATTCAAGTGCGGCCTTAATCGCAGACATACAGCCAGCCGTAATCACCATCTCTTCAGGTGAAAAGTGCACATCGAGCTTGGCAAAATGAGTGGATAATGCCTGTCGTAAAATCGGCTCACCTTGTGTATCTGGGTAATGGTTAAGCCTGTTGCTCATACGCCTAATAGCGCGACGAAAACTTCGTTCCAGTTCAACGATCGACTGCTCATCATTAGTGGTGCTCGAAACCCCTAAAGGCCCATTGATTGAGTTGTGAGTCGATGAGGTTTGCCTAACGCTGGACACCTTACTCTCAAACTGTGCCCACTCTGGGGTTGAGTGAGCAGGTTTATGAGGAGAAACAAAATATCCCGCTTGCGGTCGAGAATGAATCCAACCTTGTGATTCCAGTTTTTGGTAGCAGCTCACCACGGTCGACATGCTGATCGCCTGTTGCTTGGCGCTACTTAGTCAGTTATGGCTTTGTGTTCGGTGTGGGTATCTGGGGTATGGCTTCATGGTCGATCACTGCTGGTTTATCGTCTGGGCTTTCATCGGTCTTGCTTTCAACCAACGTATTAATCGGCATGGCGGTTGGCGTGTGGTTGTTCAAGGAGAGTGCTTCTATTCGTAAATTATTGGGTGCGATGCTAGCCATGTGTGCGTTGGCGGTATTGGTATCTGCAGCAACGGGCAATGTCACCGTTAATGGCGTGATCTTGATTATGATTGCGGCGTGCAGTTGGACCTTGATGGGCGTGATCGTTAAGGCATCGAAAACCACTCAAGCTTTTGCGTTCAATGTCTGGGGGATGCTGTTTGCTCCAGTGCCATTTGCCGTGATGTTACACGGTGACCAAATAATCTGGCAGGGCATCGAACAATGGGATTGGAACACGACGATTGTGGTGCTGTTTCAAGCTTACCCAACCACGCTATTTGGTTATTGGGTATGGAATAAGCTGCTAATCCAATACCCTTTAAGCACGACCGCGTCGTTAACCTTGTTAGTGCCTATCTTCGCATTGATTAGCGGTTACTTTATGTATGATGAGGTGCTGTCTGTGGCTCAGGTTGTTGCATCAATACTGTTTCTTGTCGGAATTGGTTTGATTGTGAAACCTGCGAATGTAACGAATACCAAAGCGACACAAACACTTGCTGAACAAAAATGATTGAAGAAAGCTGATATTGCATGAGCTGCTTTGAATGACAAATAAGACCTCGCACTTGTGAGGTCTTATTCTATGTCGAAGAAGTGAAGTTATTTAAATAACCAACTTACTAAGCAATCAACTAACCATACACGCAAGTAACTGGCTCTCAAGATCATCGTCTATTTCTAGACCGATCATTTCTATTCTGATTTCGATACACTCATCGAGTTCTGATTCCGTCAAGCCATCCTCTGTTAAGTTGTAACCGAAAACCTCAAAAGAACATAGGCTTTTATAAGTGAATTCGAATTAAATTCTGAAATGATACAAATCTTATATTTAATAACGCTTATTTAGTAACCTCTGTTGAGTCCCATATCAAATCAAGTGGCTGATTTTATTGGGTATCGGAGAAAAGTCTCAAAAATTATTATTTAGTTCGCTAAAGTTTTAAATTCTATTAATGGTTGTTTGTATGGAATATAACGCCATTTCGTTACTGTTGAGTAGATGGTTTTTAGCTATATATGTGAAATTTGAAGCGAGTTATCTTTCTGATTTGAAAGAATAATTAAATAGTTAAGATAAAAAAGTTGGCGAAAATCAGAAGCTTGGCATACACTTTCCTAGTAAATGACCTTATCTCATTGATTGAATAGGGTAAATGCTTTGGCGCTACTGGCGATGGTAGCAATGTTTAACATAGCTTTGAGGAAAGTTTTATGGCACTCACGAAGGCCGATTTGGCTGAGAACCTGTTTGAGACACTCGGATACAGCAAGCGGGATGCCAAGGAAACGGTGGAAGTGTTTTTCGAAGAAGTTCGTAAAGCGCTCGAAAATGGCGAACAGGTAAAACTGTCTGGTTTTGGTAATTTTGATCTTCGCGAGAAAAACGAGCGACCTGGTCGTAACCCGAAAACTGGTGAAGACATTCCAATTTCTGCTCGACGTGTTGTTACTTTTAGACCGGGACAAAAACTAAAGGCCCGTGTCGAAAATATTAAAATCGAGAAGTAGCCAAGCAATAGACCACGCCTAGCGTGGTCTTTTTGTATCTGCATAGAGTTTAAGCTAAACGCATTTCTTTAATTTTTAGTAACCTTTCTCAAACTCCATCTATTTACTGTCCGGTAAGAACTTGCTTTAGATGCGAAAACAGAGGCTAGGCCTCTGACTTTGAATCTTCACTCTAAAGGGCTTGTTGAACCTTACTTGCGATGTCTTCAGACACCCAAGGCTTCCATACCTGTGGTGAGCTTTCTAGAAAGTAATACATGGCTTCTTCGGCGTCGGCTTGGTTGTCTTCCATCCAGGCCAGCAACTCACTCATTTGTTTATTGGTAAAACCACGCTTTTCAAAGTATTGGTAGGCAAGAGGTTCGTTATTAGCAAAGGCTTCTGTGGTGATTGTGTGAACCGGTGCTGGTGGATACATGGTCACTTTAGGAGATTCACAATCAGGTTGTGTCGTACAGTTACGGAATTCCTCAGTGTCAGTACCACTTCCGAAATCAACCTTCACCATTTCATACTTACCTAGCACAGGCGTAGGCGACCAGTAATATCCAAACCATGCTTTTTTGCGTTCGTAAGCTTTCGCTATCGTACCTGCTAAAGCGGCGCCTGAGCCGGGATCAACCATTTCAAAATTGTGATCTTCTAACTTAAGCGCATCGAACAGGTGACCGGAGGTAATCTGACAAGTCCAACCCGCAGGGCAGCTATAAAACGCAAACTTCTCATCATCTTCTGGGTGTTCAAACAGCTTTGCGTTTTTAATCACACCTTCAATGGTTGTAAGCTCTGGGTACTGTTCAACAAGGTAGTTTGGTACCCAGAAACCTTCTTCACCGCCGTTGACCAAAGACTTGCCCGCGTAACGTAGACGCTTATCCGCAACACCCTTATCCAACGCTTCTTTGATGCCATTAGTCCAAAGCTCTGGCGCAACATCAGGTTGACCTTTTTCAATCATTGACGTGCCCGTAGGGACGCTATCACCGGGGATTAAGTCCGCTTCACAGCCGTAGCTGTTATTCAAAATGAATTGGTCGACATGAGCAATAGGCTCGCCGAGTTCCAGTTCATGTCTGCAATGGTGATCTTTCCGCATTCGTCAGCACTAGCGTGTACAGAAAACGCAGCAAGTAGCGCGATGGAAAGCATGGATTTGTTATTCTGCATTGACGTAATTCCTTTTCTTGTCAGAAGCTTATTCGCTATAGAAACAGAAATGTTCGACGGAGAAAAGAGACTGAGATCTAAATTTAAACGATCTGATTATTTGGGATAGGAAGTGGAGAGGCTACTCAACAAGTACTAAAAAGGGCTGCGAGTGCAGCCCTTGTGATGTTTATTGGAATACCCTATCTATGTGTTAAGCCGCTTTAATGTGCGTTGTAATGTACGGTTGCCATGCTTGTTGGTAAAGCTCTAAAGATTGGCGTCGTAGGCTATTGATTTGTGCCGCTTCGATATCGTTGATTGGGCGATGTTCTGCAATTGCGTGACGCTCAATGCCTTGGATAATTTCGTATAGCTCGTGCTCAGGACCACTTTTCACGTCAGCAATCGCTTTTAAGTGAAGTTGAACCTCTGCAATGATGTTGGTTTTAGGCAAACGAACCAACAAGTTAAGGTCACGGTAACCAGAGTCAGCCGGCGATTTAAACTTATTTTTCAGCTTAACAACGTCTGCTTCACGGCTTAGCGCTTCGTAAACTTCAACCAAGCTCTCTACATCGTTCGCGATGATAGTTGCACGGGCTAAGTCGGTAATTTTTGTCACATCACCATCAAGCTCAAGGGCGATTTTTTCTTCTGCGCGAGCTTGAGATTTAACGCCAGCAAATAGCGCTTCAGAATTGGTGAGTAGGGCAGTACTTTTACAGATAGTTTCTAGTTCAGCTTGGCCTTGATGCGCTTTGCTGTACAAAATATCGAAGTCGGTGTAAGGCTGAGTCGGGCGTGAGTCGAAGGCTTTGATGCCGTAAAGGCCGCTCAAACTATGACGGAATACGTTTGAAGATACTTGGTTTTGCGCAGGAGTGCGCGTTTGATCTGTTGAACTTGTTGAAACAGGTGCTGCTGCGAATGCAGGCGCTCGGCTCAATACCAAAAGCATTAGGGCCGTCGTACGGAGAAATACACTCATTCAAACTCCAAAATACAAGGTTACAAAAAACGGGTAGTCAAAAGGGGTAACCAGTAACGCACAAGAGTAAAAACAGCTTAACTAAACTCACTACATATTAAATGGGGCTAGCTAAGACAGAAACCAACTCTAACGTTTAATATTGCTTTAAAATGTGAAGATATAGACAAATAATCCAACCGTTAGTTCCGCAATTATCAGAACTTTGAACTTAGCCAGTTTCTGATTTTATCGAAATCAATTTAGTACTTTAAACCAAGCTAAGGTTGCTCTTACCTCTCTATACTGTACCCTTGCATTATGACTGTTTAACATGAACGAAAGATGAATAATCCTGAATTTTGGCACAATAAATGGGCAGCCAACCAAATTGGTTTCCACCTCGAAGATGTAAACCCACTTCTGATTAAATTTTGGGAAAATACTGAGCCTAGCTACGAGAAGAGTGTGTTTGTTCCACTTTGTGGCAAAAGTGAAGATCTGATTTGGCTAGCTTCAAAGCATGAAGAGGTTCAAGGTGTCGAGTTAAGCCAGATTGCGGTTCGCGCATTTTTTGCAGAGCACCTTTATACCCCGACTGTGACTCAAATTAGCGGTCAGCACGAGCTCTACCAATTCGATGAACTGAACATCTACACGGGCGATTACTTTTCAGCGCCAATCCAACCTGTCGATACCATTTATGATCGCGCGTCTTTAGTCGCATTGCCTGAAGAGATGCGAGTGCAGTACGTAGAGCGCTTAAAACAACTGCTGAAACCGGGCGGTAAGATCCTTCTGGTGACTCTGGATTATGATCAAAGCGAGATGGCGGGGCCTCCGTTTAGCGTACCTAAGTTAGAGATTGCTCAATTGTTTGCAGGATACAAAATTACATTGTTGAATCAAGATATAGCGAACGATGAACATCCGAAGATTGCTAAGAAAGGCTTGTCTCGCTTCTGTGAAGAAGTGTATTTGATTGAGTCAGACGCTTAAGTTCAGTCTGCTTAGTTAAGCCAACAGATAACACCAACAAAAAGACGGGCTCGATAGCCCGTCTTTTTATGGTTCAGATTTGAACTCGTGATTGTTCAGAATTGAATAGCAGGTTAGTAAATCACTTTTACTTTTGACGCGCTCTCAATGGCATCTTCAATCGCTGTTTCTGTGCTGTTACGACGAGTAAGCGCCACACCTAAACGACGGCGACCATCGATATCAGGCTTACCAAACAAGCGAACTTGCGTTTGTGGTGCGTCTAGCGCTTCTGCAAGGCCTTCAAAGCGGATATTCGTTGATGTGCCTTGACCAAGGATTACGGCAGAGGCACAAGGGCCATACTGAGTAATTGATTTGATCGGCATACCTGTAAATGCGCGTACGTGTAGTGCAAATTCCGATGAGTCTTGAGACATCAGAGTAACCAAGCCAGTATCATGTGGGCGAGGGGAGACTTCATTGAAGATCACGTGGTCGCCTTTAACGAACAGTTCAACACCAAAGATGCCGTGACCGCCTAATGCGTTAACCACTTGCTCTGCCGTGTATTGCGCCGCTTTAAGTGCGTTGTCAGACATGACCTGTGGCTGCCATGATTCGCGGTAATCACCGTCTTCTTGGCGGTGACCGATAGGCGCACAGAAGTGAACACCGTCGACTGCGCGAACGGTAAGTAGCGTAATTTCGTAATCGAAGTCGATGAAGCCTTCAACGATTACACGACCCGCGCCAGTACGACCGCCTTCTTGTGCGTAGTCCCAAGACTTCTGAATGTCTTCCTCTGTTTTGATAACGCTTTGGCCTTTACCTGAAGAGCTCATTACTGGCTTAACAACGCAAGGCATGCCCACGAATTCAACAGCGGCTGAGAAATCTTCAAAGGTGTCTGCAAAGCGGTAAGGAGAAGTGCTCAGCTTTAGCTCTTCTGCAGCTAGGCGACGGATACCTTCGCGGTTCATCGTTAGCTTAGTCGCATTTGCAGTGGGAACGACATTTAAACCTTGCGCTTCCAGCTCTACCAACTTGCTGGTGGCAATAGCTTCAATTTCAGGAACCACATAATCTGGTTTTTCAAGTTCAATGACTGCTTGCAGTGCATCGCCGTCTAACATGTCTAATACATGACTACGATGTGCAACTTGCATTGCTGGTGCGTCTGCATAACGATCACAAGCAATAACTTCCAAACCTAAACGTTGGCACTCGATAGCAACTTCTTTGCCGAGTTCACCTGAACCTAATAGAAGTACACGAGTAGCATTTTCACGAGTAGCGGTACCAAACATAGAAATTCCTTCCGATCTTTTAAACGATTGATTGAAAACGGGGTGATCATACTTATTTAAATGACAAAAGCAAACGTTTGCGCAAGTTGCTACGTTAATTACAAGTATAAAAAAAGCAGCCCCGTTAAATAGGGCTGCTTATTTAAATTATTGTTAACTAGATGTACTTAGATTGCTAAGTAAGTCACTGGAATGTCGGGATTAATCGCTTCTAATGTAGATTGCGTATCCGCTAGGTGACTGATGCTACCTTCGGCAATTTCAACCAACGCTGCACTTTCAATCTGTTCAAAATCGAAGCCAGCCAGTTTAAGTTGAATCAACGCCACTTGTAGAGGAGGTAAGCTCGGGTTGAACGCTGCGTTTTCAGCGTAAGCACCGGTGAAAATCTCACCCGACGTCAATTGCAGTGAAACACCACTTAGGTTTTTGGTGTAAGGAGCATGGCTGCGGTTTAGTGCTGCTAGCGCTTCTACAACAATAGGCGTTGTTTCTTCGGTCGTGTACTTATGATCAAGCTTAGTCATTAGGCCAGTCGTCACACCTAAATCAGCAGGGCCGAACGAGTCTGGTAGGTACTCTTGCAGAGACATTTCATCACGTTGTGGAAGCTGAACTTTAAGTTCTTTTGCTGTGGTCAGTTCGTTCATGAATTGACGACAGTGACCACAAGGACTGAAGTTTATGGTGATATCTGAGATACCTAGTTCGCCTTTCATCCAAGCGTGGCTGATTGCAGATTGCTCAGCGTGAACGGTTTGACCAAGTTGAGCACCAGCGATTTCAAGGTTTGCACCAAAATACAGAGTACCAGACAAACCACGCACGATTGCACCAACATAAAAGTCAGATAACGGAGCGTAAGAATACGCTGCGGCAAAAGGAAGTAGCGCAATACGTAGCTCGTCATCCGCTAGACCACTTGCTTGCAGTAGGCTAGCAAATTGTTCTGGAGACAATGTCGCGTCAAAGTTGTCTGCTAATACGATGTCACTCAAAAGTGCTTTGATTGCTGTTGGAGCACTTTCCAGCGCCAGGGTAATACGACTGTTCATGTTGAATCCTTAATTGACCTTAGGCTTTAATTCTATGCAATGCTCAGGAATTTTCTGTGACCTTTATCACTACTGCGTTGTTGTTGTTACATTGGTTTGCATAATTAGAGTGAGGTCACAGATGAAATCGATTGCAAGAGTAAAAACTACCATTGATATCCCACTTATTGGCCTAAACAGGGCGCGATTTGACTGCTATTGCCGAGTAATTGCGAGAAAAAAGCCCAAGCTATCACTGAAATAATCAGGTTATGCTTGGGCTTATTGATATCTGTAACGCTTAAAATTCGCGAACCAGTGAGTTTAGCTATTTACCAACTCATCTATTAGAGCGCGTATAAACTGTAATCAAAGTGGTTAAGAATAGAACCAAACCACGAGCGAAAATATACTCGGTGCGATGATTGAGGTAATGACGCCACAAAGCACAAGAGCCAAAGAACTGAATGCTGCATCTTCCTGATTCTTTTCAGCACAAGTTGCCGTACCTAAAGCGTGAGACACGGTACCCATGGTTAAACCACGGGCGATCGGGCTCTTAATACCAATGAGGTTGTAGATTGGGTAAGCAAAAATTGCCCCAAATAGACCCACAATCAATACCAGTATTGCCGCAATCGCTGCTTCACCACCTAAATGGCTCGATACTTCCATCGCAATTGGTGTGGTGACTGACTTACCTAATAAACTCGCAATCAAAGTTAAGTCCGCTTTAAAAGCCACTGCTATTAATGCCGTTGTTGTCATCGACATCACACTGCCTAGCGTGCACGCAAAGGTAATGATGCGCCAGTTGGCTCTGATTTGAGGTAGCTGCTCATAAAGTGGGTAAGCAAGTGCAACAACCGCAGGCTGCAGCATGTAGGTAATCCAAGTGTTGTCAGCATAGTAAGTCTCAAACGGTACTCTAAAGAACGTGAGCATCGGAATGATGATACCAATGCTGATAAGCAGGGGGTTACACAGCGGCGAGTTTACTTTTTGACTTACCCAGCGAGCAAATAGGAATACCACGATGGTGAGTAGAATCCACATGATCAGTTACCTCTCGAAAGCAAGCGGTCTAAGAACCATGATAAGGATACTAACACCAATAATGTGCCACCAACGGCGCTCGCCATAATTGGCAATGCGTTCGCGATGAGCATGTCGAAGTGATCCATCAACCCAACACTGATCGGAACAAACAGTAAGATCATTAGGCGGATAATCAAGCTTGCGCCGGGTTGTACCCAGTGCGAAGGAACAATACCAATCACCATGGCGGCAAACAGAATCAACATGCCAAAAATACTGCCAGGGATTGAGGTATCCAAAAAGTGCTGTAACGCGTTACCTGCTGTAAGTGCACCTATGATTAAGGTGAAGGAGATTAAGCAGTAAACCAGTTGGATCAATCTTTCTTTCAAAGTGTTACGTCTCTTGATAATGGAATTAGCTAGCTAACTTTTCTACGTATTGATAAACCGCCTTCAAGATAGCCATTTTCTTCTCGTCGCTTTCATGTTCATGCGCGAGGTTTTCAAGGTTTAGCATGTACTCTTCTAAACGGCTTTCATAAAACTCACGACAATGGTTCGCCCATTTCAATTGCTCAGCTTCGTCGAGCGTCCATGGGAAATGACGAGCACGGTAACGGAACAGTAACGGTTTAATACGTTCATCACCGAAGGTGATATCTAAAGCTGCCAAGTTATTTGGGTCAGTTTCGCGAATGATGTTCATCGCTGTTTTATCAGCAGGTGAGAAGAAACCGTCATAAAGGTGTGTATCAACATCATCACTCTTTTCGTACTCTCGCTCTTGTGAGTACAGGCCGATCAGTTTTTCGCGGATCTCTGGGTGTTCGCGCAGCAGTGCCAAGTTCTTCAAGCATTGTTGGCGATCGATACCGATGGTTTCGGCATTTTCAGCCGTCAGCGTTTTGGCTGGAGCAAGAATAGGGCACTTGTTCAGTTGAACCAATTTGATTGGTACTGGTAGCTCGTCTTCACCCAGTTCACTGCGTTTGGTGTAGAGTCTGTCTCTGAGTTCATCAGCGTCCAGTTCTAACAGTGGGCTTGGATCTTTGGCTAAATCAACCACGATAACCGCATTTTGATTGGTTGGGTGCCAAGCCATAGGCACAATCCAACTTGTGTAGTTGCAGTCACGGCCAAACATGCCCGAAACGTGCATCAATGGTGTCATGTTTACGATATCAACCAGATCATTCAGCTTACGCTTATGACGCATGTTGTAAAGGTAATCGAACATCTTAGGTTGCGCAGCTTTCAGCTTCTTCGCTAACTCGATGGTCGCAATAACATCGGCCATCGCATCGTGCGCGTTCTCGTGTTCAATGCCGTTTGCCACAGATAGGTGTTCCAGTTTGAAGCTTGGGTAACCTTCTTCGTTCTCTGGCCAAACAATGCCTTCAGGACGCAGTGCGTGAACAGCGCGCATTACATCTAATAAATCCCAACGAGAGTTGCCATTCTGCCAGCTCCACGCATATGGGTCGATGAAGTTTCGGTAACAGGTGTAACGCGTTACTTCATCATCAAATCGAATACTGTTGTAGCCAAGGCTTGTGGTGTTAGGTTTCGCTAACTCAGCATGGATCTTAGCGATAAACTCTGGCTCAGGGAGACCTTGTGAAGCCGCTTTCTGTGGTGTGATACGGGTGATCAACGCAGCTTCAGGCGCAGGGAGGTAATCAGCGGGAGGTTGGCAATAGATAACCAGAGGCTCTCCAATAACATTGAAATCTTGGTCGGTACGAACACCTGCAAATTGACTCGGACGGTCTTTTGCTGGGCTAACGCCCCAAGTTTCGTAATCGAAAAAGAAGTAGGTCGGCTGATTATCTGAACTCATTGAATTTCCTGAACAGCAAGCGCAGAACGTTTACTGTGGCTGAAGGTTAGTTTTGTTCAGTATCTGATAGTATGCGGTACGCGTGCAACCCAGATCACAAATAAATTGCCGGAAAACGGTGCTTTACTATTCAATCGAGTCAGTGGGGAAGGTTTTGAAACCAATTGAGGCGGTTTCTTAGTTAATACAATCTGTCTATCGTCCGTTTAATCCGATGGAGGCGAGAGTATCAACTGGACTTTCTGCTTCATGGTTAACTCTCGGTTCTTCAAATCTTTGAATATGGCCTTCCATTCTTGAAAGGTGACCACTATCGGATTAAAACTGTTCACGGGTTTGGTGACGCCATAACGTACAGTTTCAACTTCAGGTTCGAATGTACCAAATAACTTATCCCAGATAATAAGAACGCCGGCGTAGTTCTTATCAATGTATTGCGGGTTTTTGCCGTGATGTACTCGATGATGCGAAGGGGTATTAAAGATGTATTCAAGTGGCCCCAAGCTTCGTATCCATTGTGTATGGACGAAGAACTGCAAACCTAGATTCAGAAGCACCACAAAGATGACCCATTTAGGGTCGAAACCTATGATGACGAGCGGTACCCAAAATAGCCACATGCCTGCGAATGGGTACATCAAACTCTGACGGAAAGCCGTACTGAAGTTCATCTGTTCTGAACTGTGGTGCGCGACGTGCGCGGCCCACATCCAGCGAATACGATGGCTTGCTCTATGGAACCAATAATAGAAAAAGTCTTGTAACACCATCAATACGACAAAACTCAGCACGCCCATTTCAATGTCCATTAAGCGCCAACCAAACAGCCATAGATACAGCTGCACGACCAATAACCCAGTGAGCAAATCGGAGAGTTGATGCATTCCCGCCAGCGTGAAGTTACACATCACTTCTGAAAGTTTATAGTTGGAATTGTCTGGTAGTCGACCTTGCTTCTGACCGATAAAATACTCAGCCAACATGCACACCACGAATAAGGGCGCTAATACCAGCAGTAGCCATTCTGGGTGATTGATTAATGCGTCGATATTCATGTTTTATCCTTGTTGAGACGCCATACGCGTTCTTAGTATCAAGTTTACTTAGACTTGCTCGCCTGAGATTCAATCAGCAGAATTACGTTACCAGCGAGCAAAGTGATCTTCTGTTAGGCCAAGAACACCATCGAGTTGATGTGTCACTCCATTGTTGTCTTCAATCGAGCCAGAAAAGTGACCAATGAACTGACGAAAGTTACTCTTTAACAGCCATAAATTGAGCTTTTCGCTGCGGTTATTTAAGGGCGTAAAGGTCAGGTTTATACGTCCATCTTGTGATGTTATCTGCCAAGGTAAATTCGTGTCTTGGCGACTGAACGTAAACTGTACCGGGTTAAGTAAGTGTCTGGTTCCACTGACCCACAATACGCTTTCGCAGCCTCCAGTCTCATTCACGCCCGCCGCGAGGTTTAGGCCAATATCTGTGCCATTGGATTGCGTGTTGATACTTGCCCAGCGCCAACTGGTCTCACGCCTCATGTAACCCGCTGAAAAGTCATAACCGGCACGAGCTTGTTGGAGAACGAGTGATTCTCCCTTGATTTGGATTTCACCGCTGATGCGCAAAGCATTGTGCTTTTGGGTGTAAGTCCAACCTGAATAACCCGTTGGGCTGCACATCGCCATTGGCAAGCTGTCGGTTTCAGGCTCTAAAGCGATATCGGCCTTGATGAGTTTGGTATTCAAGCGAACTTGCCATTGTCCGCCTTCAATCTCAAAGGTAATGCTTTGGCCTGCAATGTTTGTCGTGCCGTCAAATGGCGAAGCGGTAACTTGTTTATCAAACCCTAATGGCCTCAACCAAGATGCCTCTTCTAGATGGTTGTTTTCAATATCGTACAGATAACAAAATGCCGAGCCTAAGTAGCGAATATCCGCGATAGCGACACCAATAATGTGCGTGTCGGTAACAATGCTGACAAATTGGAATTGTTTGTAGTGGAAGTGCTTCTGCCAAGAGTTTGCTTTTGCATCCATCGAGTTTCGGTAGTCAAAGTTCTCGATGTTCAGGTGCTTTGGGATGCCATCGAAATGTCCAATGATCGGCTGACCATTAGAATCAATCAAACTGTGTGGAGCAGGATTCGTTTTTATCATTGCGATAGTTCACATAAATTTAACAACTAAAGCCATTGTGCGATGAGTAGCGTAGAATTGGGAGGTCATATTCGGACAAGAGCGCGTTACCAATCACGATTTTGTCAGTAGTGTTGTTGAAGCTGAGTCGTCATGTTGATGGGAATGGGCTCGATATAAGGAGAGACGATTGGAGATTATCGCGGAGTATAAGCCGACCGGACATCGGCATCAGTTGGGTACATTAGATATCGCGCTGCTGTTGAATACGTTAGAGCAACGAGGTCTCGATATTGAAAGGCTACTCAATGATGTGGGTTTGCCGAACATGGATTGGCGAGACCCGAATGGAAAGCTGACTTACGCTGATAAACTTGCGTTATTTAGCGTGGCGAATCAGAGCTTTCCTCACGATGGCTTAGGGCTTTGGCTGGGGGAACACGCTAGCTTGAGCCACTTTGGTGTGTTGGGTTATGCGCTATCGACCAGTCAAAATGTCGGGGAGGCCATCAAGTCGGGCTTTAAATATCTGCGCCTGAACGGTCCTATTTTCTCGGTTAAATTGTTTCTAGATTCCGAGCATGCAGTGATTCAGATTGAGAACACCTTGGAAGTGGGCGATCTGCTCCCTTTCTGCAGTGAGTATTTCTTAAGTTCCATCGTCTCTTTGTTCAAAGAACTGACTGGTCATGAGCTGGATATTCACACTTTGGCTTTGCCTTATGCTCGTCCCAATTACGCTAAGCTCTATGACGACCGTTTCCAGTGCCCTGTAGTTTTTGAGCAGAGCCATTGTGAATTGCGTTTTGATGCCTCGGTTTTATCACAGACCTTATTGACTCATGATGCCGCGACACTGAAGCGCTATCTTGCGTCTTGCCAGTCGATAGTCGAAACGTTGGACTCTGAGCATCTGCTGACTAATCAGATCAAAACGATCTTTTATCAAACCGCAGGTAGTTTCCCGAATATTGAACAACTCGCGGATGAGTTTGGTTGTAGCTCTCGTACACTCAGGCGAGAGCTAGTGACCCATGAATCCAGTTACCAAATATTGCTTACCGAAGTTCGAGTGGAGCTGGCCAAAGAGCTATTACTCGGCACAACCATGAGCATTGATGACATCGGTGAAAGGCTCGGTTATAGCGACCCTGCAAATTTCAGAAGGGCGTTTAAAGGTTGGCTCAATAAAACGCCCGCTCAGTTTCGTGATGGTTTAAGTTAAGGCGTTACTTGCTAAAGAACTGTTCTCTGAAATCGGTGACTTGCTGCTGATAGTAACTGTCCCAATCTTGTTGAGTCCAAGTGGCATAACTTGATGAACGCTGAGAGCCTAAGGTCGCTTTGAGCTGATCCAGTTGCACGTGATAACTCATCACGGTTTGTTGCTGTTGTGCGACTTGTTGTTCTCGCGCGGCAATGTTGCTGGCCTGCGCTTCATCTAAGTAGGCATCTTGAAGGTCGGCTTTGACTGATGCTACTTCAGCAGGGCTATAGCTGCTGGGTATCAAAGATACTGCCAGTTCATATTTTTGAAGCTGTGTTTCGGCGTTTAACGTGCCCGTATTGTTTTGCCATTCACTAAGCAAATCTTGATAGTTGGCCAAAAACTGGCTCGCTTCGTTCTCTTCAAGGGTGTTGGCGTCAAGCGTAAAATCCAGATGAGCAAACTGGTCAGCGAATAGCTGGTGGGCCAACTCTCCCCATACTTGCTGTGCAGATTGCTTGAATAAGGCAACACGATCTTCAAGAGTCTCTATGGATTCAAGTGGGATAGTGCTTTGTGTTAATTGCCAGTCAGCCGATAGCTGCGGATAGTCGCTCAGTAACTCAAACCATATGCCCGGCAATTCTGATTTCAATCGTGCGAGTTGCTTTGCGCAGTCATCGCGTTGTTGGCAAAGCTTCCAGAACCCATCGAGTTCATCGAACAAAGCCTTGCCTTCAAGCTCACTCAAGTTTTCAGCAAGAATTTTACCGTCCAGTGCTCCAGCTTGGGCTTGATTGCTGTGCGATGCGGAGTTTTCCGAACTAGCGGTTGCAGTAGGCGTGGAATTATCGTCATTAGTTGTCGTAGAAACACGCGGCTTAGGTTCTGTGTGTTGAGCAGAAGATAGCGCTGTTTCGTTCGTTTTTGATGACCAAGAATAGCCAATAATGCTCGCCGTTAAGACGAGCATTAGGGTTAATATAACTCGATGCATTATGCGTTCACCGAGTTACTTAATGACGGCGCTAACAGGGAAGTGGTCTGAAAGGTTGTAGTGCTTCCATAACTCACTGCTTGTTGATCTTGGGACATCCACGCGATTGTCGTTATGAGCTTTGGCGCCATATTCCGAGCTTACTACCACATAATCGAGATACTCAACGTTTTCACCACCCGACATAGGTTCGCCCGCAAAGTTGTTGATGCGTGGGTCAAAGGTTGAAGCGGTGTAACCAGAGTAGGTTGGTTCATCAGCTTGCAGGTTAGCGAACATCTGTTGGTAGTCATCTGGGAACTTGAGCTTGTTCACGTTGAAGTCACCGCTATAAATAACCGTCTCTGAAGTTGGTATTTCCAGTGATTGAGCAAGCTGACGCATCTGTTTAAATTGACGTTGTCGGTAGTCACGTGCCGTGTCCGTATCGAATGATGCCGTGTGGGTGCCGAATACATGGTAAGCCTGACCATTCTTGATCACTTCCGCGTAGTTAACACCTTTATCAGCGAAGCAATCTGTGCCCGTACAATCAGGGAAAACATACTGAGCTTCGTTAACGATAGGGTAGCGGCTGACAATGATTACGCCGCCGTCATAAATGTTAATCCCGTCTTTATCGAGCATTTTGGTTTGATAAGGATACTCCTTCGCAAGCTCACGCAAGAACTCATCTCTGCCGTTAGCAAACACCTCTTGAAGCGCCAACACATCGTAGCCCTTTACGTATTGAGGGATCAGGTCATAGCGGTCACCAATATGCGACGCGATAGCAGGCAGCGCCCAGATGTTGTAAGTCATGACCTTGAGTGTATTGGCATCCGGCTCTGGTTGCTCATCCACTTTTGACGGGGTGATGGTGTAATAAATATCATCATAGCGCGCTGTAGAATCGGCTTTGAGGGCTAGCTCTGCATTGACCCCGAACGCATCGGTTGTGCTGCGATGAATATTACGATCGTCATGCAATGTTAGGTTGACGTCTGCGGCACTCAAACCATGTTGCAGTGTCGAGTTATACCAATGTCCCTTCATGGTTTGGTTGAGCGTGACACTTTCGCCCACAGCGTTTGATACCACAGTGTCAAACTCATAGGTCTTCCCAGATTTCACACCAGTCCAGCGGTTGAAACTTATCAGCTTCTTCGTCTCCCAAGGACCAATCTGTTCAACATGCTGTTGCCACTCATCACCGAGTTGAAGCAGGTCGGTACCAGTGTGGTTGGCTTGAATGGTCATCACTTGATTGGTGTTATTGGTGAGATACACGTCGGTGTCTGCGATCGCAGAGGTCGAAGCGATTGATGTGGATGCCACAAGTGCAGCTAACCAAGTCCATTGAGTTTTCATCGTTTACGTTATCCTTATTGATTGATGTCTAGAATAACGTAGTCAAGAGTTATGACATTGGAGTTATAACTCTATGGCATTTATTCAAATATGAGATATATGCCAAGGTTTTATAAAATTGATTAACCATTGAAAATTAACATATTGTCTTATCGGAATGATAAGTGGTACGCGCGCGAATAATAGGGTCAGTTAATGCTTTCGAGTCGGTGGAACAGCCAATATTGGCGTGCTTAAGTGAAAACTGTGTGTCGCGGTAAAGTGGAGGTTGTGAGCAACAAGAAGGGAATATGGACACAGCTTAGAGCTATCAGCATACATTTTGCGATTGTTCTGTAATTTACTCTTGTTCAGTAAACAGAAACCTCAAAAACAGGTATGATAGTGCCGTTTTTAATCCTGAACTGGGAAAGTCATGGCAAAGTTAACACTCCAAGAGCAGATGCTTAAAGCTGGCTTGGTAAATGAGAAAAAATTAAAGAAGGCGAAGAAAGGCTCTAAAAAGTCTCGCGTTCAGTCTCGTGAAGCAAAAGCGGCAGCTGAAGAAACTAAACTGGCGCAGCAAGCGAAAGACAAAGAGCTAAACCAACAGTTGAAAGAACAACAGTTGAGCAAAGAAATTAAAGCTCAAGTGAAGCAACTGATTGAGATGAACAAGATCGAACAGAAGAACGGTGAGATCAAATACAACTTCACCGACGGTACGCTAGTTAAATATCTTTACGTAGAAGAGCTGACTCAAAAGCAACTAAGTAAAGGCATTCTAAGTATTGCTCGTCAAGGCGAGAGCTATGTTGTTATTCCAACAGCAGTAGCGAACAAGATTGCTATGCGCGACGAAGAATCTATCGTTGATACGCAGGCAGGTAGCACAGACGAAGTAGACGAAGATGACCCGTACAAAGACTTCGTGATCCCAGATGATCTAATGTGGTAATCCGTTTTACCTAGCTCCATTTTAATGGTTAGCTAAGTTTACAGGATCTAAGAATGCAGCGAACAATCACTCGATTGGCGCTGCATTTTTTTTGGCGCGAAATGACTTCAACAAATCTTGAATAACGCTTAGTGTTCTGACATGCCGTAAACAAAGCTATCATTGGCACTTGCATGATCGATAAAATCGGTATTAGCGCGCTGTTCGTGTTGGTCATAGCCATCGAAGTAACAGTCGCCAATTTCATTGCGCGGGCAAACGTGAATGTGGTCTTTGATGACCAGTTCGGTAGAGCAGCATGGGCAGTGCTTTACATGTCCAGTGAGTACCGTAGATCGATTTGGTTTCATACATCCTCCTGATAGGCACTGTAATCTGATTGCCTATTTGCACCCTAAGTTACGCAAATTAGTGTGTCGTTATGATTTCATTTTTAAGTCAATAAAAAACGATTCGTAGAGTGAATGTTTAGGTATTAATGTAAATGTAAGAGCAAGAAAAAATAAAAGAACTAGGACGAGTAGGCTTGAAAGTAGATCGGCCATATAGTCGACTTTCACTGGTATCACATTCAGCCGAAGAGGTTGAAGTAGAGCTCGCTACGACGAATATGTTGGCCAGATGAAACCAACAAGCCCTAGTGAGCTGTGCATCATTTTATCGACTTAAGCTTTCAAAGTAATTCTGAACAAATTTAACGAACACTTGGTGTTTCTTTGCCGGATAAATAACTTGCGGATAGAACAGATAAATACTGTTGCCTTGTTGCAGACATTCATCAGGCAGCACTCGCTCTAATTCTCCCAGTTCGACCTCTTTCGCAACGTAGTAACTTGCAATACGGATGATGCCACTGCCTGCCATAGCTTGTTGCTTAAGCAGGTGGTTGTCATTACTTGAAAGCCAGCCGGACACATCAATATTTACCGATTTTAAAGGCCACTCGGTTTGGTGCAGAGTTGCTAAGCATTGATGATCACTTAAGTCACTCACATTGGTAGGGCGACCAAATTGGTTAAGATAACCGGGAGTCGCGACTAAATCATGTTGATAGCTAATCAAGTGTTTCGCCACCATGTTGTCAGGTGGCGTATTGGTGGCACGAAACGCGATATCGATATCATCTTGATTGAGATTAAAGTTGGTGTAGCTACTGTTTATCTCGAAACGAATCTCAGGGTATTGCTGCCTAAACTGTTGGCAGATATCGAATAGATATACCTCAGTAAACATCTTTGGCGCAGTGAGGCGTAATAGGCCTTTGACGATGTCGTGTTGCTCAGAAACACTGCGTTCAAGCTGTAAGACTTGCGAGCGAATCGTTAAGCCTTGTTGTAACGCGCGTTCGCCTTCTTGGGTTAAACGAACACTGCGAGTGGTTCTGACCAAAAGCGGGCACTGTAAATCGTTCTCTAAACGTTTGATCTGTTCAGAAAGGTAGCTCTTAGAGATACCGAGCTTTTCGGCTGCCTTGGTAAAGTTGAGTTGCTGAGCAAGTTCTACAAACAGGATCAGTCGTTCTATTCTTTTGTGTTCGTTCATTCGCGCGTTCCTACCAATCTATTGTTCGTCATATCAAACAATCATTTCGTAACTAGCATATTCTGTTTTTTAAAAAGAACAATATGATAGAGGCATATTTCTGGTCAGCAAATCTTCTAAGCGAGAATCGATATGACGAACAGCACTGAATCTACAAACAAAACGAATGACAAAAAACGTATCCCATTATCAAATTATCTACCGAATGTTGGGCAAATTGCCTATGGCTGCATGGGGTTAGGTGGTGGCTGGAATGATAATCCAGTGACGAGTGCGGATGTTGCTCAAACACGAAGCGTAATCGGCACCGCACTAGAATCGGGCATTAACTTATTCGACCATGCGGATATCTATACCTTCAGCAAAGCTGAGCAAGCCTTTGGTCAAGCATTACAACAAGCGCCTGATCTGCGTGAACAGATGTTCATTCAATCTAAGTGTGGGATTCGTTTTGAAGGCGAGGGCAATGTTGGTCGTTATGATTTCTCGGCTGATTGGGTAGGCCAATCGGTAGACGGTATTCTCAATCGATTGAATACTGAAAAGCTTGATGTGCTGTTATTGCACCGCCCTGATCCTTTGATGGAACTCGATGAGCTAGCAAGAACGTTAGAGAACTTAAAAGCGCAAGGTAAGGTCGATTATTTTGGTGTGTCGAACATGAACAGCCATCAAATTCAGTACCTGCAATCTGCGCTTGGGCAACCCATCGTCGCGAATCAAGTTGAGATGAGCTTAGCCAAATTGGATTGGTTGAATGATGGGGTGATGATTAACTCGCAAGGGCACCATCAATCAGACTTCGCCGCAGGCACTCTTGAACATTGCCAATTGAATAACATCCAACTGCAAGCTTGGGGCTGTTTGGCACAAGGCCGATTTGCTGAGCAAGGTTTGTATTCAGAACATGAAAACGTGAAAAAGACAGCGCACTACGTGGCTCAGTTAGCGAACCAATATGGCGTAGAAAGTGAAGCGATTGTGTTGGCATTTTTGCTTCGTCACCCTGCTCGTATCCAACCTGTAATTGGCACCACAAATCTAGAGCGAATCAAAGCTTCGGCAGTCGCGACTCAGATAAACCTGTCTCGTGAAGAGTGGTACAACCTATACGTGTACTCACGTGGTCAAGCACTGCCATAAGGAATGAATATGTTGAATCAAAAGATCGCGCAACAACTGGTGTCTAACGCTCTAGACATTGCTGAGCGTAATCAACAAGCAATCGCGGTGAGCGTGTGTGATACGCACGGTGAGTTACTGGCGTTTATTCGCATGGATAATGTGAGTGTTCAAGCCGGATTGTTAGCACAGAACAAAGCTTATACATCTGCAAGAGATAGACAGCCAAGCGGTAACTTAGGTGCTTGGGCGAGAGAAACTGGTAAAGACTTAAGTTACTGGACTGACCCAAAGATCACTGGCTTTAAAGGCGGTGTTCCCATTGAATTAAATGGGCAGGTGATTGGCGCTATTGGTGTCAGCGGATTAAGTGAAGACGACGATGAAGCACTTGCCGAAAAAGTCATTCAACTTGTGTTCTAAGCTGTTGCTCGTGAAGTAATGGAAGTTAGAAGTAACAGATAATAAAAAACCGATGCATGTGCATCGGTTTTTTTGTTTAACGAGACTCAAGTGCTTGAATCAATCGAACCCATTAAGCGTTCGCTTGTTCCAGATCTTGTTGCTTGTCTTTCTTGCCTAATAGGCGGCTTGTGATCGTACCGGCTGTCATAGCACCAGATACGTTAAGCGCCGTACGTGCCATATCGATAAGTGGCTCGATAGAGATAAGCAGTGCTGCAATCGTTACAGGAAGGCCCATAGCAGGAAGTACGATAAGCGCCGCGAACGTTGCACCGCCACCTACGCCAGCAATACCGAATGAGCTCACTGTGATAATAGCAATCAGAGACAGAATGAAGTTGATGTCCATTGGGTCGATGCCAACTGTAGGCGCAACCATGACTGCTAGCATTGCAGGGTAGATACCCGCACAACCGTTTTGACCAATCGTCGCACCGAAAGAGGCAGACAGGTTAGCAATCGCTGGTGGCACGTTTAGCTTAGTGATTTGAGCTTCAACGTTCAGTGGAATTGTTGCTGCAGAACTACGAGACGTGAAAGCGAACGTCAGTACAGGCCAGATCTTTTGGAAGTACTCTTTCGGGTTTACACCAACAAAAGAAACCAACACACCGTGTACGACGAACATCAGTAGAATCGCAACGTAAGATGCAACGATGAAACCCAGTAGGCTGAGGATGTCAGAAGCACTTGATGTTGCAACTACCTTCGCCATTAACGCTGCGATGCCGTATGGCGTTAGTGCCATGATCATCTTAACTAAGCGCATAACGATAGATTGTGACGCTTCAACGAAAGTACGGATTGGAGATTCTAGTTCTTCTTTCTCTGCCATCACTTTACGAGCAGCGATGCCCGTTAGCACACCAAAGATAACAACCGCGATGATAGACGTAGAGCGAGCCCCCGTTAGGTCTGCAAATGGGTTAGTCGGAATAAAGCTGATCAGCATTTGTGGAATTGTTAGGTCTGAAACGCTACCGATGCGGCTTTCAAGTGTTGCGATACGTGCTGTTTCGCGAGCGCCTTCTGTTAAACCTTCAGCAGACAGGCCGAATGCTTGCGTTACAACAATACCAACAATCGCAGAAATCGCGGTTGTTGCTAACAGTACAGAAATGGTGATACCAGAAATCTTGCCCAGTGAGCCGCCTTTTTCAAGCTTCACTACTGCTGCAATCATTGAAACCAATACTAATGGCATGATCACCATTTTCAGTAGGCCAACATAACCACGGCCAACAATATTTACCCAGTCTAGTGTTTCGTTGATGACCGGATTGCCTTCACCAAATAACAGCTGTAGACCAAGACCAAATGCGCTACCAAATACTAAACCGAGTAAAACGAGGCGAGAAAGTGTGTTTTCTTTTTTCTGCTGTCCGTAGAGAAAAAAGAGGATACCAGTGAATACCGCTAAGGCAGCGATAGCTGAAAATGACATTTGTTTTCCTTATGAATCTCTTTAAATCGATAGGGCGCTTAGATATATGGGCGCAAATACTGTTAGCTACAGTAGCGACCTGTAACAAAACGTAAAATAAGGAAAAGTAATTTATTAGAACGATTAGTAATATCCACTCAATAGGATGGGTGGATATTCAACATTGTGATGAATAGGTGAGCTTTTTAGCGATATTTTGCCAATAAATTGAGCATGTCACTTGACGAGTAAATTTCGATATTTTGGAAATTATTTTCGAATAACCGGAACAACATTGCTTTGGCTACGTCTTCCGACTGAATAGGGCGTAGGTTTTTGAACTTACCAAGCATAAATGGAGACAGCAGAGGAAAGACACTTTGCAGGAGTTTTTCATCAGCTCTAGGTTCATCACGCTCACCCACCAGAGGCCCAGGGCGTGCGATGAAAAGCTGCTTGAAGCCAATACGTTTTAAATTTTGTTCCATTTGTCCTTTACAGCGAAGGTAGTGCGAATAGGAATCTGGTGAAGCGCCATAGCTAGAAACGACCGCTACGCGTTGAACCCCAAGAAACTTCATCGACTGTGCGACTTGGCTAACCAGTTCCACATCGATTTTGCGAAGCGCTTCTTTTGATCCTGCCTTTTTCTTAGTCGTACCTAAGCAGATAACGCCAAGATTAGGCGTCGCATTCGTGTCATCCCAACTGGTAACTTGCAGGTCGCTGTGAATGAGTGTGTGGAGCTTGTTGGAATCAAACTGTGAATCTAACGCTCGGCGAGATAGGGCATAGATATGATCAACGGCGGGTTCATCGATGAGCAACTTCATCACATGATGACCAATTAACCCGGTTGCACCAGCCACCACGACCGATGTTTTGTCTCCAGAAATGCTCATTTTAATCCCTTCTTCACTCCACAAGTGCTTGTTTAATATAAACAGTGTTTGAATTTTAAGCGAATAAAAGTTTGTTAAACGAGTGGTCAGTAGTATGTGGGGAGTCGCCTGTTTATGGAAAAAGAGATGATTTAGTTTGGCTCGACGCATAAGTACGGTCTGAAGCATAAGTACGATATGAAACATAATGGCGGTGGGAAAGATAAATGCGGTTTGAAACTTAAGTTAGGCGTTAAACATAACAAAGCCCGCTGGGCGACGGGCTTTGTTACTTTTCTTGCTTCTTACTAGGTAAAGGACAGTGGGATTTTCCTTACCTTTTTGCTAGCTTTCTTACTTGATTTATTTGGTTTTCTTTTACTTGAATTTGGAATCATTACACCTCCTAAATCGTTGTTCTGTTTTGTCTTTCAATCGATTGTCTTTCTTCGTGTAGCGTCAGTGTTGTGGGCATTCACTGTATGGGTACTTATCAATGGAGAGATTAATAAGTAATTTAGATAAGGCATAAACGATGCCAAAATGTAAGTTATTGATAAATCTATTATCAGTATTATTTGTGTTTTAGGGTTCGTCAATTTGACTGTCAATCTGAGAAAAAACCAGTGTGATCTGTTTAAATTAAGAACACTCTCTGCGGTTTCTGCCACATAGCCATAGATACAGCCTTGCTTAACACGTAAACTGAGTCGTAATTCACATAGACCAAGGACGTGCTATGAACCTCAAGCTTGATACTCTTGCTCCCACTCAGATTTATCACCTGATGACACAAACCGTTGTTCCTCGCCCGATTGCGTGGGCATTGACGGAATCTTCTGACCAAGAGTACAACCTCGCGCCTTTCTCTTATTTCACGCCTGTTTCTAGTAATCCGCCGTTACTGATGTTATCGGTTGGGAAGAAGCCGTCCGGCGAAATCAAAGATACCACTCGTAATGCCCTAGAAACGGGTAAGCTAGTGATTCACATTGCTTCTTCAAGTTCTGCCGAAACCATGACGGCGACAGCAGCTACCCTTGAACATGGTGATTCGGAAGTCACCGCGAATAAAATTGAGCTGGTTGAATTTGAAGGCTTCTCTTTACCGAGAGTGAAAGAGTGCGCGGTCGCTTTTGGCTGCACCTTATACGAAGTAAAAGAGGTTGGAGAGGTGCCACAAAGCCTCATCTTTGCTCAAGTCGAAACCGTGTACATTTCCGAAGACGTGATCGATAAAGAGAGTGAACGTCTTAAGATTGATGCGTTGGCATTGGACCCTTTGTCTCGCCTTGGTGGCGGTGAATACGCGACGCTTTCCAATGTGTTTTCTGTCGCACGCCCTAAGTAGCAATACCTAAGTAGCAGCCCTATATCAACGTACCCAGAATAAGCGTTTTTAAAAACTATGTTAGATACCCAATACTCGCAGTACATCCAACACCGAATTGACCAAAAAACCAAGCCACTCGGTGCGCTTGGCTTACTAGAAAAAGTCGCACATCAATTGGCATTGATTCAGAGCCAAGGCAAAGAAGCTGCGGTTGAACACATCGAATTGAATAAGCCAAGTATCATCATTTTTGCTGGCGACCATGGCATTGCTGACGAAGGCGTGAGTATTGCCCCGAGTGCTGTCACACAACAGATGGTATTGAACTTCTTAAGCGGCGGCGCGGCGATTAACTGTTTTTGTGCGGTGAACAACATCGATATTACGGTAGTCGACACGGGAATATTGTTACCAGTCGAATCTGATAGCCCAATGTTGATCTCCCAGCGTTTGGGTACACGAACCAATAACTTTGCCAACGAAGCTGCAATGAGTTTAGAAACAGTCGAACGTGGGATTGAACTAGGTTCAGAGCTTGTATCTAGAACTATTTCGAATGGCACCAATATCATCATGTTTGGTGAGATGGGTATCGGCAATACCAGTAGCGCGTCAGCGATTTTAAGTGCGGTAGCAAACCGAACTGCTGCAGAGTGTGTAGGCTTAGGCACTGGTATCAACAACGAACAGTTATCACGAAAAGTCGAGGTGGTTGAGCAAGGTGTTGCACGCTGCACAGGACTCGATCCTAAATCGATTTTAGCTCAAGTCGGTGGTTACGAAATAGTGCAAATGGTCGGTGCTTTCCTTGGCGCTTATCAAAACAGAACTCCTGTACTGGTCGATGGTTTTATCGTGTCAGTCGCTGCGTATGTTGCGACCTTAATTGAACCGAATTGCCGTGATTATATGATCTTCGCGCATCGCTCAGAAGAGTCAGGACACAAAATTCTATTAGAACTTCTAGACGCTGAGCCGTTGCTTGATCTTGGCTTGAGACTAGGCGAGGGCACGGGCGCTGCACTAGCCATGCCAATCATCCGAGCGGCCGCTGAGTTCTATAACAACATGGCGAGCTTCGAAAGTGCTGGAGTCACGGTTTAATGAGTGATGCACCAGAAAGATCGTTGAAAGATCGAGTTACTTATCAGTGGGAGCTTTTTGCGCTGGCGATGGGTTTCTTTTCTCGCTTGCCAATGCCGAAAAACACGCCCTATTCTACAGAGCGAATGAACCGTTCTGGTCGCTACTTTTCAACGGTTGGTTTGTTGCTTGGTGTTCTGTGTGGCGGTGTGTTCTTGCTACTTGATGTGGTACTGCCGAGTGCAGTAGCGATCTTTTTGATGATGAGTTTTAGCCTGATGCTCACTGGCGCATTCCATGAAGATGGTTTGACTGATATGGCCGATGGCATTGGTGGCGGCATGACCCTAGAACGCCGTTTGACCATCATGAAAGATAGCCGAATTGGTACATACGGCGCGTCTGCGCTGATCATGGCGTTGCTTGGAAAGTGGGTTCTGCTCAATGAACTTATCAGCATGACTGGATTGTTTATGGTCATCGTGACCAGTTATACCTTTAGCCGCGCGATTGCTGCATCGCTAATTTACGACATGCCTTATGTCAGTGATTTAGATACCAGTAAAAGTAAACCATTGGCCAACAAGCAAACCAAAGGCGAACTTGTCTTCTTGTTGCTGGTAGGCGTGCTGCCTAGCCTGTGGTTTGGTCTTGAATTCGCTTTGGTTTTATCTGTCGTCGCCTATCTGTTCAGAACAGGTTTTAAAACGTGGTTAACGGCTCGAATTGGCGGCTTTACTGGGGACTGCTTGGGTGCGGCTCAACAGTTAATGGAGTTGCTGACTTACCTTGTATTCATTACTGCATTTTACAATGGCTTTCTATAACGGCTTCCTATGACCAACACGAATGAAACTATTCAAGCTAATCAAATTAATCAAGCAAGTCAGCGAAACAGCCATTTGGTATTGGGCGGGGCTCGTTCTGGTAAGTCTAGTTTTGCAGAGCAACAAGCATTATGTGCGCTTGAAGCATGTTCAAATGGACGCCTCAATTATATTGCGACAGCGACATATCTTGATGATGAAATGCGAGAACGAATCGCGCACCATCAACAACGTCGTGGCGAGCAGTGGATTGAGCATGAAGTACCCGTCGAATTAGCCGAAAAACTGCAGTCTTTTGAGAAAGAAGATGTGGTATTGATTGATTGCCTAACCTTGTGGTTGAACAACATCATCTTTGAACTGGGTGATGACGCAACTAATGAACAGGTTGAAGCCGTGGTTGAAGTATTGGTCAAAAGCGTCGAGCAAAGTCCGGCGCAAATTATCATGGTCTCTAACGAAGTCGGTTTAGGTGTGGTGCCGCTGGGTAAAGTGTCTCGCTTGTTTGTGGACAATGCAGGACGAATGAACCAAGCGCTAGCTCGCGTCGTTGAGCGCGTCACGCTGGTTGCTGCCGGATTGCCGCTGCACTTAAAACCATCTAATCACTTGCTTGATATTCAAGGCTAGGTCGCACACATGGTCAATGGAACAACCAAAAACATCTATTTGTTAAGACATGGCAAAGTCGAAGGAAAAGCTGCGCTCAATGGTTTATCTGATGTGCTGGTCAACTCTGATCTTCAAGAACAGATATGTGAGGCACTAACTACACAAGACATTACCTTTGATAGCGTGGTTAGCTCTCCACTAAGACGATGTGGTGATCTCGCGAGCTTGTTTGCAGAGCGTATGTCTGTGCCTTTATCAGTTGCATCGGGTTTTCAGGAAATGAACTTCGGTGAAGTAGATGGTGTCCCATTTGATGAACTTGAAGACAAGTGGGGAATGTTAGAAACCTTTTGGAAAGACCCTGCTAATCATCAATTAACTGGCGCAGAAAGTTTACAGAGCTTCCACGACAGAGTAACTCAAGCTTGGTCGCAACTTTTGAATGATTCAAGTGACAACATATTGTTGGTTACTCATGGTGGTGTGATTCGCATACTGCTAGCGCACTGCCTTAATATTGATTGGAAAAACCCGAGTTTGTACTCGAAGTTATCGATAGAAAACGCATCGATAACGCATATTCAAATCACTCAGTTTGCGCAGAGCTTTATCAGCGTTAAATCGATAGGGATACCTGTTCTTTGAGTGTTCAAAAAACACAGTTTAAGAATTAACAATCTTTTAGATCTGTAAATAGAAACAGAAATATAAATAGAAGTATAAAGCGGCGTTCACAGCCGCTATACCTGATTGGTATTACTACCTACGTGAAAGGAATTTAGTCATGACAACACCAAGTTGGGATCTAAGCATTGCTTATAGCGATCTTAATGATGCAAAAATCGAACAGGACATTGAACTCATTCAGCAGTGCATTGAGCTGTTGAACCTACACGTTGAAAAGCGTCATATCATTCTAGCGATGCAAAACGCGATTCAGACTTCAGAAGCGGCAGGCACGTTACTGAGTACAATCAACACCTTCGCTAATTGCCACGCATCGGTCGACTCGACACACACAGAAGCGAAAGCATTGCTTGGTCGTGTAGCGAAGCTGAACTCTGAAATGTCTCAAGCGTTCAGCCCTTACGAAGATACGCTAATTCACGCAGAACCAGAATTTATTGATGCAGTATTAGAGCATGATAGTGCGGACGTAGCAGGGCAGCGCTTTGCGATTGAAAGCTCTCGTAAGTTATCAAGCAGCCGACTCAGTGTTGCTGAAGAGCAGTTATTGGCAGCGATGAAGGTTGATGGTCGTGACGGATGGGGTCGTTTATACGATAACCTAACCGGATCTTTAAAACTGTCGCTAAAGCTGGACGGTGAAGAGGAAGCCCTAGGCTTTTCACAAGCCGCGAGCCTGTTGTACGGCAGCGAATTCGACAAACAAGAACCAGCATGGCGCGCGGTTCAAGGTGCGATGAAAACGCACCAAGAGTCTTTTGCTTCGATTCTAAATGCATTGGCGGGTTGGCGACTGACTGAAAACAAAAAGCGTTCGAAGATTAGCGATGTGCATTTCCTAGATCCAAGCCTACACGGCAGCCGCATTGTGCCAGAAACGCTAGACACCATGATGTCGGTAGCGAAAGCTAATCGAGTTGTTGGTCAGAAAGCAGGTTTGTTAATGGCAAGAGTTCACGGGCTAGATGAAATGAAGCCTTGGAATCACTTAGCTGCGATGCCGCCGCTGGGTGACGATGAATCTAAGGTTTACCCATTTGATGAGGCGATCGACGTGATCAAAACTGCGTTCGCTGAAGTAAATCCAGAGATGGCTGATTTTGTCGCTTTGATGGTTGATAATGGTTGGATTGATGCCGCACCAGCAGCCAACAAACGTTTAGGCGCTTACTGCACCAAGTTTGCTGCTACACGCACTCCGCTTGTGTTCATGACATGGAGCGGTAGCCGCTCAGATTTAATGACATTGGCACACGAGTTAGGCCACGCGTTCCACAACTGGGTGATGAAAGACATGCCGTTGTGTCAAACACGCTACCCAATGACGCTAGCAGAAACCGCTTCGATCTTTGCTGAAAATATCGTTCGAGACCATTTGTTAAAACAAGCACAAACACGTAATGAGAAACTTGAAATGCTGTGGGAAGAGCTTTCTTCTTCCTTGGCATTAATGGTGAACATTCCCGTTCGTTTTGAGTTTGAAAAAGCCTTCTACGAGCAGCGTGAAAAAGGCGAGCTAACGGCTCAGCAGCTGTGTGACTTGATGGAAACGACTTGGAAAGAGTGGTATGGCGATGCAATGACAGAAGCTGACCCTTACTTCTGGGCAAGCAAGCTGCACTTCAGCATCTCTCAAGTAAGCTTCTACAACTACCCATACTTGTTCGGTTACCTGTTCAGTAAAGGTGTTTACGCTCAGCGCGATGCGAAAGGTGAGCAATTCTACGGCGATTACGTTTCGTTGCTTCGTGATACGGGCAGCATGATGGCGGAAGAAGTCGTTCAAAAGCACTTAGGAATGGACCTGACTCAAGCTGATTTTTGGCAACAAAGCATCGACATGGTCAAAGTTCAAATCGATGAATTTGAAAGATTGCTCGATCAGGAAGATTAATTGATCTCAATCTGTTCATAGCAGGTAAGAGCTGTGTTAGCTTACGTGGCTCTTATCTTGCTGGCATAACCTGAGATAAGCCGAAACAACCAAAAGTCTCTTTAAATAGAGAAAGTTATTTGGAACAGATGTCGGTTAGTAAAGTCAGCAGGTAATATAAAAATATATGGGTAGTATTTGTGAGTGATAACGGAGTTTCTGTTGATAAGTGCGATCCTAGCAACACAATTTCTATGTACAATTTATTAACATACGGCCGTGCAATTAAGGAGTAGCGCATGACGAAGACCCTCTTTCGCCAATCATTTCTTTTTGACAGCCTAGATCTTGAGCAAGAAGTGTTTGCAGGACAGACCGTACTGAGTAACGGTGTTCAAATTAAGCTTCATCAACGCGGTGTCTTGGAAGTGATTCCCGCGGATTTTAATTCTGAAACCAAGAACATCATTTTTTCAACCGGTGTTCATGGCGACGAAACTTCACCAATGGAGCTGATCGATAAGCTCATTGAGGATATTGAAACAGGTTTCCAAGTAGTAAACGCGAGATGCTTGTTTATCATAGCTCACCCAGAAGCCACTAACGCGCATACTCGTTTTCTTGATGTGAACATGAATCGTCTGTTTGATGAAAAGCAGTACGAGAGCAATCGAGAAGTGGATATCGCGAAGAACTTGAAGTTCTTGGTGACTGAGTTTTACAAAGAAACGGAACCTGCCACTCGTTGGCATCTAGATTTGCACTGTGCAATCCGTTTATCTAAGCATTACTCGTTTGCAGTGAGCCCTAAAGTTCGCCACGAAGTACGCAGTAAAGAGCTGTTTGATTTCATTAACAGTGCGCACGTGGAAGCAGTGTTGTTGTCAAATGCGCCAACCAGTACATTCAGTTGGTACAGTGCTGAAAACTTCGAAGCGCAAGCACTGACAATGGAACTAGGGCAGGTCGCGAGAATTGGTGAGAACCAACTTGATAAGCTAACGGCTTTTGACTTGGCGATGCGTAACTTGATTGCTGAAGTTGAGCCAGAGCATTTACCTAAGCGAACCATCACTTATCGCGTGAGCAGAACCATTGTTCGTTTACATGATGACTTCGATTTCATGTTCTCAGATTCTGTAGAGAACTTTACCGCGTTCAAGCACGGTGAAGTATTCGGTCATGATGGTGATAAACCGTTAATGGCTAAGAATGAAAACGAAGCGGTGGTGTTCCCTAATCGTAATGTTGCTATCGGTCAACGAGCAGCCTTAATGGTGTGTGAAGTTGAAACGCGATTCGACCATGGTCAGCTTGTGTACGATTAATATCGACTCGGGTTTAAACGACGAAAACAACCGCTCAACTGGTTGAAATATCAAGGTTCACATTACGGTGTGAGCCTTGAGTTTATTTGGGGATACAGGTAAGGTTACGCGAACATTTTCAAAGTAGCTTGATATGGATTTCCAACAACTTCTTCACCAAAAACAGCGCAAATGGACTAGAGCCATTTATCTGATGGCAGCACTGCTTGTCGCGCTGAGTGCGATTTACCTAATGGTTGGCGATCTCTTCATTTCCCCTCTGGGCACCTTGTCCACGTTAGAACAAAAACTACTGGTTGATTTACGCTTACCTCGATTATTGGCGGCTATTGCCATCGGGGCAGGGTTAGCTGTATCTGGCGCAAGCCTACAAGTCTTATTGGGTAATGTATTAGCAGAGCCAGGTGTGCTCGGTATTTCTGGTGGCGCAAGCTTGGCGATGGTTATCGTACTGTTCTTCTTGCCGTTTGCTCCTACACCAGAACGGTTCATGATTGCCGCCGTTTTAGGGTCACTTTGTTTTACCGTGATTCTAGTGAGCATGGTAAAAACCATGCGACTCACCACGGCTAAATTACTGCTAGTCGGTGTCGCGTTGGGCATTCTTTCTGGCGCGATGGTGACATGGGCGTTCTATTTTAGTGATGACTTAAGTCTACGCTTATTGATGTATTGGCTGATGGGCAGCTTAGGTGGCGTCACTTGGTATCAACACTCGCTCACGTTGGTGATGATCCCCGTGATTATTTGGCTGTGCCTGCAAGGTAGTAAGCTAGATAAGTTAATGATTGGCGAAACGCATGCCGCACAGTTAGGCGTGAACGTTCCGAGATTACGCTGGCGTCTAATTTTCGCCGTGTCTATTTTAGTAGGTTGCGCGGTGGCATTGGGCGGCGTGATCAGCTTTGTTGGCTTGGTTGTGCCACACTTATTGCGTTTAGCGATTGGTACTGATAACAAATACCTTCTTCCTTTGTCTGCCGTTGCTGGCGCTGCGTTGTTGGTGTTTGCTGATATCTGTGCAAGAACCTTATTAGATTCCGCAGAGCTGCCTTTGGGTGTGATGACCACCAGTATCGGTGCGCCTATCTTCATTTGGATGTTAATTAAAAATCATGATTCAAATTAAGAGCCTGAGCGTCGGCGCTCGTTTATTACCACTATCATTTGAGCTCAAGCAAGGGCAGGTGACTCACGTTATCGGCCCTAATGGCAGCGGTAAAAGTACCTTGCTCGAAGCGATATCTGGAATTGGTGATGGTTACAAAGGCGATATAAAGATCGACGGGCAGGATTTGTCGGAGCTGTCTTTACAAGATTTATCATTGCATCGTGCTTACTTGTGCCAAAGCGCAAGGCCAGCCTTCAACTTAGAAGTGTTCCAATATCTTGCATTGTCACTGCCAAGCTCCTCACACGGCCTTGATGCTGAAATCAACGCAGCTTTGGAAGAAATCAGCCAGATGCTAGACATTGCAGACAAACTTCATCGCTCAATTCAGACACTGTCTGGTGGTGAATGGCAACGCGTACGTTTGGCGGGAATGTGCCTGCAAATTTGGCCGACACTTAACCCATACGCGAAGCTGCTGATCCTCGACGAACCCGCAGCTCCGTTGGATATTGCTCAAGAAGCCTTGTTGTACAAGCTTATCGAACGAGTGGCTGAGAAGGGCATCGCCGTGATCATGGCTAACCATGATTTGAACAGAACACTAAGACACGCAGACCAAGTGTTGTTGCTCGATAAAGGTGTACTTCAAGCATCAGGCTCAGCTGATCAAGTGCTTACCCCTGAGCAGCTAGAGTCCGTGTTCAACACCGAAGTCAAAAGTATCTCAGTCGACAATCAGACCTATCTTTTGTTTGGTTAAAAGACTAATTAGTTAAGCTGCTCATTGGGTTTAAGGCGAGTTAGTAAAGGAAGCAAATATGTTTAGATACATCCAAAGAAGAAGAATCAAAAAGGTGATTAAGTCATTGTCTGCAAAGATGGTGAAGAGCTACGGAAGCCGTGATTTCTTCTCTATTGGGCAGGTTGAAACAAGTTCTCGTGAGTTGAGTAAACGCCAACAACAGATTGCTTTAGCCTTGTTTGCGGATCCACAAGATCTTGCTGTTGAATTAGCTCCAACTATTCAGTTGCTGCGTAACGATGTGTCTAATGACTTCTTTGGCGGAGAAGACTACACAGCGCGAGATGTACTTAATCTATTGGGTGGCGGCGGTTGGAAGGGCGGTCGTATGGACGATGACATGTCACATCGCATGGGCATGCATAGCCGTTATTAAATATCTTCTTACTACCTAACGCCTTTATATCCCCAAAGCGGCTTAATCATAAAGCCGCTTTTTTATTCATTCCGAATACTGTTCCCTCAATCAACATAGAATACTGAAATGTCATAATTCGAAGCAACATCATCTATCTACAGCGCATTTGTTTGAGTTGTGTGATGCTGATTCCTATCAATATAAAACCCGCTGTTATTGATAAAATTGACGTATATATTTTTCGTTGTTCTTTAAGTCAGAAACTATAAACCTTCGAATTACAGTGCTGGTTGGTTAGTAACCAATTGGTTTTGTGTTTAGGGTAAAATAATAGAGAGTGGGAAAGTGACAACAATAAATAATAATATTCTAAAAATAGCAGTGGGTATGGCTATGCTATCGAGTGTGCCGTCAGTGGCAAATGCTCATGGTTGGTCTGAGTTTCCAAGCGCGCGTCAGAACACGTGTTACGAGCAAGGCGGGATTTGGTCGGGTACACCACCTAATGCTGCGTGTGCTCAAGCAAAAGACATTTCGGGTTCATACCCGTTTGTTCAACGTAACGAGTACGCGAAAAATATCCAAGATTTCAACAACATCAATGCTGTAAAAGCGGCGATTCCTGACGGCACGTTATGTTATGTCAACGATTCGCAAAAACGCGGCATGGGTGCGCCTCATACTGGTTGGACTCGTACCGAGCTAAATACTGGTACGTTTGAATATGTATTCAATGCGACAGCGCCACACAACCCTTCTTTCTGGGAGTTCTACCTAACGAAACCAAACGCGGACCTAAGCAAAGGCCTAGCGTGGGGAGACTTAGATCTTATCCAAGAAGAGGGTAACGTTCCGGTTAATGGCGGCAAGTACCGCATTAATGTCACTATTCCTTCAGACCGTTCTGGCGATGCGATTCTATTCGTTCGTTGGCAACGTGATGATGCTGCGGGCGAAGGCTTCTACAACTGTTCAGACATCACTATCGCGGGTGGCACAACCCCTCCACCAGAGCCGGGTCCAGAGCCTGATCTAGTGCGTGGTGACCTGTTTGTTTCTGACCAGTTTGGCACGCCAGAAATTGGTGATACGGTTAAATACGACATCATCAACAAGTATGGTGAAGTCGCGCGAAGCTTCGACATCGTCATTGATGCTTCAAACGTTAACGATTGGGCTCGTTTGTTAGCTTCAGAAATTAATGGCTGGCACGAAGAGTTTAAAGATGGCGCGATCTTCATTGGTGACTGGCATGCTGAAATGCAGCACTACATGTACTTCCAAAACGATCCTTCACGTAATTTCTTCAACTCAAAAGATAGCCGTGCTTCTGGTCAGTTAACGTTGATTGATGGTGGCGACGGTGGTGTTGAACCATTGAAAGGTGACATCTACGAGCTAGTGAAGAGTGACAATGTAGTCAATGCTGGCGATAAGGTTGTGATTGCAACAAGCGAAGCCGCGACATTGACTCAAACTCAAGGTTCTTCAGTAAGCATCCAAAATAACGGCACGGCTTCTATCGTAGTTGATACCACTGGCATCACTGCAAACGAAACTTTATCGTTTATGGCTAGCTCGATTGAAAGCGACAGTGTTGAAACCTTCACTTTTGAAGTAATTGCCGATGACGGTGGCGTGACACCAGACCCAGATCCAACGCCGGATCCTGATCCGACTCCTGACCCAGACCCTACGCCAGATCCAGGTACGTGGGACTCATCAGCGACTTACCTTGGTGGCGAAGTCGTGACTTACTCGAACCAGTCATGGAAAGCACAATGGTGGGTTCAAGGTGGTACTAACCCTAAAGCGACTTACGAAAATGACAAATGGGGCGTTTGGCGTCCAGCCAACTAATCTTAACTATTGTTAGTTAATTAGCCTTGCAATAATAACCAAGACACCACATTTTTTGACGAGTGTGGTGTCTTTTTTAGCCTCTGCATTTGCGGTTTTGAATGTCATCAGCCTAGAAAAAGGTGATTCAGAAACGGAGTCTTAATCGCTGAGCAGGGCTCTATAAGAAGATGATAGTTATATAGAAAACAAGAGCTATATAAAAAGACCAGAAGCGTGAGTTTCTGGTCTTTTACGTTTTGTAATGTGTTGAAGAATTATTCCAGAGTAAGGTTTTCTTTAATCTCATCGTTAAGATACCCCTGATCAAAATCTGGTGTCATGAATTCGACGGAGGAGGAGTCTAGATAGCTGGTTTCTAGATAACTCGGTTCTAGATAATGGAAATCTAAGTGATCAGCACTTGCGTAGGTGGGAATCGCAGAAAACAAAACGATACTGATCGCTGCAGCGATATTAATGACTTTGTTGCGTTGAGAAGTAATTTTCATAGTAGTGCCCTCGAAAGGTGGGCAAATCCATCTGCCTATGAGAATTGAATCTGAGATGTTTAGAAGTCGTAAGACAAACCAAGTGTAATGATGCTGTCGTTGTCGATTGAGCCAATTAGATTGTCGCCAACTTGTAGGTTACCCTCGTTGGTGTTGAAGTAGGTGTATTTCACGTAGGGCGTCCAGTCGTCGATGCTTTTAGAGAGAACGACTTCGTGCTCATTGGTACGGTAGTCACCTTGATGAAAATAGATATTGTCACCGTCATGGGTAAACCCGCCATTGGATCCATCACTGTTTTCGTGAGTGTATTGGTAAGCTAAATCCCAACCGGCGAGTGAGTACCCCGCACCGGCGATGAACTTATTGGTGTTAATCGCGGTGTCGCTTACATTCTCGAGTACTTGCCCTGACTGGTTATATCCCAATCCACTGAATACATTGAAGTTGTCGTTCACTTGATAATCGATAATACCTTCGATTAATAACTCTTCACCGTTGTCCCATTTACCGAGTTCACCGTATAGGTTGAACGTGAAGGACTCGCTGATGTGAAAGTCGTGGCCGTAACCCGCTGCTAACCAACCTTGGTCATCAAAACCTATATAGACTTGTCCATTTTCTGAGGTATCGATTAATGCGCCAGCTTCTGTGGTGTAGACACCGTTATCAGCAGCATTAGAGGCAACGTTTTGTTCGATGTAAACTTGAGTCGAAGTCGCAAACGCTGCGCTGCTGAGTAACGTAAGTGGTAGAGCAATAAGGTTAAGTTTTTTCATGGATTCTCCAGTGTCGTTCTATTGAATTAACTTGCTGGAGAGTATGTGATTAAACTGAATTTATATTAATAGGGTTAACTTTGGTTAAAACCTCAGTTTCATTTATGTTTCCTTAATGCTGATTTGATTGCTTCACGGGTTTTGATGTGCTGTTCGTCTTTAGCGTAGCGGCGGTGATAGAGCATTCGAAACGTGATCGGTCTTAATTTGATGGGGATAGGGTGAACGCGTAAGCCAAGTGTTGGTGCAAGCATTTCTGCAAAAGAGCGAGTAGAAGCGGCGATATAATCTGTCGTGCTTGCCAAAATCAGCATGCTTGAAATTGAGCTGGTTTCAATTCTGACTTTTCTCGGCTCGATATCGCTCTCTGATAAAAACTCGACCGTGTTCATGTTGGCGCGTTTGATCTTGAGTGCAATATGTTCCTCTTGGAAATACTCTTCTTTACTCAGTGTCTCACCAATTCGAGGGTGATTGATCCGAGTCAGACACACGGGCTCCTCATCGACGATGGTTTCTTCAATCAATGAGTGTTTCTTACTCGAAAGTACATCAATGACGATATCCACTTTTTGTGCAGTAAGCGCATCAAACAGTTCTTCCTCTTCGAGCGGCGCTTCCGTAAAGCTTACGCCTTCAACCTGGCTAACGAAATGAAGCAAGCTCTCTGTGCAATAGACTTTAAGGTCATTCTTTTGCTGCTCAACCGTTCCAATGATGTTCAATGGGTCTTCTATCTTATTAGCGAGTGATACCGCTGCTCCAGTGGGCGCGATACCTCGTCCTTCTCTCACAAATAAAGCCTTGCCCACGACACCTTCGAGTCTCTTAATAGCCGCGCTTACCGCGGGTTGAGAAATATCGAGCTGCTCTGATGCCACGGTGATAGAGCTGTGTTTGTAAACGGCCAAAAATGTCGTCAGTAGATTAAGGTCCAAATTCAGTTCCCTCTATTCTTATTGCCACTCATTCAAATCATTGTGGAGTCACTATTAACTCATAAATGAAATGGAGGTTTTAAGTAAAGTTTACACTATATATCAAGGTTCTGTTTATTAATAAACTTGTTTGCATCGGAGTGAGGAAGGAACTTCATTCATTTACTAAATACTCAGACCGATAGGTGAAACTATGAGAACTTTCGCAAAATTATCAATCATCTCTACAGCAATGATCATCACGACCACCGCTTTTGCTGCTGACCCAATGATGCAATACAACACCAAGCAAACTAACTCTGATATTCAAAAACTCGAGAAATTTGAATATCACGAGGGTGAAACCCTTGAAGAGTATCTGAGCACTCAACCTAAGGGGAACTTGTATTCTTCAGAAGAAGAAGTGCTTTCTGTGTTAATGGGCGGTGTAAACAATGGTGACTATCGCAAAGAAACCAATTCAGGTTGGAAAGAAGGCCTGATGTTTGAGGGCATTGCACCTTATGGGGATCACATGGTGTCTGGCGCCAACTGGTTCCCACGCACTGAAGAAGTCCAACCGGATGAAATGCGTGTCACGTTCATGGGGACATCACCAATGATTCGCCCGGGGCAGGCAAACACCTCGATATACGTCGAATTGGGTAACGGCTCTAACTTTGTCTTTGATTTAGGTGAAGGATCAATTGCGAACTACGTAGCGGCGGGTGTCGCGATGAATGAACTCGACCATATCTTCATTACTCACTTACACGTAGATCACTACGGATCATTACCTTACCTGTATCAATTTGGTGGTTGGAATGGTCGCTGGGAAAAGCCGCTTAACATTTATGGCCCGAGTGGTGCGACTCCAGAATATGGCACTCGTCATATGATTGAAGGCATGCAGCAAATGTTGAACTGGCACACCGATGCATTTGATGTGTTCCCATCAGGCAACGACATAGTGGTACACGAGTTTGATTTCCGCGACGACGGTGGCGTTATCTATGACCAAGACAATGTGGAAGTGATTCACTGGCGACGCAGTCACGCAAAAGATGGCGCGTCTGGTTACCGCTTGAATTGGACTCAAGATGACGGTCGAGTGCTTTCATTTGTTTGGACAGGAGACGGTCGCCCAACCGAGTTGGATTTGAAATACGCAAAAGGTGCAGACTTGTTCATTACTGAGCTGCAAACCGAAACGTTCGGTGTGTCTTCGATTATTCAAGGTGTGCCGCCATTCTTAGCACGTTACACCGTTGATACTCACCATACACCAGCGTACGCGGCGGGTTATGTGGCGAATGAAGTACAACCGCGCTTGTTCATGACAACGCACATGACATTCGACCCATATCTCAATGAGGAAACCGTTGCAGAGGTTCGACACCATTGGCAAGGGCCTTACCACTTCGGTGCGCCAGATGGCATTGTCGTTAACATGACTAAAGATAATGCGTGGGTTCGTGAAGGTATTTTACCTGATTTCCCGAATGCGCGAGCGCCACAATTTGATCTGGCAGATGGGTCTGACTTTAGAATCCCGTTGCCGAAAAACAGCCGTGAAGACATACAAGAGCAAGAGATTCGTGATTTAGAGTTGGATCCAAAACTGTACTACCCAGAAGGCTACCACCCAGAACTGTTAACAGAGTGGCCTGTCGACCGTGACATCGTGATCCCAGCTGAACAAGTACCAGAAGCAATGAAGCAAGGTATGAACACCAAGCAAGAATACATGGATAGAGTGCGTGCTCACCACAATCTTGAGCGCAAGTCGGTAAGTCGTCCAACTGAGCCTGGTGAAGGAGCAGGAACCGATAACAAATAGAGTATTTGCAGTGAGGGCTGATATTGCCCTCACATCCTAAAAAGTTAGGTAAACAAACCCATTCTCTTACTCAATCATAAAGCTATTGCTTACAACTTCTTTGCTTAGAATATCTGGAGTTCATTATGAAAAAATCAATTTTAGCGGTCGTCATTCTATCTTTAATGTCAGCGTCTGTTTTCGCTAACGGACAATCCAATGCTCACAACTATCAACCTGGTGCGACGAATAACTCAGAACGTTTAGCGGATATTGATCCTAACTACGAACTGACTTTACCTTCAGAAAAAGAAGGCTACACCATGTATGACAACCAATCCATGTCAGATGGCGGGACCTACACAACGTATGTCAAACCGAATCCTTCCGATGCAATGCATGTAGCCGATGAAGGCTCGCTAAAAATAACGCATGGAGAAGGTGGTGTCATTATGACGGAATACACCACAAAGAATGGGCAACACACGTTTTCAGTGATGTGCGGCTACACTTCGGGTCCATCATACTGGGCTGACGGAAAACCAGCGAAGGTATGTGAAGAGGCGCAAGAACTAGCGGTTGCATTGGAAGCAAAAGGTGAATGGGAGGTGAAGCCAATGACTTACACCATCGCACCAGCAAGAATCGTAGTTGATAAGTGATTTTTGTCTACAGAACGCTCGTTATATCGAGCCTCGTTATCCAATCATATTGATTATTTGTAGTGAGACAGAGGGGTACTCAGGCTGAAATGGTCTTGAAGTTCCCCTTAACTTAGCTCATCTCACAAGAAGCTAAGTCAGCCAACTAATCAAATTTGTATTCGAAAATACAGAAGGTCTATCCCATGAAAAATACCATTAAGCTACTGGCTATCGCATGTGTTTTACTTACTCCAATGCTTGTCGCCGCTGCCGAACATAATCACAGTCACAATCATTTTAACCCTGAATTAGAGAAACTTGGCGACGACATTATTGGTCTAACCGTGTGTTACAAAAATGGGCATCTATCAGATGAGAATCAAGAACCTGCTTTCATGAATCTTATCAACCACGCCAATGTAGAAGGTGAGGAGTTGGGGATGTACTACATGGATAAGTTGGGCCCTAAAGCTGAGCAAATCATGAGTGATGACGACGCTCGTCGCTTATGGACTCAAGATTATTGTGCTGATTTGACTGACACTTATTTGGATTCAGATAAGTTAGCTCAAAGATCAAATGAACATCAAAGTCATTCACACGGCCACGATCATGGGCATCAACATAATCACGATCATCATGGACATGGCGACTTGACACCAGAGGTACTTGAGCAAGATATCGAACGAGGTCGTTTACTCAGTATCAACTAAGCCCAATAAGATAAGCGTACTTACTTTGTTACCTCTTGGCACAAAATGGTAAGACTCGAATCGAGCGAATGACTAGAATTATCTCAAACGAAACAAGTGAATTAGGGCGGATTCTAGTCACTTTATCTTATTCGAATGGATGCTTTGAAAGCTCGAAAGAGGATTATTTTATGTACGAACTCACACTGATTCTAAGCCTAATGATGGGTGGCGCTGACAGCACTGCAGAAATGGAAGTTAACACTCAATTTACGACCCTTGAGCAATGTAATGAAGAAGGCGCAGCGTTAGCTAAGAAGCTCAATGCTACGGACCTTAAAGTCATGCAAGTTCAATGTGAACGTGATTAACTAGATCAAGATGAACTAGTTCATGATTAACCAGAACAGAATTAGTTAGATCATGATGAACCAAAGCTAACTAATTCCATAGATTTGGCGGCGTGGGCACACCCGAGGTGCCCATATCGAATTACCTCCAGTTTAATTAACCTTGATTCCTCAAATTTACTTCTTCAGATCATCCACATACATTCCCCACATCAGCGCCAATAAAAACAATTTCATCTAACCTATTGTTAAATATTTACTATTTGATAGTGTGTCTAGGTGCACATTAAGGATGTGTTTCATATTTAGCGATGAAAATAGTAGGAGTTGCGATGAGTATTATAGTGAGACGGTCTGAACCGTCAGATGCAAAGGGAATCAAAGAAGTTTACGAATGCACTAATGCTTATACCGGTACGTTGCAACTCCCAAATCCATCTCTGGAAAGCTGGCAAAAACGAATCTCTAATATGCCTGACAACGTGTACTCGTATGTCGCGATGATCGACGATGAGATTGTTGGCAACTTGGGAATGGAAGTGTGTGTGAACCCTAGAAGACGACATGTTGCTTCATTTGGTATGGGTGTTAAAGACGATGTGTTAGGCAAAGGTGTGGGTAGTCAGCTGCTCGCGACCGCGATCGACTTGTGTGATAACTGGATTAACATCAAGCGAATGGAGTTAACGGTGTACACCGATAATGAAAGAGCGATCAGCCTGTATAAGAAGTTCGGTTTCGTGATTGAAGGAGAGTCTGCAGGGTTCGCTTTCAGAAATGGCGAATATGTGGCGGCTTATCACATGGCGCGACTGGTATAGCATTTAGCTGCAATTAACACTCAGTTGCAATTAACATACAGGTACTACTGACACTCGGCTGCATTTAACACAAAGCTGCAATTGACACTCGGGTACAATTAGCACGCAGCTACGATTAGCGCACAATTAGAATTGACTGACAGATAATAAAACGCCACGTTGTTTAAACGTGGCGTTTGCTATTTTGGTGCGCTGGTCGGTTTAGATAACCAGCTTAACCTTAGTTCAGTCGTAAACTTAGTTAAGCCGTTAGTGGCTCAAGGTTCGCAGGGCGGTAGTGTACTGATTTTAGTACTTTACCTTGGCGAACTGTCTTGCCTTCAGATACGAAATCTTCCGCACACTTAGCGATGATGTATTCGCCTTTTTGAACCGCCATCAGCTTGATGTTCTGCTCAGCATAGAAGGCTTCTGTTTCAGCGTATTCAGTTTCGTTGCGACATACTTTGCTCATGTTACTTGAGTGTACTTCGTCCCAGCAAGGTAAGAAGTCAATTGAGCGGTTTTTAGAAACATTCAATAGCAGGTCGATCAGGTAGCTGATTGCTAGGTTGTCTTCAACCTTAGCTTGGCCAAGGTGAACCAGACGCCCCATCAAAACATAAACGCTGTCTACAATAGCGTCCGCTTGTTCGATTTTTGAGTCAGCTTCTGCAAGTTCTGTTAGTTCTTCGATCGCTAGAGAGGTATGTAGCGTATCGCCTTTTTCGTCCATTGTTTCAGGAGCAGCAACAGGCAGATCAAAAGTACTGCGGAACTCTTCAATGTCGCGGTAAAGGTGATCGTAGATTTCTTGGCTTAGTTGAGAAAGGTTCATTTTCCTATCCATTCTGTTTCGTTAATGGATTATTTTACCAAAGCTAGGAATAGGGTGCTAACGCAAAGTCGAAGAAGTCGACTTTTATTCATTGGACCAATGAGGTATTTTGCATACAAACCAATTGATTATTATGTTTTTTTACACTTTACTCTTCTTAATATACCAAATGTTGATGTTGCCATTAACTTCGGCAGCAGTGGGACCCCATTTATGAACCAAGCCAGTGAAAGCGAAATTGTTATACGCCGCTTGTATCAAATCACCAATGATTACCGGAAGGGCTTCGATATTCAGATCGCTCAGCTGCTTATCATGGGGCTTGAACGCTTCAACCTTGATATCGGTATTTTATCTAAAGTCGATGGCAATTCCTATTTAGTCGAGCACTGTGTTACGCCAGAAGGGGTTGAACTCAACACTGGTGACACCTTCGATTATCGTTCTACCTATTGCGAAATTACCTGTAAATCGATTGGTCCTATCTGCATTGAGCATTGTGGCAAACACGATAAGTATGCGACGCATCCCGCTTACCAGTCTTTTGGTTTAGAGTCTTATATTGGCATCCCGATTTTCGTTAATGATGAGCTTTATGGCACCTTAAACTTTTCAAGCCCGGCTCCTTATCATCGTGAATTCAAAGAGTTCGATATCGACGTTATGAGGTTAATGGCCTCATGGATCGAAGTGGAACTGGTTAGAAGACAGCAAGAACGAAAACTCAAAGAGCTGAATGAGAAGTTAGAGTACCAAGCTCTTTATGACCCTCTTACACACTTACCGAATAGGCGTTGCTTGTTCAAAACGCTGAATACGGAAGTTGAGCAGTTAAAAGGCTCTTTAGGAAAGGGAACCTTGGCCGTTGTCGACATCGATTTCTTTAAGGTCGTTAATGATACTTACGGCCATCAAATGGGTGATGTTGTTTTAAAGAAAGTGGCGAACGTGCTGAGTAATAACACTCAAGAGGGTGAGTTTGTGGCGCGCTTTGGTGGCGAGGAGTTCATTCTTTGGTACCCCAATAAAACACCAAGTTGTGTTGAAGATAAGTTCATGACTCTTTTACAAGAGATGAAGAAAATCACGCTTGATAGAAAGCCAGTCACTATATCAATCGGTGCGTGTCATTTTGAGTTGAGTACAGGGGATACCAAAGGGGAAAGGATGTCGGCGTTAGATAAGCTCATCAAAGTTGCCGATGAATGCCTGTACATTGCGAAACAAAATGGACGAGATCAGTTCATTTCTCGTCCATATCATCAAGAACGCTCAGGAATATGAGCCATCTTGTTAGCGATTAACTGAACGATTAACTGAACAGATAAGGGAACAGTTGACGACGTTCTTCCGGCGTTAAGGATTCAACTCTCGCGATGTTGGTATCAGGAATCGCTTCAGGGTTAGGGTAGTGCTTCAACACTTTTTCCATACTCGCTTCACGAATCAAATGGTAAACCGGGTACGGAGAACGGTTCGTTAGGTTTTCATCGTCTTCTGGATCCGCACCACCAAAGCAATAGTCTGGATGGAAGGTTGCCACTTGGTAAACGCCTTCCCAATCTTCTTGCTTGATCAACGCTTCAATCCAATCAATGAACATGTTGTAGTCGAAGAAATCTTGCAGCATGTTGGGTACAACCACCAAAGTCGTCTCCAACTCTGCGACAGGCGTGTTATCTAACTCTACGAAATGCGTCATGATGTCTTCCAATAACGCTTCTTCCGTATTCGCTTCACTCACAAAGATCTTAATCTGTTTATTACGTTGTGGCTTGGCTGCGAATGGACACAGGTTTAGGCCAATAACGACATCATCTAACCATTGTTTAACTTGGTCGTGGATGGTTTGAAGATCTGTGCTTTGAGTGTTCGACATAACAGGTTCCGAAATGAAATTTTGCGTAGGATATCAGAACGGACGTTAATCAAAAGCAATAATTGAGTTACAAACTCAGTCGTAGTTATGCTTGTGCGAGTTTGGAAGTCGATACTTGTAGCTGTTTCAACTGATAGACCCAAGCAAATATCGCGACATAGAAGATTGAACCACCTGCAATCACGCCATTCCAACCGAACAGTTGCCAGCAATATAAAAGCAAGAATCCACCTAAACTACCGCCAATATAATAGTGAACCAGATAGAGCGCGGTCGCTGTCGCCTTAGCGCTCGGTGCTTTTTGACTCACCCAAGAGTAGGCAAGAGTGTGGGCAAAGAACGCACCGCCACTAATCAATAACAAGCCAGCTAACATGAACGGGACTTTATCGACCGCAGAAACCAGCATTCCAATTAAGCTAATGCACACGCCCATCAAAATTCCGTTTAACGGATCAAAGCGAAGTGTCCATTTGTTTGATAGCTTAGAGCTGACCGTACCGGCCAAGTAACATAGGAATATCAGTGAAGCTAAACCAACGGGTACCGAGTGAGGTTCGGATACTAGCCTAAAGCCCATTACAGAGTACAGGTTAACAAACAGCGCGAAGTTAGCACCACCAATCAACATGGCAAGCCACAGTGTGCGGTTTCTTAAGTGCATTACAACGGAGCGGTTGTGATGAAAGAACAGCCCTTTTTGAGGTTTGAAGTTCTGTTGGTCAGGTAGGCGATAGGCAATAAAGAGTGCACCAAGCAATGAACCGACAACGAAAAACAGTACAGTTGCATGCCAATCGAAATAGTCTGTAATTAAGCCGCCTAATACACGTCCGAAGATTCCACCCAATGAGTTGGCCGCAATATAACCTCCAATCGCGACAGCAAAGGCTTTGGGTGTTAACTCCTCAACCATATAGGCAACCGCCACACCAGCAAACGCCGCCACAGCGATGCCCATAAATGCGCGGGCAATAACGAGTTGCAACAAGGTAGTCGTGAACACCATGCTTAACCCTATTAATGGGATAGCGAACAGACTGAACAGAATAATGGGTTTACGACCAAAGGTTTCAGAGGCAATTGCCCAAGGTACCAAGCTAATCGAAAGGCCGAGTGTTGTAGCAGCAAACAACCAGTTGATCTGAGTTTCAGATACTTGGAAGTGCTCCGCCATGTGCGGCAAGATTGGCTGAAAGAGGTAAAGGTTACAGAAAATGATAAACGAGCCAATCGCCAATGATTGGGTGATGCGTTTGTATTGAAGACTGCCTTTATCAAACATTTACGTTGTGCCTGCACGAGTTAGTAAGCTATTTGTGAACAAGTTATCAGTACAGGTGTGATTAAAGAAATATATTAAAAATATCACCTCTATATATTAAATATATCGCCATGCTTGAATCAAAACCACTTCGACATTTTCTGGCTGTTGCTCAGTTTGGTAACTTCACCCAGGCGGCCAAAGCGCTGCATATCGCACAGCCTGCATTGAGTATCTCCATTAAAAAACTAGAACAGACACTAGAGTTGATTCTATTTCGTCGAGGCGATAAATCCGTCACTTTAACGGAGGAGGGCAAAGTACTGTTTGAGCATGCAAAGCGAATCGCCCAGCAGTTTGATGATGCTCAGCTCGCGATGAATGAACTAAAGGGGCTAGAAAAAGGCGAGGTTCGATTAGGCGCTCCAAGTATGATGGGCAGTTACTTTTTCCCCCAAGTAGTGATGGCATTTAAAAGCCAATACCCAAACCTAAAGTTGACCTTGATTGATGCTGGCACCGCATCGATTCGTGAAATGCTGTTAAACGGCGAACTCGATATTGGCGTAATTAATCATGAGAACGTTCCAGATGATTTGGAAACGGATCATCTGTTAAGCTCAGAAATGTTAGCTGTAGTTGGCAAAGATCACCCACTGGCAACGCAACCATCCATCACCTTTGAAGAATTTTTTGCTCAAGAGCTGATCATGTTCAAATCGGGCTACTTCCACCGCGATTTTATCGATGCGACTTGTAAGAAGTACAATCTCGATATGACCATTGCGTTCGAAACCAATTTATTGCCAATGATTCTTTCTATCGTGAAGCGAGAGTTTGCCATCACCGCGTTGCTTAGCTTGGTGACAGAATACGAGGAAGATGTCGTAGGCGTGCCATTTAAAGACCCTGTGAAACTGAACCTATCTTTGGCGTGGAGAAAGGAAGGGTATCTGTCAAAAGCAGACCGAACCTTTATTGATTTCGTTAAGCGGTATGTGTGATTTAGTAAGATTTAAATAAACAAAGCCCGAACATCCTAGGTTGGACATTCGGGCTTTGTTTGTAGAAATATAAGTCTCTTAAATCACGTTAAGTGTTCTTTGAGTTATACATCTTATCGAAGTTCTTCTGATTCCAACCGACCATCACTTGATCGCCGATCTTAAGCACGGGGATAGAACGAGCACCCATCGCTTGCAATTCTTTACGACCACGCTGCATCTTTGCATTCGTTAGGCGGTAAACAATTTTCTTAGAGTCTAAATACCTTTGGGCATCTTTACAGTGCGGGCATTTGTCTGCGACGTACAATACAACACGTTTCATTTTTTCATTCTCTTGGTGAATCTCGCTAAAGTGTAACGAATCCTAGGTGATTAGAAAAGTGTGATCAGTTACACTATGCGGCTCAATTTTCAAGACCACAACGTATTGTCGTGGTGTAACTTGTACGGTCTTTCAGCATGCATCCTTCTTTACGCTATATTCAAGGCTATCCTAAGCACATTCTTGATCCTGTTACTCAACTTGTAGAGTCGGGTAAATTGGTGCCTTGGTTTGAAGCTCGCTACCCAAAGAATCATGAAATAAAAAGCGAGAAAGCCCTGTTTGACTATGCGATTGAGATAAAAAATCGCTACATGAAAAAAACACCACCGATCAGGAAAGTGATTTACGACGGCAAGATACACCTAATCAATAATGCGTTAGGTCTGCATTCTTACGTTGCTAAGAATCACGGTGGAAAGATCAAATCAAAGAATGAAATTCGTATCGCCAGTGTTTTTAAAAATGCACCAGAACCTTTGCTAAGAATGCTGGTGGTACACGAACTGGCGCATATCAAAGAGAAAGAGCACGACAAAGCCTTTTACCAACTATGCTGTCACATGGAACCGGAATATCATCAACTTGAGTTGGATGCCCGTTTATTCATGATGTATTTAGATTTAAAGAAGTAGCCCAATGAGCCAATCACAAAATAGAACGACGCTAAGCCTGTCGAAAAACAGCACTTCATCAGCAAAAACAAAAGACAACCAAGCTGATGTTAAGCCAAGTACAGCTAAGCCAAGCAGCGACAAGCGTATTTCTACAAAGAACACATCTGATAAAAGCCGCAAGAATAGCGCACCTAAAGGCGCGGGCAATAACAAAGCAAAGCGACCTTTTGCAAAAGACAGTAAAGGGAAGCAGGGTGCAAATAAAGGATCATCGAATAAGGGTTCTTTCAATAAAACGGCTTTTAACAAGAACGCAGCTCAGAAAAGACGCTCGGCTGAAAAACCTCAAGGTGGATTACACCCAAGAAACCAGCACACTGGCCGCTATAACTTCGAGTTACTAGTTGCAGCCTTGCCTGAGCTAAAAGAGCATCTGATCAAGAATCCGGTTGGCGAAGACACCATTAATTTCTCTGATCCATTGGCTGTTAAGCTACTCAACAAAGCTTTGTTGGCGCATCACTATGGCGTTAAACATTGGGATATTCCTGCTGGTTACTTGTGCCCGCCAATTCCTGGTCGTGCAGACTACATTCACAGAGTGGCCGACATCCTTAATAGCGATGGCCAAGGTGAACCCTATAACCACGCGTCTGTGAAAGCATTAGATATTGGTGTCGGTGCAAACTGTATCTACCCAATCATTGGTGCGACAGAGTATAAGTGGCGTTGTACAGGGACAGATGTTGATTCAGTCTCCATCAAAACAGCGAACTTCATAGCGGAAAGCAACCCTAATCTAAAAGGTAAGATCCGCGCTCGCCTACAAGCTGACTCTGAATCTATCTTTAAGGGCGTGATTAAGGATAATGAACGTTACGATGTCACTATTTGTAATCCTCCATTCCACAGCTCTCTTGAAGAGGCTGAAAGGGGGTCACAACGTAAACTGGATAATCTAGCGGCGAACCGTGCTAAGAAAGCCGGTCAGTCATTCAAGCCTGAAACGAACAAGAAGCCAGTTAAGTTAGATAAATCAACTAAGCAAGCTAAACCAACCTTAAACTTTGGTGGTCAAAAAGCCGAGCTTTGGTGCCCAGGTGGTGAAGCCGCTTTCATTATGAAGATGGCAAGAGAGAGTCAACTTTTTGCTACTCAAGTTTTGTGGTTTACGACATTGATTTCTAAGAAAGACAACGTCGATATGGTTCGTTCAGAGCTTGGCAAGCTTAGAGCGAAACAAGTAAAAGTCGTCGAGATGTCACAAGGCCAGAAGGTAAGTCGCTTTATCGCATGGACCTTTATGGACGATGAGCAAAGACAAGAGTGGATTGCGCTAAAATAGCGGCTGCACTTAGTTAAGCTATTAAGCTGAAATACGGACGGGCTTGTTGTTAACGCAACAAGCCCGTTTTTTGTGTTTTACCTATACGCTAAGCAGAAAGCAACTCATCTAACTTACTCTGATATTTCTGCTCTAGAGCTCTGTTGCCTGCTTTATTTTCGAGATCGACCAAGATTTTAAGTGATGGAATTTGATAGCCATAACGCTGGTGGAATTTGAATAAACGGAGTCGAGCTTCATTGTAATCGGCGTCACTCACTTCAATCTTTGAAAGCTGCAGTATCGATTTCACGCGGTTTGGATCGTGGTCAATTGCTCTGCTAAAGTAGTACTTCGCTTGGTCCGTATTGCCAGCCTTAAATGCGCAAAACGCGGCATTTTCATAACTTGCAGATACCAAGTAGTAGTAAGGTTGATCGATAGCGCGATTAAAGTACTTATCAGCTTGCTCGTATTCGCCCTGTTTACACAAGAAGGTACCGTAGTTGTTCAATACATTGCCGTTTCTTGAATCAAGACTGAGTGCTTTGCGGTAAGTGCTTCTCGCTTCATCTACTTCACCCACTTGTTCGTAGTAATGCGCCATTGAAAGCCGAGCACGGTAGTAGCTAGGTGCGTGTTTAATCGCGAGCTCAAGGTTTTCACGCGCTCTCACCATATTGCCTTGTCCCATATAGCCCAAACCTAATTCGATTCGAGATTCAGACATCGCGATAGGATCACTTTCAATCTTTGGCGGTCCTTCAGTGACAGAGACACAACCGGCCAAGGAAAGCGAGGCAAGTAGTACCACACTTGATAACGAAAGAGGGCGGGACAACGAAATCGGATTTGAAAATGATGGCTTGGCAGGCATGTGAAGCTCCTTATGAACATCAACCCATCATATGAAATCAAACCCATTGAAGTCGTAAATCTATCATGGAATGCGACCCACACACCATAAAAAAACCGCGTCCAATTCGTCGTTTTATCAACAACATACTGAACACGGTTTATGTGTTTGTGAATCGGAAGAAAGAACTTAATCGTCTTTGGTAAAGTTGTCTTCGCTGAAATGATCCAGATCGTAAGGCGTTTGTTGGTAAACGCAGTAGTTTAGCCAGTTTGAGAACAACAAGTGTCCGTGGCTGCGCCAGCTTGCAACCGGTTTGTTGTCTGGATTGTTATTCGGGTAGTAGTTGATTGGTATCACAGGCTCCATGCCTTCACCCAAATCTCGAATGTACTCATTGTGAAGTGTGTGAGAGTCGTACTCAGGGTGACCCGTTACAAACACGTTTCGCTTATCTTTGGTTGCTGCTAGGTATACGCCTGCAACATCAGAAGTTGCAAGAACATCAAGGTCAGTATGTTCCGCTAAGTACTCTTGAGAGAAGTCCGCATAGCGAGAGTGCGGAGCTAAGAATGTATCGTCGAAGCCACGTAAAATAGGGTGGTATGGGTTATGTATCTCGTGGTTATAAACACCAGACAGCTTCTCTTTTCGAGTGCGTTTTGGCAAATCATAGAGTAATTTCAAACCAGCCTGAGCTGCCCAACACACGTATAGAGTTGAAGTAACGTGCTTGTTTGCCCATTCCATGATGGTTTTCAGATGGTCCCAGTAGATCACATCTTCAAATTGAACCAAGCCAAGCGGCGCACCAGTGATGATCAATCCATCAAAGTTTCTGCCTTTGACCATTTCAAATTGGCGATAAAAGTTATCAAGGTGTTCAGTCGGTGTGTTTTTACTTGGTCGATCATCAATGCGCAGCAGCTCTACATCCACTTGCAATGGGCTGTTCGATAGTAGGCGTAAAAATTGAGTTTCAGTTTCAATCTTCTTCGGCATTAGGTTGAGGATCAAGACTCGAAGTGGACGAATTTCCTGTGTCGATGCTCTTGATAACGGCATAACGAAGATGTTTTCTTCACGAAGAACATCGGATGCTGGCAATTGGTCTGGAATGCGAATAGGCACAGCTTTCTCCCTAAGCTAGATATGTAGACGTCTATACATCTAAATCTATAGTAGTTTGATACGCTTGTCGATATGCAAAATGGATAGATGTAAATTATTGTGTTTTCTATCAGAAGCAATCCACGCGCTTCGAGGGGAGTCTCATTGTATTCAGTGATTGTCTGAGTCGTGTGTAAGTACTTGGTTTTCGTATGCTGAGCAGAGGCAGTTATCAGAGCAACTCGTTACTATTTACGATAAACTCATGTTTTCAAATTAGCCTGTAAAGTGACAGATGAAGTTAATACTCATTCGAGGGTTGCCCGGTTCTGGCAAATCAACAAAAGCAAAAACCTACGATGCATTGCATGTCGAAGCCGATATGTATTATGTGAATGAGCAAGGTGAGTACCATTTTGATCCTAGGCAGCTGCGACAAGCTCATGAGTGGTGTCAAAACACAGCTGAAAACGGCTTAAAGCAAGGGTTTGATGTGGTTGTTTCAAATACCTTTATTAAGCATTGGGAAATGAAAGCCTACCGCCAACTTGCACTCAAATATAAAGCAGAATTAATTATCGAAGTGTGCCGAGAGCAATATGGCACTATTCACGACATTGAACCTTCAGTAATTAAGCGTATGGCGAAAGACTGGCAAGAATAGCCTCGTTCTTCTTCTGCTTGCGTGGCTGAATGGCAAATAGAATTAAATTAATAGAACAACTTCAAGGTAACGATTGAAATGGCAAAGCGCTCTGTTGTGGTCGACATGACTTCTTATGGTATCTATTCCACATGGGATTCAAAATCTAAAGATCTTCCAAAAATCCAAGAGTTCACCACCACCGTTGATGCTGAAATCGACGTAGAGTTTGGCTATATCCTGAATATCAAAAAAGCCAAAGGTGAGAAGATCCGTTACTGCATTTATCACCCAAACATCACCACAGACAAAGGTGAAGTGCTCGAACCGTTTGGTGGTGAGGAGTATGTCGGTAACAATGACTGGGATTTCTACTTAGGTGACACTATCTGGGCTCCTGTCTCGAACAAGCTAGGAAAGTGGCGCATGACGGTTGAGCTAAAAGGCAACATCATCGCCGACAAGACATTCGACCTAGTAGCAAAAGACGAAGGCCAATTCTGGAAGCGTAGGGGGTTTTAGGTTCGACCTTCTATGTTCACCTAAACAACAAAAAGCCGAGCATCGTGATGATGTCTCGGCTTTTTTCATTGTGCTAGATAGAAGTGACTACCTAACTAATGGATTCGATTATTGCGTTACGTAAGCCACAACAAACTCAGTGATTGCGACCATGTCTTTCACTGCAATGTACTCTTCAGTGGTGTGAACTTTCGCCATACCAGTAGAAAGGTTAACTGTAGTCAGGCCTTTTGCGTTGAAGTTGTTTGCATCGCTACCGCCGCCAGTGCGTTTAGTGTTCGCTGTGACGCCAAGCTTCTCAAACGCCGATTTGATAGAAAGAATGTGCGGATGATCGTCTGCAATAACGAATGCATCGTAAGCACGAGTTGATTCGATTTCTACTTCAGCGCCGAACTGCTTAGCACTTTCTTGGAATGTAGAGATCATATGTTCAACTTGAGCCGTTAGCTTTTCGCCGTTTAGAGAACGTGCTTCAGCCACGACTTTAAGCTCTGGCATTACGATGTTAGTTGCTTGACCACCTTCAACAATACCAACGTTTGCTGTCGTTTCTTCATCGATACGAAGTAGGTTCATCTTAGTGATAGCGTCTGCAGCAACTTGAATTGCGCTGATGCCTTCTTCTGGTGCTAAACCAGCGTGAGCAGGGCGACCTTTGATTTTAGCAACAATCTTCTGCTGGCCAGGCGCTGCGTTTACGATAGTGCCAATTGGACCGCCTGTATCAAGTACGATTGCGTGCTCAGATTGAATGTAAGACATATCGAAGTTCAAAGAGCCGAACAGACCGCCTTCTTCGAATACAGTAAATGCAATCTCGATAGTTTTGTGCTCTTGTCCTTCAGCTTTAATGCAACGAACCGCTTCCATGATAGCTGCGATACCAGACTTGTCGTCACCACCTAGAATTGTGTTGCCTTTTGAACGGATGATACCGTCTTCGATGATTGCCTCAATGCCGATGCCTGGCGTTACTGTGTCCATGTGGCAGCTGAACACTGTGCTACCTGGAAGAGTGCCATCTAGACGAGCGTAGATGTTGAAACCATTAGACACTTCTTCAGGAACCGCCAGTTTGTGAACTTCAAAACCTAGTTCACCGAGTTGCTCAGCCAAAGCTTCAGCAATCGCTTTTTCGTTACGAGATTCACTATCAATTTTCACTAGATCGCAGAAATGTTCTACAAGACGTTGTTCATTAATTTGGGTCATTGTTAATTCTCATTATGCTTCCGCTTGTTCAAAAAGAAGCCGCGGAGGTAGGAACAGGAAAATCACTATAACGCCAATGAGGTAGATGATTGTCTGAGTTAAATCAAGAAAGTCGCCTGATTATTCTAATTAATGAGAAAAACCCAATTCAGATCCACCAGTGCGCAGGATTTTAATCTGTATATCTGTCGGGTATAATGTTTGACCGCTCTTAAAAAAACGTCAATAAAATTGGAATTCAATCAATAATGGCCCTGATAAATGAATAGAAACAATGTGTTAGGTTCATTCCTTTTCGTGGTGCTGATGAGTATTGTGCTGGGGCTGTATTTGCTCTATCCAACTTATGACGACGATTTAAAGCATATTCGCCCTGAAAACCCGAGTGTTTATAGTCCAGAGAAAGAGTTATCACTCTCTCAATATGGATCTGCGTTGATCGATATTCTCGATGTATCTCGCGGTGACCCTAATTTAGCTTCCCAACAACTTGAGGCTCTCCAAGCCAAGTTCCCAGACCAAGATAAAGCCATCTATCGTGCTTACGAATTGATGATTTTGTCCAACCTCGCGCAACATAAGTTGGATACCGAAGCGGTTTCCGAATACGTCAGGCAGATTAAAGCACTCGCACAACACGAACATATGGGTTGGCTAAAGGCCCAATCTCTCGTTGAATTGGCGATTGAATACATCAGTAAGGGTGAGCTAGCGGAATCTGAAATCCAAATCAGAGCAGCGATAGATATCGCAGAATCGCTTCACTATGAAGAGTTGTTGATTAAGGCCTATAACACGGCTGGTGTCATCAATAACATCCGCAATGACTTTCCTGAAGCTCAATACTTTTTCCATAAAGGTTTAGACCTTGGTAAGAAGTACCCTCATCACATCTACAACAGCAAGTTAGTGTCAAATATGGCACTGCTTTATATCTATTTGGAAGACTGGCCTAAAGCGCTCAAGCTGATTAAAAGAGCCAAAAAGCTCTATTACAAGAGTGGACTACTCGAAGCGTCTACCATCGGCGTGCTGCATGTGAATGAGTCTTTTGCTTATCTGCGCAGTGGTGATTTAGTCAAAGGCCGAGAAGCATATCAAAGTGCGGCTAAGCTAAATGGCGATAACGTGAGTGAACGATACAAAATCATCCTATTAAAAGCAGAGAGTGATGTGTTGTTGGCGGAAAAGAACTTTGAGTCAGCACGACAAGTCGCAAACTTGTGTCTTAGATACCCAGGCGTGGACAAATACACACTTCAATTGGGGCAGTGTTACCTAAATAGAGCCTTAGCGAACATTGGTTTGAACCGAGATAATTTTGTTTTTGCTGATCTAAAGCGATCGTCTGCAATGTTCGATGTTGTGGGGACTCGCAGCTGGAAGGTCCTCGGCTTAAGAACACTTGCTGAATACTATGATTCAAGAGGCGACAGCGAGAACGCACTTCGCTACTTCAAGCTCTATTACAAGGGTAATAAAGCGCTGCTATTTGATAAGCGCCAGAGTGATATCTTTTTACTCGAGCAAGATTTCGCTACGGCATCATTAGCTCAAGAAAACGAACTGCTTAACGCAGAAAAAGAGTTGGGTGAGCTGACATTAGATAAGCAGCAATTACGGAATCGAATCGTCGTCGCTTTGGGTATCATGGTGATGATAAGCGCCACGTTACTATTGATAAGGTTACGCTCGATCCAGAAGACCAACAAAGAACTACTTAAGCAATCAACAAGATGCGAACTGACAGGCTTATACAATAGGCGTTACTTAGAGCAACGGTTAACTCAGCCGATGCCACATCATTTGTCGTCGTTTGGGTATACGCTCGCTATTCTAGATTTAGACCGCTTCAAACAAGTTAATGACACTTATGGCCATGATATTGGTGACCAAGTGCTGGTGGAAGTCGCTAAGCGTTTAGAGAAAATCTTATCAACAAACGATGTAGTGGCAAGATGGGGTGGGGAAGAGTTTGTTTTGTTGCTGTCTGGTTCCATTGATCCTGAGCAACAGTTGAACGTTATCCGTTTAGCTATTTCTGAAACACCCATTGATACGCACTCCGGCTCTTTAGACCTCACCACATCGATTGGTGCGACGACTCATCTAACGGAGCAACAGTTGAATAGCCGTACCTATAAGAAACACTTGAAATCGGCAGACGATGCTTTGTATCAAGCTAAGCAGTCAGGGCGCAATAAAGTCGTTATCATTTGAGTTCCTAAACTTAGTTAATCCCCTGCAATCAAGAAACCTGAACTTCAATAACTAAGCGAATAAGAGTGCTTATCTGAACTAATACGGCTATTTACTCTTATTCGCTTAATTCATACTGTGATTTGGCTTGGTGGGTTACTTAGCGACACCTTGAAGCATTTCAACCAATTCGCCTTCTGTCGCTGGTTCGCTAGCGAGTTCAATCACAGCCGAAGCTCCTCCCTTTAACATGTAGGCTTGGGTTCCGCAGTGGTCATAGTGGAACCATTTACCATCTACACATACGTCGGTATAACATCTTGGGTCTTGTTTAAGTTCCATATCAATTTCCTTATTAACATTTGCCTAACGTTTTTCAGACTAGTTGATCACAAATCCAGGTAAATTGATCTAAATCAATCTAGAGTGTAATTGATGATTTAATTATCAAAATAAGAGAGGTGTGTCTAGCGAAGGAGCGACCTCTCGTTGGGCACTGCGCTCAAAGGTCGTGATTCTGGTTGGCAACTCTCGCTCTTTTGCTTGCCAGGTGATGCTTTTCTACATACGCTAGCTACTCTCTTAATCCCTATACAGACTTGATTGTGTTGGAAAATGACTAATATCTTTATCGTTGTAATTGTTCTGGTTGTGTTCTTTTACTTTATTCAAAAGTATGTGGTGAAACACGATGACACCAAAGACCACGCTTATCAAAAGAAAGGCGCGTTGATGTCGGCGCAACAGGCGACATTCTATAATGCGCTAAAATCAGCTGTGGGCAACCATGGGGAAGTGTTTGCTAAAGTCAGCATGTCGAACGTACTTGTTCCTGCTAAGACGAACAATAAGAAGAATTGGTTTATCGCCAACAACAAGATCTCACGTAGTTACTTCGACTTTGTTGTTTGCGACCCGCGAACGCTAGAGCCCCGCGTTATTATCGAACTTGATAACGGCAAAGAGCTCAATAAAGGGAAAGTCGATCGCGAAAAGCTACTAATTCACGTGTGTAAATCGGCAGGTTTACCTCTGATTGGTGCTTCAATTAAACACAGCTACCAAGTGAGCCGTTTGAAGAGGTTACTGGCAGCACACATCGATTTAATCGAGCCATCAAAAGAAGTGCGATTTTGTAAGAAGTGTGGTAGCCCAATGATCATCAAACTGGCAAGCCAAGGCGATTACAAAGGCCGACGCTTCTTCACTTGTAGCCGCCAGCCAAACTGCACCTATACCGAAAACTACAACGTTGTATTCGATGTTGAAGAATAGTTGGTATCGATAGTAATGCATCCGGTTGGACTCGATTCAATCGCTTAGATACGAATAAGTTATACAAACTAAAAAGCCGAGCATTGATTATGCTCGGCTTTACTAATATTAAGTGGATTGGTTTAGACTAAAACGCGTAACGCATACCGAGCTGTAGCTCATCTTCGTCGTTATCGCCTTGCCCACCTTCGCCCTCGTCTAACATGTTAAACTTATAACTACCAAAGAAGGCCACATCGCCAATATAACGTGCGTATTCTAGACCGATAAAGTTAATGTCGTAATCTGCAATATCGTCAGCTTCAAAGTAGCTGTAGGTCAGGTTGACGGTGTTGACACCAAACGAGTATCCCAAGTAAGCATCGGCAGAATCGTAGTCTGAATCTTTTACGCCTAGACCTGAAATACTACCAAATTGATAGAGTGCGGCGAACCAAACCCCCTGATCGTTGGTGTACTTAACCGCACCGATATAGGCATCAGAAGTTTCTGTATCTGTCCCAACGCCATAGGTTTCATCACTTGACGCATAACCGACGCCAATATCTAACCCAATCGAAGTGCTGCCGGCGACAACTGCACCGAAGCCGTCACTTTGTGCTGATTCACTATCTGAATTGAAATTGCCATCAATTTGAAAGGTGATGTTGTCGCTTGTCAGTTCATAACGTAAAACATTTTTTGCTCGATCAGCAGTCGACACCGTGTATTCATTGATATAGCCGCTGAAGGTTTCAGCCATATCCGTCCAATCGGTTAAGTAGGTAACGGCATTATTTTGGTGGCCATAATAGACGTTACCGTGATTGGTTTGAACACCCGTATATAAGAATCGAGTGTTAATGCCGATATCATCTGATGCGCCATCTTCAGACTCTGTTAGTTCGAATTCATATTTCCCAAAAAAGGAAACATCGTCCGACGCTTTTTGTGTGCCATCGACACTTAAGCGGACACGTGATCTATCACTATAGGTGCTACTATTACCAGCACTTTTATTCGCATCAGAGAAATTCCCTCGAACTTCTGCGCGGCCGCCGATATTGAATACTGTTTCATCTGTCTCATAAATGGTCGCCGCCGATACGGCAGATGTCGATAGTATGCTCACCACTGCAATGGCGATATGTGATTTTTTCATAATTTATTCCCTATTTTTCACACTTGTATTTATCGCAAACCATAAATTCACGTATAGCATTGAATTTAGATTATTGATTCCTACAGGTTATGAATATAGGCGCGCTTTACCATTATGCAAATTTCATTATGTATTACTGTGCTGTATGTATTCAAAATAGCTATGATGTGTGGGGTTGGGTTTTGAATTGCTTATAGATTGTTGCTCTTGAGGGAGATTAATTGTAGCTGATGTTTTTCGACTATAGAGTGCTATCGTATTTATGTATGTTGGTAATAACCCGGCCACTTTATATGAAAAATCCGAATTTAGTCATTGCGGCCTAGCAATTCGATGACGACGATTACAAAATCGTGGTGATTTTTATGAATGATGTATTTCAGTGAGTTACAAAGCCTCTGCGTGCCTTTCACTTATAATGATCAAAATACTACGGTAACCCAATGGGCAAGCAAAATTTTTGACACTAAATATAGGCATTGATCTATACCTGTATGGTTACTGTAAAGGCCAAGAAAAACGGTATAGACAACAAAAATCCCAAATTGAACACATTAGGTTAGTTAATTGGTTGTCATCAAGGATTAGAATTTTTTCTAACTAAACTTTGTTTTTCAGCGGTTTGACGATAATCTGGGTGTAAAATCGACATGTTGTTATGTCTTTGATTGCAAAGTGAGCAAACGAATCGCAAGATGCCAGTTAATACTTGCACCATCTGTTTATCATGGATATCATCGTTGGCGTTCTAAGGGAATGCGTCCGTAGCTCAGTTGGTTAGAGTACCGCCTTGACATGGCGGGGGTCGGTGATTCGAGTTCACTCGGACGCACCATTCCTTCTTTAGTTTTTATTGCATAACTATTGAGTTTGTCACAATGGTAGTAATAAGAAATTAGAACATCGCCCGCTTAGCTCAGTTGGTTAGAGTACTTGCATGACATGCAAGGTGTCACTGGTTCGAGTCCAGTAGCGGGCACCACATTATACGAAAGAGCCCACCTAGTGTGGGCTTTTTTGTACCTTTAATTCCTTTTTTTATCAGTCTCTTAGCTGTTTATAGCTCCCAAGAGATTCCATGATGTGTTGTAAAATCCACCGTTTAAAGTAATCTCTGAAGTAGTCTTTTACGATCTAAGCAATTTCGAGGTTACTTCAGGGGGTTACGATGGCGAAAAAAGTACAGCCTTTAACGGCAACTCAAATCAAACAAGCGAAGCCTAAAGAGAAAGAATATAATTTAGGTGACGGTGATGGATTATCATTGAAGATTAAGCCTATAGGAACAAAACTCTGGCGTTTCTCTTATTATCATCCCATTTCACGAAAGCGCTTGAACCTAGCCTTAGGTAAGTACCCTGACGTCTCACTAGCCAAAGCTCGAACCAAAGCTATTGAAGCGAGAGAACTACTTGCTGATGGTATTGACCCTAAAGAGCACCGTGACACTACTCTCAAAGAAAAACAGTTAGAATTGTCGAATACGTTACAGTCAGTATTTGATGACTGGATCGAAGTCAAGAAAACAAGCGTCAAAGAGCAAACGGCTAAGAAGCTAAAGCAACGAATTGAGAAGTACCTCTTGCCCGACCTCGGTAAGTTTCCTCTTGGTAATATTACGGCACCACAAGCGATCAAAACAATTAAACCTATTGCGAACCAAGGTAAATTAGAAACAGTAGGGCGCTTGTGTCGTAACCTCAATGAGATAATGACCTTTGCAGTAAATACGGGTGTGATTGAGCACAACAAGCTAGCAGGCATTGGTAAAGCTTTTGAAACCGCCAGGGTAACCAACCAAGCTTCGTTAGCCCCAGATGAGCTTCCAGAGCTCCTCAAAACAATCAACTACGCATCCATTAAACCCATTACTCGCTGCTTGCTAGAATGGCAACTTCACACCATGACAAGGCCAGCTGAAACTGCTGGTGCACGTTGGGATGAAATTGACAGAGAAAAGATGCTTTGGGTCATTCCTGCTGAAAGAATGAAAAAGGGAAGAGTGCATACTGTCCCTTTAACAAAACAAACTCTAGATCTATTGGAAACCATTGATTTCATCACGGGTGATAGTGAATACATTTTCCCTGCTGACAAAAGTAACAAAAATCACATCAACAAAGAGACAGCAAATAAAGCATTGGTACGAATGGGCATGAAGGGTAGGCAAACTTCCCACGGTTTGCGCGCATTAGCCAGTACCACCTTAAATGAGCAAAACTTCGATCCAGATATTATAGAAGCCGCACTTTCTCATGTGGATAGAGATAAGGTAAGAAGCGCATACAACCGCACAGACTACCTTGAACGTCGTAAAGTTCTCATGGCGTGGTGGAGTGATCATATCGAAGAAGCTGCTTCAGGTAGCTTGTCGATGAGTGGTAAAAAGAGCTTGAAGGTTGTGGGTTAATAGATATTGTAATTTGATGTCTAGTAAATGAGGGTTACAGTGTAACCTTAAACCTTCAATAAGTTGAAAGGCATTGGCTTGGCGTAGAGTACGGTTTTCTATGGTGCATATAACCTAAATAATTTCAGACATATGTCATTTAAGTGAAATCCACTCACTTGTAAGGTGTCAATATGCCAAACGTAACCACTCGATTAATTCGTCTCAATGAAGTACTAGTAATGACTGGCTTATCAAGGTCGGGAATGTATCGCTCTATAGAAAAACAGCAGTTTCCATCACAGGTGCCAATTGGAGATAGGGCCGTCGCATGGGTAGAAAGTGAGGTTCAAGACTGGGTCCGCCAAAGAGTGCTAAACAGGTAAAATTAAATATTGGAGAGCTTTATAGCTCTCCAAGCATGCTATAGAAGCTTAGAGAATTGTGTGGCTTTATTTTTTTTATCTTCTTCAATGCTTCTCATTAATTCTTCAGATTTACTAGCAAACTGATTGGTCATCAAAGTGATTACCTGGTTGATGGGCATGTCAAATTGTTTGGAAAGCTGATGAAGCTGGATTGATACCGTTTCGTCAACAACGATATTTAAGGTTTTTTTGTTTTCCCTTGTGGTTTTTTCCCTATATTTCTTCTGCGACCATGCTCTTTTGAAGTTCATCATGATCAGTTTTTTTTCAGCGTTGCTAATATCTAGTGAATGAAAAATAGCCGGAACGACTTTAGTGTGACTTTCATTGATGTTCATTACGTTTGGCAATTTAGCAACGATGCTCTTTACTGAGGATATTTTGGGAAAATAGTCAACTACCCACGCCACCTGGTCATTATTTTTATCATCAAGCCAGCTAAATTTAAACACTTCTGATGAGCTGTAGTACTCGTCAATTATACTATTGATTAACTCTCTTTTTTTCTCGATTTGTATTTGTGATGAGATAAATGCATTGATGAGGTAATTCAGCATCGAATTAATGTCGGTGATAGTGTTTGGCGGTGTTTCTGGTAAATGTTGAATGAGGTTATTTGTCACAATTTTTGTAAATATGTAGATTATAAGTCGAGTGTCTTTTGTGGTTGAAAACCGCATATCGCTCAATGAAAGTACATCATAGGAGATCGTTCTGACTTTTGACTCTGGTGTATTGTGTAACCCGCCTAGCATGTCCGATGCATTCTTGAAGTACCCCACTATTTCTGATTTATACCTTTCCGAAGTTAATTTTGGGCTCGATTGGAAATTAAAGTCAACGCTTTGCTTGTGATTTAGATGTTGGGAAATTCCCGCAAGTTGATATATGTCATATTGTTCAAGGAACTCAAAGCACATTACTTTTTCTGGCGGATTATCAAATCTTGGCATAGTGATTACTTAGTAGTATTTTTGTGTGATTGCTGGGTGATTTATAAGCTATTTTCTGATTGTTTTACAGTGTTTTTTGATTGTATATAGAGCTAGTTCAAAGTGTTTCATTCACGACTGTACCTAGGTTTATGCACGACGTAGCCTCTTGAGGGGGAGTTAGATAACTTCAGAGTTATCAGTTTTGCACTGATTGGCCGGTAACTTACACCACTACGCTCATCTGAAATGTTTTGCCAGGTCTAGCTTTGAGGTGGGTAAGGAACAAGTCTTTCCTTATCCAAAGTTGAGATTGGGGATTGCGGTTATGGTTAATATACCTCCATGGTGGGGTGAAATTATTTTTAACAATCATCCACCTTTCTATACCGAATTAACCAGAGGTATAGAAAATGAAAACACTAAAAAAGAAAGTCACTCATAATGATGAGTTCAATGGCCTACCTGTTTTGAAACAGAAAGAAGGCCTGTTAGTTGATTATCTACAAAGGATTTATGACACGCTGGATTTAGCTTTGGATGATCATCCTAGAACGATGGCGGTAAGAGTTGATTTGCGATTACCGCTTTTAATGGTGATGGAAGAATCAAATTTGATGAAAAACTTCATTGCTTCGTTGGATGCGCAAATACAGGCTGATTTAAGAAGGAAAGAAAGAGCAGGGAAACCGAAACGGAAATGTCGATTAAGATATGTATGGGTGAAGGAAAAAGATAAAGCGTTACATCATCACTATCACCTTGTTCTGCTGTTTAACAAGGATGTATATAACAGCCTGGGGTCATTCTCTAACCGAAACAACCTATCTCACAAAATTAAAACGGCATGGTGTCGGGCATTAGATACTGATCTTGATGATGGTGGTCGTTTAGTGCACTTTCCTGACAATTGTGTATACCACATCGATGTAAATAGCCTTAGGTCTTCTTCTGTTCTTGACGAGCTATTTCGTCGTCTCAGTTACTTTGCCAAAGTACGCACCAAGCAATTTGGTACTGGAAACAGAAATTTTGGTTGCTCAATAAAATAAAAAAAGAGAGGGGATACATCCCCTCTCGACTCGTTATGATTAGTTAGCAGGCACTATGGGCAGTTCTTCACACCCCCCCATATGAGCCACGTCCACTAAAGTATCTAGAGAGTCACCACACTGCGTTTGGTGAGTGCCGTTAGGGTAAGTGGTACGTACAATCCAGATACCTTTGCTATTCACGTCTGTGATGACATTTTTCTCAGCTGTACTTACAACTGATGTACGTGTCCAACGTGATGCATCGTAAGATTCAGTTGAGTCCAGTGAGTAGTTCCAAGTTGAGAACTGGTCCAGCACTGTTGGGTCTGTGATGTTAGAGTACAAACCATCGTTGATTAGGTCATTGATAACAGCATCGTCACCAAAGTCAAAACCCCACATACCAGCTTGTAGTAACACATTGCCGTCTTTCAATTCACGAATGACGTTAGCGTAAGGTACGCTAGAAGAGTACACGAGTGTATCTGCACATGCAGTATGGTCGTCAACTAGAACAGAAGCGGATACAGAGAATGTAACAGTGTCGTTGCCGTAGTCTTTTGAGTTCTGTACGTAATCATTAGTTAAACCACAACCGTATTTGCTGATTTCTGGTAGGTAGTCGATTAGGTCATCAGTGTATTTTTGCACTGCGCCTTCTTCGGCTTTGATTTTGTTACGGTAAACGATGAGGCGGCCTACAGTTTCTAAGTCAACAGAAACTTCAAATGCACGTAGAGAATGTGTGTCGGCATCAAACACGCGTTCTTCACGATACCACTTAGTGAAATTCCCTGCGTCGTCTTTCTCAACGTAGTACTCAACTGTAGCTTTCCAAGCGTTAGGGTTCGCATCGACTAGAGCTGAAGTTTCAGCATAGCCTTTTGCTAGACCGCTGGTTAGAAGCTGGGCTAGTTGATGCTGCTCGGTGTTACCAGAAGCGATGAAGTCTGCGTATAGCTCGTTAGCAGGAATGTTGTAGCGGTTACCCAACTCGTATTCCTTCTCGGCGACTAGACGTACAACTTTGTTTTGCGCTTCAGTATTCGCAGCCAACTCTTTACAGTTGCTTACGCCACTTTGTAATAGGTCTGTTTCAACAGCTGACCAAATCACTGTAGTGAATGGAGTAGTAGCAAATACATCTTCGCCTACGTTGTCAGATGAGAATGAGGGCGGAAAGGTTAAGCTATAAGGTTTATTAACTAACCCATAATCGCTATCGTATGCACCAGTAGGCACATTGACGATAATTGGTGAGTACTCTTTACAAATTAAGTCATCTTCTTCAATAGCAAAATCGAAACGACCGTTCTGATCTGTGGTAGAGCTAGGTTCATTATCGTCTTGTACACCATTGAAGTTGTAATCTAGGAACGCAGTAGCACCCTCGACATAGCCATCGATAGCCACACCTGCGATTTGAGCAGACGGAGTACCTGGATTAGTACCGCCACCCCCTCCGCACGCTGTCAGAGCGAAAGCGATAGAGCTGACAAGAGTTGTCTTCAATAACATAGTATTTTTCATAATCCTTCCTTGTGTGGTTAGTTGAACATGTTGGTCTTGTTCTTGAATGTTGAGTTTTATTTAGAGGTAATGGCCTCAGATAGTAAAAATCCTTCAGGGTAGGTGAACTCGAACGTACTGACGTAGATGTCTTGAATTTGGTTGAGTGGGGCTGAGCAAATACGCTTTTTGAATTGGTAGATCAATTGAAGGCAATCATTCTCTAATACCAACCCAAGTGGACAAACGTATTGAAGCACTTGTTCGTTACGTAGATGGAGCCGAGCTTCGCGTTGGTGATAGATGGATAGACAAAGTTTGTCAAAAAGAGCCTCGTTATAATCATCTTTGTTACCAAGCCGTTTATGCCGAACATGAGTACGTGAGGTTTGGCGATGATTCGCTGATAGTAAGGGGGCAAAACAGTCCTTAACACTTGAACGATAACTTTCAGGAAGCATCGATCTTAAGCTCTCAAAAGCGAGTTCAATAAGTAGAGACTCGCTAGGGCCAATAGCATATTGAGAATGAGCTCGTCGATGGTAGCTATAAGGGAGGCTTCTATCGTCTTTTTCCACATCTAGATAAGTCGTCAAGATGTTCAAGCAGCGTTGTACAGTGCGTTTCGAGCGTTCAATGCCTGTATTTGTTAGTCGTTGATGAACTTCGTTCGCCGTGATCTTTCGTTGAGTAGGGATGAGAGAGTAAACTTCAAATACCAACTCAATATGTTCGATGCGTTGCTTGTTGGGTTTAGAGGGCATGGGACCACCAAAATTGAAACGTGATCAATCGCCTCAACACTTTTGAGTGATGAGTTTAAGAATCAAGTTGATTAGGGATCGGCTGGTGGCCACACAGCCTGATACGATTACTTCTTGTAGTTAATGACGAGTTTGTCTGCGAAAGGGTATTTAGCTATTTCATAGTCTGGGTTTCTTGTGGCTAAATTATGCGCCGATATTGCGGCTGCTGAAGCTAGGCCAAAAATGACAGCAGGGCCGGAAGCCAAGGTGGCAGCCATCGTTGTAGAGCGGCCTGCTGTGTATATTCGACAAGATAGATTTTGAGCCTCTATAAGCCGTTCAATCTTTTTCACCGTCTGAGAGAAGTTTTTTACCCGAGTTAAGGTGAACGACTCTTTTCGTTGGATTAAAGCGATGAGCTCTTCATCATTGGTATGATGCAGTACATTACTTGTAGTCATTGTGAATCCTTAGTTGGGTGTCTATGAACCATCACTGATGGCATTAGAATAAGGATGGGTGAGACAAATAACGTCTCACTCAAATGGCGGATAATGATTATGTGAAATGGGCTGTATATTTGAATTTAAATGACCTCGGGAAAGGCCATTATTTATCCTTTGCTGCTTCTAGAATTTCACTTAGTAGGTAACCTCTGTTCATCAACTCAATAGTGGCTAAGAGCCGTTTTAGGTGAGCCGAAGAAAGGCGTTGAACGAATTCAAACAGTTCGTGATCTGAGCTTTGCTCTACCTCCTTTTTAAAGTGCTGATACTGTTCATTAAGGTAATGACAACTCGCGAGAGCGACTCTGATGAGCGCTTTTGTGAGCTGCTCTTTTAATGGGGAGATATTGGGCATGATTGGTATCACTTATCGGTAATGTAGTGATAAGTCGTGGGGTGGGAGTCAATGATGAAAAGTCATTCAGGCCTTGCTACATATAGGGTTAGCTCTCTCCGAAGCACGACTTTTGATGGCTGTAGTGGTCCGGTGCCTTTGTATCGTGACATAGACCCGGACGGGTTGTTCTCTCATTACGAAGTGATAGATATAGAGTCAAACGCTTCCATATCGATGTAGTTTAAGAAGTTATCCTGCCAAAGCTCGAACATCTCTACAGCGGAATAGTTGCCCTTGATTGGGCTCCATCCCCCGAATTCTGTAAAGAACGCTTGGTCTCGAAAATCAAAGTCTAGACATCGCGCCAATTCTGGATACACATTCCCAACGTAAGCGAAATCAGTGATGTATTCGACATTCCATAGACCACTGGAGATCTGTGTCATCGCGATTTCAACAGGGTGAAACCCACCAGCTTCTGAGCTGTATGAACTATCTCGAAAGTTGAACGTCAGGTAAGTACTTTGGGCTATTGACTCACTCTGGGTTAATTGTTGTTGAAAATGGTTGTTTAACAGTGCGTGAAGTTTGTCTGACACAGGTAAGCTTGATGGATGAAAGAGCAGAGTAGACATAATGATGCCTCCTTGAATTTAGGTGAACGAGTCGGGTGATGGATTAGCCTTAGCGGACTTGAGTGAGCTGTATGTCATCGAAGACATGCTGAGTTAAATGCTCATGGAAAGCGCACATCCAGGCTTGAAACACTTTTGTTGTGACAGGGTGGCTCAGGCTCGCTGCCCCTGCATCTGGTTGATAGCACCAGTGATTCAGTAGGTGGAAATAAAGATACACATCGAGCGAGTCGGTGGCTTTGTCCTGATAAGTAAAATTGGCCACGAAAACCAAATTCCAATCAGAGCGTGAATTCTCCCGCTTTAACTGAATCTCTACAGGGGCAACCCCTTCCTTTGTTTTGTAGTAGCTTGTGTTTCGGCAGTTGAGTGCAATGCGTGTCGTGTCTTTAGGGATCGAGTAGCGAGCGATAGTTTGCTCTAACTGCTGGTGGAGTTTGCTATTGAGGGTGATGTCACCATAGTGTTTCTCAATCATAACCAGCCCCTCTCTGCAAACGATGTGCATTGTTCCCCGACAACAATATGATCCAGAACTCGAACATCAATGAGCGCTAAAGCATCTTGCAATCTCGTCGTGATGCGCTTGTCTGCTTGGGACGGCTCAGGATCGCCTGATGGATGGTTATGAGCAAAGATAACCGCCGCTGCATTAGCCTTCAGAGCAGTCTTTACAACCTCCCTTGGATAGACGCTTGCCGCATCAATCGTCCCTTGAAACAACTCCTCAAACTCAATTAATCGGTGTTGGTTATCTAGCAACATGACGGCGAACACTTCGCGTTCACTGCCGCCTATCTTAAATCGCAAATAGTCTCGGGTAGCTTGTGGATTGGTAAATACATCTCCTCGTACATAACGATCTTCTAATATCTCTGCTGCCTTTTCTAGAACGCGATGTTCATGCTCTTGCTGTGAGAGTAGTGGTGGTGAAAGTGTTCTCATTTTGGTTCTCCTTTAATCAGGCTTTAGGTCATTCACTTTAATGACATATACCTCAAAAAGGTTTGAATCAGAGTAAGCCGAGCCAGCCTCATTTTTTTTAACACTATCTCCTTATCCCATGAGGACCACAGGCATAGGAGAACGTCCCATGAGATTTTTAAAGCTAAAAGAAGTGATTGAGAAAACTGCATTAAGCCGCTCGGCGATATACAGAAAAATGGACGAAGGTAATTTTCCTGTATCGGTAAGCTTGGGAGATAGGGCGGTCGCTTGGGTAGAAGAAGAGGTGAATAACTGGATGGAAATGCGCTTGGCTGAAAGACCAAGCCATTAAGACTGAATTAACGCCACTGCACCAATTAAGGCATTACCAAAATGGTAGGCCAAAACTTAAAAAGAGGAACAAAATTATGAATGAAGAAAACTGTGCAATCTACATTGCTATCGCGACTTCGAAAGACAATACATCAAACCTACAAGGTGGGATTGGTATCAGTGTTTATAACTACGATGGGCAGTTAGTTGACGAAAATAATCTATTAGTCGGTGAGATTGCCGATAGTGCTGAGTTAGAGCTTATCGCATTGATAGAAGCTATAGCTTATGCCAGAGATGGAGACTGCCTGTATTCGAGTAGTGAATATTGTGTGAAAGGGTTCAATGAATGGTTAGATAACTGGAAAGCAAAGGGGTGGCGAAAATCTGATAAGAAGCCAGTAGCTAACCGTCATTTATGGCAACAAGTTGATACGTTGAGATCAAGTAAGTTTGTTGAAGTAAGGCGTGCGCATAAGGTCGGAGATTTTGAACAGATGGGGAAAGCGGGGGATATGGCTAGGGAGGTGCTTTGAACTGGCTTTATTCTCCGAGATCTTAATCACAGTTATTAACACTTATCAAAGACTTAATCGTCATATTCAAACGACCTATATATTATCGAGTCAGATTGATATATAGGTCGGTTTATGTCGGGAAATACTTCTTATTACAACGAAAACGCGGTTCAGCTTTCAAACCAATATGATTCTTTGGAATTTGAAAATGTCCACCGTGCGTGGCGCATGTATTGGCCTTGTGGTGCTATAAGGGTACTTGATATTGGTGCTGGCTCAGGCCGAGATACGAGGTGGTTTGTTGAACAAGGCTGCTCAGTGGTCGCCGTTGAACCAGCAAACGAACTTCGCCAGTTAGGGAGCTTAAACTCCTCGACTCAAGTTCAGTGGTTAGACGATGCTCTGCCTGCTTTAAGCAAAGCTAGAGAGCTGTGTAGTCATTACGATTTGATTTTAATTTCAGCGGTATGGATGCATCTAAATTCGGCGGTTCGAAAAGAGTCGATCGCTGTATTGTCTGAGCTGCTCTCCGAGAATGGAAAACTAGTGATATTTATCTAGTTGTATATCACACTTGTTTACATTGACTCATCGAGTACTCGTAATATGCAAAGGTGCTGTATATCATCCGAGTAATCTTATTCTTTGGCTAATAACAAGGTCTGGATCTTTTTTGACAAGGAGATGCTGTGACAAAGAGTCGTAACGAAGAACCATTTAAGTACTCATATGAATATCCAAAGAAATGGTTTCATATTGTCAGGTTTGGATTCAAGCTAAAAGCTTTTTGGCGATGGTTCCGCGTGCAGAAGCCAGTCACTAGATTGATGGGTTACCAATATCAGGTTGCTGATGACTTGATTGAAATAGATATCACCTACCAGTGTAACTTGAAGTGCAATAACTGTAATCGCTCTTCAGCCCAAGCCCCATCGAAAACACATATTGGACTCGATGAAATAACCCAGTTTGTTGACGATAGCCTAAGTAAGAATAGGCACTGGCGGAAAATAAGAGTGTTAGGTGGAGAGCCAACGCTACATCCTCAATTCAGCGAGATCCTTTCGGAGTTGTATCGCCTAAAGCTAGCTTATCCTGCTCTGACTATTCAGCTTGTGACTAACGGCTATGGTCGTCGCGTCAATAAAGTGATATCAATGCTTCCAGAATGGTTGTGTATTGAAAACTCAGCGAAAACGGATTCTGTTCAACCAGACTTTGGCCCATTTAACTTAGCTCCTGTTGATAGTTGGTACCACAAGTTTAGTGATTTCTCGAACGGCTGTGATATCGCAAAGACTTGCGGTTTAGGTCTTACGCCTCAGGGTTATTACCCTTGTGCGGTTGCTGGTGGTATTGACCGAGTATTAAATATAAAAGGTGGGCGGCAGCGTTTACCATTCAGTGATGATGAAATGCGTGATCTAATGAGGCGTAATTGTGGCTTATGTGGACGATTTCGAGATGGACATTATGTTCCACCAAAACTACGCCCTAGAATATTTGAGCAGCGTACTTCAGCAACATGGAAGAAGATTTATCAAGAGTGGGAAATCAACAAAAAGCGTTAGTTCTGGCTTGATTGCAAAAGGTATAGAAAGTGGATGAATGGCATATTGTTGGCAATGGTCCAGGGGACTTAGTCATCAAAAAACATGAGAAAGTTATCCGATTTAATCAACCATTGACCACTGCTTCAAGCGCTGATTTGGTGGTGACTAATAGTAAGTTGGCAGGCATCACGGCAGGCGTTCTTGTTCAAGGCGAAGTACCGAGCAAACTGTTTTGTGAAAAGCTAGAAGTATATGGGAAGGAATTGGAGGACCTATTGGGATGTAAACCTTCAATTGGTCTGCTCACTCTCAAAACAATGCTTGAACTTGGCGTCACAATAAATGTTAGTAGGATGAATTTGCTGCCTTCACTTGAGAGGCCTCTAGATTGTAATCAACGGAAAGCGCTGCCAGCTGCATATCACAACTGGCTGGGAGAACGTCGTCTCGCCTCTGGTTGGATGGATAAATTAAATTGGCCTGGCTATGAAGTGAAGCTAGCGCGTCATGACAAAGTAGATGACATAACAATCACTCGACATTGCTCCAAGCTTCAGTCGTTGCGAAGTTTACCAAAAGAAGAAGCGACTCAATTATTGAAAGGGCTATCCCAGGTTAAGCCTATGGCATGGTTGGAGCACATTGATTCTTCGATCTTAAAGACCTTAGAATCACTATTTTTTGTTTTAAGGGGGAGGTGTATTATCTCCCCAAACTGGTGGCTCTACGACAACGAATTGTCTAGTGAGGTAAACCGTCTTCAAAAAAATCTGGCTTTGGCTCAACAAGCTCTACTTCTCTCCGAGAAAGTGAAGGCATAGACATAATTTCTTGAACCATTTGGTTATTGTGCTCTTTTTCATCTCGGCCTAGCTTTTTACGCATGTGCCAATAGGTGTAGCCTGTGTCTAGGTAAATAGGAGCTTTTGCGAGTTCCGCCATAGGTAACATGGTTAAATAATCTGTAGCCAAATCGAACCACTCAGAGCTGTCTTTATGTTTGTAATATTCCTCGGGGACTTGTTCAAACAACGCTTTGGTGAATCCCCTTAGGTGGCTCCATACATTTGCACCGGCAGCAAGTCGAGGATTGCGGTAATCAGGCTGGTATAAATGCAGTGGTTTATTAGGACGAAACATAGGCATCTGAACTAAGTCCGCACCCTGTTTTCTGGCTGCATACAAAGCATCAACAACGCTGGGTTGCATTAAGCAGTCATCTTGGTCTAACACTACAACCAAAGAGTTAGGATCTTGGCAGATCTCTTTTATTGCCAATATGAAGTTTGGCATTCTCCCAGTGTTAGAACTGCGCCTTACCAGTGTGGTTTTAGCCTGAAGCTCATCCAACAACATTGGATAACACCAGTTATGAGCGGAGCCACTTGCGTCGTCAATCACGATAATACCAAAGCTTTGATTTGTCTGGTTACGCAATGAGTCTAGGCAACGTTTTAGTAGAGCGTGGTCGGTATACCTACCTTTTAATAAAAAAACGATTGCTTCATGCCTTTGTTCATATTGCCAATGATTGCCGGGTACCCAATCAAATTCCTCATGCTGCTTCGTCGGTTCGATTCCCTGAGAGATCAAGTCCCTTGCCAATGAAAGTTCAGGAAGGTGTTTGTGTTCATTTCGAGGATGGACGTAGTAACTTTGTGGATCCCCACCACGTACAGCGCGAAGCCCTTTACATTTCATTGCTTGTTGTAGTGCACGATGCCAGGTTAAAGTGAATCTGCCTCTGTCCAAGGGATTATCAATTGGCAGTTGAAGGCGAATCCTACCGAGATCCAAGAGTCCGAAACGGACCTCAGGAGCAAATTCACCCGGAGCTCCTTTATAAGGATTAAAATTAGAGCTGCTTTTGGGAATATTAAAGCCAACAGCAAGTACATCCTTAGGCTCACAAGCGTAAATCATGTCGGCGATATAATCATGGTGCCAATTGCGGCGACCAATAAGCACGTCTAAATCGCACTGCAGTACATATCGAGTCGTAACTTGGTCAAATCCCCAGATCTGAGGGAACAAGGGAGCATTTTGACAGGTATGTGTTTCTCCGCACTTAGACTGTGCAAACCATTTTTCATACGTTGTATTTATGGTTGTTGCGCTTGAAGGGGAAACTAGCACGGAGTCAACTAGTCCATTGTCTCTCAGCCTCTCGGCTTGTTCAATAACGGAGGCTAGGTTTGGATTCGAATACTGGCGTAAAAATTGCCCCTCATGAGGATCAATCAGAAGAACTGTTTGTGCGAAATCAATTGGGTAGCGAAGCTGCGTAACGATATGCAGTACTTGGTCACTAAGTACTTTAGCATCTTGCGCACAGGCTTTGATCATTAGAGTTACAGATTCACTCTTACACGAGACCGTCGGTGTTAGGTTACGGCAAGGTTCGACGCATTGTGGATGAAGCTCAGTGATTAACTTACGGTAGAACTGCTCGAATCCAGGAAGGCTCATCAACGCATCATCTTGTCTTCGCCAGCTTAGCCTACGTACGACTTCTTCGTCAGTATTCGCCAATATTCCGATAGAATAAAGGCGGGCACACATATCCCGAAAGCGTGAGGACGTGAGAGGCTGTAGGTCCTTTCCGACATCAATGTATTCCAGGTCTCCTTGTGGAGTGACAATTAAGTTATCCCGCTTGATGTTGAGAGTGCAAACTCCAGCGTGATAGAGTTTTTTGAGGTAATCTACAATGGATTTTTCGGAAAGCTTCTCATTAGTTAATGCATTATTTTGGAAGGAGGTGCTGTACTGCCAAAGACCATCACACTTTCTCCAAGTTACCGTAGAAATAGGAAGGTCTTTTTCGGCGAGTAAGGTTCGCAGGCTTCGGACTTCGGTATCTGAAATAGCCCAAGGGTAGAACTCCTTAACCACTTGATTATGCTGTAGCCAAACCGCCCCTTCCATACCAACACCTAACAGATGGCGATTGGTAGACAATAGAGTGCTCCATGTTCTTGCAACATAGGCAAGCCTATTTCTCTGATCTTGCCAAATTTCGTTAGACTTATTTGTCTTTGTATCTTCTCCATCAAGAGAGTAGATGGCATAAATAGGATAAGAACAAACGGCTACCTTGGAAGGATTTAGCATTAATAGTTTAGTGACCAACCAGTGGTCTTCTGCGCTTCTGATGTTTGGGTACCTGATACCTAGATTATTCTTCAGTAATAGGTTGCATGAAGGAAGCTCTCGTTGTTGCTTGGCAGAAGCAAAATTATCGATAAATCCCGCTAAACTTAGATGATTACAGAGCTCGTTTGGATTTGCGATATTGTCATTTTGGAGGATCACCCCTCCTTTTCTCAGCTTGTTGCTTCCCAGAGCCGCTACTTTATCTGTATCGCGAACAGCCTTCCAAAGCCCATGCAGGCTATCTTTAGCAAACAGTTCATCGTCAGCATCTAATCTTGCAACCCATTGTATACATGGCTGTGTATCTGCCCAGTCCAAGAGAAGGTTGCGTGCCCTAGCTGGCGAACCGCACTCGGCTTGCAAGAGGGTAACAGCTGGGTGGTGAAGTAAAGCACTTGCTTCCGCTGACCAACTTATGTCAGAGCTATCATCCAGTACAACGATGCGTGCAATCTGCTTTTGAGCAAGAGACTGTTTAAGTGCGCTGTCAAGAGCGCGGATGAGGCCTTGCGGTTGGTTTTTGTGGGTAATCGCGACTACCACTTCAGCAGTGTCAAATTCTGGTGCCGAAGTGTGCGCAACTCGTAAGTTTCGGTCGCACAAGATCTTAGTGTATTTAATGGGAGCGCGTGGGTGAAAGTTAGCCATTGACACTCTCCAGAAGTTTTATTTCGTCTAATATATCGTTCTTGGAAAGTGCAAACAGTGCAGCGGCGCGTTCGAAATAGATACCCATTTCACTTTGTGACATTTTCTCTCCGTGAAGTTTTAGAAACTGCGCGCACCCGCGCAGTTTCTGTTTTGAGCCAGGGGCAGAAAGGGCATCGGGTGTTTGATTGCAAATCCAATCTACGGTCGCCATATTGGTATAGCGAATGGTGACCAATCCGGACTCCAAAATTCGAATTGCAAAATCTTTATCATTTCCACTAGTTAAGCCGTCAGTGAAACCACCAACTTTGGTAGCAAGTTCGGTCTTAATAAAGGTATTTGAGCCTTGCCATCCTGGGTTACCAACTAGAAAGTCTTTAACCTCAAGATCTATGGGAATATTGGTAGCGACTGTTTTGTGATCAATCTTCACATTGATACCAGACAGAACGATATCTGCTTTTCCGTCATCGCTGCTAAGCAGGCAAGAAGATAGATGCTCAGGCTGCCAAACATCATCATCATCGATGATAGCGATATAGCTATTTGGAAAGTTATCAGAGATATAGTTGATACCGGTATTCCAACTGCCAGCGGCGCCGGATGCACGTGAATTGACTAATACACGCAGCGGAATACTTTTGAGTTCAGAACGCAGGTTCTCTACTTCATTCCGATCTAGTGAGCGTGTATCTGATACGAGCACAACGGCTTTAGGTTGGCATGTTTGATTGATGACTGAAGGAAGCGCATGCTCTGAAAGTAGTGAAAGCCTGGGCGTTGTAGCGATCAGCACAATGACATTATTCATTATTGAGACTTTGATTGATGATTGACTTGATTATAATAAGCAAATTGATGAGTATGTGATGTAACTGACTGACATTTATGAGCATTTGATCAACATTTGCATTATCTATGCGTTTTTTTCAATTACAGGAAGGCTATGAAAACACTTGTAACGGGTGCCGCCGGTTTTATCGGTAGTCATATTTGTCGCAGGCTTTGTGCTGATGGATACGATGTGGTCGGCGTTGATAACCTCAATGACTATTACGATGTTGGCCTTAAAAAAGCGAGGTTGGAATGGATTGGAGATGTAGGGTTCGAATTTCACTGTATGAGTGTCGAAAACTCAGATGAATTAACTCGTTTATTTGATGAAGAGCAATTTGAGTGCGTGATTCACTTAGCTGGGCAGGCTGGCGTACGTTACTCTTCGGAAGATCCTATGGTCTATGGACAGAGCAACTTAATGGGTTTTCTTTCAGTCCTAGAGGCGTGTCGAGGTTTTAAAATTAAACACCTGGTGTATGCGTCATCGAGCTCAGTGTATGGATTGAACGATAAAATTCCATTTTCAGCGAATGACAATGTGGATCACCCAGTTTCTCTTTATGCTGCAACTAAAAAGGCAAATGAGTTAATGGCTCATAGCTACTCTCAAATGTATGGGTTACCAACGACAGGACTGCGTTTTTTCAGCGTTTACGGTCCCTGGAGTCGACCTGATATGGCGTTCTATAAGTTTACAGAGGCAATGATTGAAAAAAGGCCGATCGATGTTTTCAATAACGGGGAACTTTATCGGGACTTTACTTACATCGATGACGTTGTAGAAGCAGTAGTTCGAGTAACAAAGAATATTCCCAAGAAAAACCATGAATGGTTAAAAGCTCACGAGACTATTGCGCAAAGCTCGGCGCCATATCAGATTTTTAATGTTGGTAGCGGGGCTCCAGTTAAACTCACAAAAATGATTGATTTGTTGGAATGTCAACTGGGAGTATCTGCGATAAGGCAATTGAAGCCAATGCAGGTAGGGGAAGTGAATACAACATACTCTGATGTAAAAGAGATTTTTGATGAGATTGGTTTTAGGCCACAAGTACCATTCCACGAAGGCGTTACAGCTTTCGTGGAATGGTACAGTGATTATCGGAGAATTTCTCAGCAACAAATCAAGAGTGCAGATGAGTCGATTTAGTTTTATGCTGGACTACAAAGGTGCGTTGTATGCTTTTTAAAGTATTCACGCGCACCTAAAAAACCAAATACGGCCTCAGCTCCTCAAAATTCCCTAAGATGATCTGTTGTCCTTTAGGGTTCGAATTCAACACATTAATATCGATGTTATAAGCATCAAGAACATAGCGAACCAGAGCTGCGTTCGTCGGTATTGTCAGGGTGCCTTTTTCCATACCGTAGTCGTGTGCAATCACTTTGGCCTGGGCTTCGGTCAATCTTGAGTCGGGGATTAACTTAATAGAGAGATGAGTATTCCAAAGCTCATCTTGTTCCTTTCCTTTTATTTTTTTTGTCTCAAGAGTTGGAGTCCCTCGAATTCGGCTCAGCACGAAATCTCGATAGTCTTCTGAGTGCTCGCAATAAGCACGGACATGCCAGCGTAATGGTGTGCAAACGAGTGTATGTGGAGAGATGATCCGTTCTACTTCTTCACCATTTGTCAGTGATGTGTAGCTTAAATCGACACGTTTTTTCTCTCTGATTGCTTGGACTAATGGACGTAAAATTTCGGGTGTAATGTTGCGCGTCACTGGGCGAACCATCGTCGTATTTTCAAAGCCCATATCAAGCTCATTGAAAGTCACAGTCATATCTTCACTTCGAGATAAGATGTGTAAGTATTCATCAGCATGACCGCTTGTTAGGCGTTGAGCAAAGCAATCACTGGGCTTGTATCCTTTCAACTGCTTATCGTAGACAAGGTTGCCTGGCGCTACATCGGTTAGGTAGGTGTTGATGTCTTTAGATGCTTGCTGCCTGCCAATACCAAAGCTCTTAATCAGGTGATTGGTTGTTAACCGTCCCTCCCACAGCGCGATGACTTCTATCATTCTGTAGCGGAATAGTAGATCCCATCGAATTGGCCATTTGCTCATCATCTAACTCCTGTCTATTTATGCGACGTGTGTATGTAATCAGTATTTACCTGTCGTTAATGGCGTCATATTATTGAATCTGCTGTAGTTAAGTCAATGAAAGGATTTGGACATACTGAAATGAAACTTAACCGATACCTCTATAAAATCTCACAGGGAGATGCGATCAACTTAGAGCACTTCCTCAAGTCTTTGCCATTCTCAGACATCAATGAATGGCGGAAAATTTATCGTGCAACTCGTCTTAAGAGTGGACATCAATTGGAGATACTCGATGAAGAACGGCATCTCGCACTGTATGAGCCAGAAGTATGCGATAGAGTTGCAGCATCTAACTTGGGGCGCTCACATGATTTCCCTAGTAATTTTGCTCACGTTTTGGTTTTGAACAGCACAACTAAGTCACAGGTTCCGTTTGTTATTGTATCCGATATTGATGGTTTCAAAACCCACGGCAGGCTCATGGGTAATCGAGCAGTTCTTATAGAGAATATTGAGAATTTCTATCGATACCGAGAGTTCCTAGAGCTAATTGGTCATCCATCATTAGCTGAAAGTTCAGACATCATTTTTGGCGCAGGCAACCAGATATGCCACTATCTGAACCGGCCATTTTTATCTACTTATGATGAAATCTATTGTGCTCAAGACGTTGAATTGGGGGGGCTGACTGTGTACGGAACTCTTAAAAAGTCGCTTCCTCAATGTGAATGGCTTGCTCCAGTAGATTGGGGCTTATTTCAAAACAAATTCAAACTCAAACCCAAAAGTGCAGCTCACTTAGCTAAGGCGATAGAGCTGGCTCGAAATTTTGGCTTAAACTCTGAAGCCGATCTTATGAACAAAACTCGCTTATTCCTAGAGCAAGAGGCTCTATTACCCGAAATACGACAGGATTCCACCGATGTTTAACAATCCAATAGATAACCTTCTAATCAGTATATCGCGCTTGGTTGCAGTAGATTGTGCTGGCGTTGCAATTGCAGAAATTGACCTGCGTGAAGGCGGGATTCTTATCGGTGGCGGGAACATTGGTAAAACTTCCATTCTGAACGCCATTCGACTATTTTTGCTGCCAGAAGAGAACTTTAAAGATTCAAAAAATAAGTTTGGCTTTTCAGATAAAGAAGGCAACTTTTACTCCAATGATGAGTGTTTTGAGCATTACTTCCCTAGCAGCACTAGCTTCCTGATTTTGGAATGTGACAACTACCTCGGCGGGCCAATGCCCCATTGTCAGATACTCTATCGTGGTAACTCTGATAAGCTCGATTATCGCCGTATGTTCACATCCCTTCGGTATGCGCAAATACGGCATCTTTTTTGGGATGACAACGTTGGGGATGATGGTATTGGTGGCCGAGTGGATGATTTATCACCCAGCAAAGTGCAGGCTTTTCTAAAGCGTGAGGATAAGCACTTTAAATCATTAGTACGCTCTTCCGCGATTAAGGAAGTGATCTATGCGAATCAACTACTCGATATTGATGCGATGCGCTTTTGTTTATTTCCCCTCAGCTCAACTAAGGATGCGGATGTCGATGCTTTTCGCGCACTCGTCCGCTTGCTATTTGATATGAAAACGGGGTCGGACACGGTTCGTTTGGCTGTGGCCAATATCATTGAATCGAGAAAGAAGGAGCGCAAAGACGAGCTCAATTTTGATATTGATGCCTTTATTAATTATAACGACATGTTGTCAAGTCGCGAGCTAATACTCAAAAAGATTGAAAGCTTAAGACCTGAATACGAAAAGCTTGCCGTCAGTCATCAACAATTAGTGAGCAATAAAAATGCTGAAGATGCGTTGATGCAGTACGCTATGATGCTTGACAGCCGAATCAACCAGGAAAACCAAACTCTTGAACAAGAAGAGATACAGTTAACGTTACAGCAAGGAAAAGTACGGTCGGCCAAAAAAGCGTGTGATGACACTGTCGATAAACAAAAGACACTGAAAGGTGGGGTTAAAGTACTCGTTCGCCAGCAGAAGAAGCTCGATGAGATTGTGCAAGAGACTGAGCTTATCCTTAACATCTACGATAAAAGTGAGACGATAGACGACATTATATCAGGCCACCGTGAACACCTGGATGATAGAAAGGAAGCGTTAAGATTAAAGGAAGATGCAGAGGCTCTACAAACTGAATTAGAAACCCTCAAGCAAGAAATTTCCAACCTTAGCGAGACTGAAGCTCGCTATCAAGCATCGGTCAATGCTCAACAATTCAAGCTGTTTAACCAGTTACCTGAAAGTGTCTGGATGAAGTTAGCAGCGGTTAATGAGGAGTTAGCGGAGTCTAATCCAGCAAGAGTGTTATCCTCATCTGAGAGGCAGGCAATTGAGTCATTTACCGATTTATTAGAAGAAAAACAGCAGCACTACGCACTTTGGGACTTAACGTTAGAGTCCATTCCAAGCATTAATCGAGAGTCTGACCAAACGCGGTTATCTAAAGTACAAGAGGCCTTAGAGCAAAAAAGCAAGCGAGTCGCAGAACTCAGTGCAATGGGTAATCAATCCCGCATTGAGCGAATTAAAGAAATTACGGCGCTTAAAACTGAAATCAAACGTACTGAAAATGAAATCCATTTGCTAAAAGCATACACAAACAATGCAGAGCAGCTTCAAGAGACTAGTAAAGAACTAGCGGAGGCTGAACAAACTCGTGATTCGTTAGAAAAACAGTTCGATGCACAATATGACCTATGGGCTCAAACGAAGCACTCGTTTGACGCACAAACTAACCAACTAACCGAGAAAAAAGAGCAGTTAGAAAAATTAACCGGATTCAGCGTTAGGGTCAAAGCGGCACTTCAGGCGCATCATCTACCAGTAAGCGATTTTTCAGTCTTACCCGATCAAACAATCGACCTTTCGGAAGAAACACTACGAGCTCGAATAGAGGCTCTGCACAAAAAGCGTCAAGCAAAGACCGAGATTACCGAAAAAATCCAAGGTTTTGTCAGAGAACAAGTGCTAGAAAATGACGATAAGCTGATGCTCTCTCACCTAGATGATGATCTTCTAGAACACGCATTTAACCAACTCCAAACTCGCTATCAAGGCCTAGATAATGAGTTTGATATTCTGCGCAAAAACTTTATTGAACATAAGCACACTGTTCACTCCATCATTAATGAGCTAAAAAATAATCGAGAATTGGTTTTCCAGTTTGAACAGAGTATTAACCGTGCGTTTGAAGGACTAGAGATCAATGACTTGTCACAGGTTGAAGCCAAAATCAAGATTGAGGCGCGATTTGACGACCTAGTGAGGGAAATCGAGTTTTTTGATACGCACTCAGATCAAAAAGCCTCGGAGCAGTTTATTGAACGCCTCAAAGCTTTTAGTAAAAAGTTTTTCCCAGAAGGCAAAGCCGCGCTACTGACCATGGAGCAGATCGTCTCTGGCATTAGCTATAGAGTTAAAAAGCGTGCTCAAAATGGTTGGGAGAGCAAGTCACAGTCCACCTCTACTATCATGCTGATCAACATCAAGCTGGTGGAAATTTTGTTGAGCCGATTAAGAAATAGTGCTTGTGCGACCCAATTTCCACTAGTGATAGATGAAGGTGCTTCGGTGGATAGTTCACAATTTGATTGGCTGTTGCCAAATATGAAAAAAGCAGGCTTTCGAGTTTTAAGTGCTTCTACTAACTCGGCATCCAGTGAGATTATCTTTAAGTTTGGTCAACATTTTCGTTTGGATTCGATGCGCACTTCAAAACCCTACGATGAAGCTCGGAGCATTGCTTACACAGGCATACCAGAAAGCTTTGTGAGAAAAGGAAGTGCGCTGGATAGAGAGCAACTCGATATGTTTGGAGAGGCAGATGAGTGATAAAAGACTTCTGACCATCCCCACGTTTGCCATTATGCTTGAACATCACACCGTAATGAGGGATGTGATCAGGACAATGGATGAGAGTGGTGAGCCTTATGTAAGAGAAGCGACCTTCATCTCTAGATTGCACCGATACATACAAGGGCAAAGCAAAGATAAACAGAAACAATTACGTACTGCCTTTTCTGCCGATAACTTGTTAGCGACCCATATTTTAGTCGACAAAGATGAGTTCGGTGGTGAAAGTCGCCTAATCTTTGATCGAGCCGTGATCGGGGTATTTCGTCTCTTTGATCGTAGCTTGTTTCAAGATTTGACAGACGTCGCGCTCAAAGTCCAGTTAGGAGGCATACGCTTACTTCTAGAAAAGCTTCAGTCGGGCTCAATGCTGTATAGCGATGACAACTTAGATTTTAAGGAGCTCATTGACGAGTTGTTTCATCAATTAAGTGAGCTTCTAAACAGTATTCGTTTGAACTTGGTAAAAATGCAAACGATCAATCAGGAGCTCAGTGATGCGAGTGAACTTGCCGCCAAATCGGATAACCCACAAGTGTTCTCGCTCCTCCAGCAAGAGTCGATAGAAAAAATATCGCTATTGCTATCGAGGCACATACTGCCCACGCGACAATTTTTGGATGAGAAAAGTCGGTTGAAAGATGGGCCGAACTTGTTTGAATGTCTGCAAAATTTACGCAGTCAGTTTGATCGCCATCAAGACCACCCACGGGCGAACGCAATGTTGAGGTATGAGGTGAGCTTTAACAGTTTTCACAAACAGATCAGCAAAGTATCGCATTCAGTAGACCAGTTTTTGGCCCGTTCCAAAAAGCGTCTTCAACAGTTTAATGCCATTGAAACGGCATTTGATGATTTAGTCAAAGAGTTAGATGCAACAAAGCACAACCTAAAACGCAGCCAGATAGATGGGCAATTTGCTCGTGATAACGGTACATTTATGGGGTTAATGCAGCAAGCAAGACCCAAAGTGCTTCGTATCAGTAGTTCAGAAGCCTACCTCAACAATGTAGTGAGTGATATAGATGCGCGAGTTGCGGATAAAGGCCTGCTAGAGCAGGGGCGTTATGTTGAGTTAGTCAGCACTAAAGATGATTCAACCGAACGAAGGCTCGCTCGCGCAGAGCAGATTTTTGAATTGGTGAAACAGATGAAAATGGCCGAATATCAAGATCTCACGCTCTCACTTCATAGGCGCCTCAAAGAACATCTGGTTGACTATCATTTTGTTGACCTATTGGAAGGGCTTAACTTCCTATTACGCAGTGAAGCGATGCTTGATGGACACATACTTAAAATGACTAATTTCCGCCAACGCATTGCCCAAAGCGACACTATTTATCTATACCGTAAAATTCGAACAGAGCGAGTAACTAATCCATGACGCCATTTTCTCAAATAAACATGGTGAAAAGCCAGCAGATATACACGACATTCGTCAATGGTAAGGTTATCACTAAGCAAGTTTATGACCTCTACCAGCAACGTTTTATTGAGAGTCCGCTTTATACCGAACTTTATAATAACCTAGAGCACTTTACACAGCTTTACCTGCACATTGGTTTCACGCTCAATTTCAATGTAGAAGGGGAGTTTTTCTATATCAGTCGTAGTGAAGCAGAAGAAGACGCAGACACCAATGCCACCAAAATTCAGGCTATGTTATTAATTATTGCCCGTTACTGGGTGGATAAAGGTTTTGACCTAGACGATCTAACCACGCCAGTGATTGGGCTCGGGCGCACGGCACTATTGGAGATTACAGAGCAAACCATCTATGACGATATTCGTCAGGCGCTTGGAATCGAAACCTGGGATAAAGCGCTAAACTATCTTGCGGATCGCAACTTCCTCTATCCTTGTGGCGATAAACATTACGTTCTAAGTTCAGCTGGAATGCACTTCTTGAATTTACATGTTGAGAAATACTCACAAGAGTCAGAGTAAAATGATTCACGCCGTTGGTAATGACAAGCCAGATTAATGACTGTTAGCTAACTCTATGAATTAACTAACAGTCTCAAAAGTAGTAAGATGCTAACTTAGTTGCATTTAAGATTGACCAGCATTGGCGAGAAAGGAACTTTTGAGTGGAAAAAAGTAATTTTGAGTTTTTAAAGCATCATGACGAATTACTGTTTCGGTTAGCAAACCGTGCAGAGCAATGTTTTGTTCCTGATCCAAATACCACGCTGGTTAAGATACGCCAACTGGGTGAAGCATTAGCGCAAAACGTCGCTGCGCGCGTAGGTGTCCAATACGGCAAAGATGAAAATGGGCGGGATATCAGACAAGTCGACCTCTTACGTAATCTTGAGTATAAGCTGACCTTAGACCAGCGTATCAATGACTCTTTCCATACTATTAGAAAGCTTGGTAACACCGCCAATCATGACTTCACTTCGTCGAGCCACCGTGATGCACTTAAAGCATTAGTGTTGGGCCATGCCCTTAGCGCCTGGTATCACACCCTATTTGGCGGGGCTCATGCCAAAAATTTTAAACCACAACCCTTTATAAAACCTGAAGACCCATCTGAGCATGTGCGCAAGCTAGAAGAAAAACTGCAAGCGTTAGAAGTTACCCAGCAGCGAACCTCAGAGCGTCTGAAAGTTGCTGAACAGCTCAAACAAGTTGAAGCAGAAAAATCCGCAGCCTTGAAAAGCAGAGCCGAGCAAATGCAGGCAGAAAGCCAGCTTTGGGAGGAAGTGGCGACTGAGCATGAGGATACGTTAACTCAGTATCGTAAGAAGATGGACGAGGCCAACCTCATTTATCTGGCTGAATTCAATCAACAAGACAAACAAGCTCAAGCCAAAGTTATTGAGCTTGTTGAAAAGTCGCGTCTTGAATTAAATGAACAAGAGACGCGAGTGCTTATTGATGAACAACTTAATGATGCACAATGGACAACAGATACGGTTAACTTAAGATATTCAAAAGGGGCAAGGCCTGTAGCTAACGAAAACCGTGCTATTGCTGAATGGCCAACTTCATCTGGGCCTGCGGACTATGTGTTGTTCTCAGGTCTAACGCCTGTTGCCGTAGTGGAAGCCAAAAAGAGCGCTAAAAATGTCTATGGCGCAATTGATCAAGCTAAGCGTTATGCAAAAGGGCTAACAGAGAAAGGTGGGATCACCATTGAAACGACTTACGGAGAGTTTCAAGTCCCGATTGTTTTTGCTACTAATGGTCGCCCTTATTTAGAACAGTTAGAGCAAGAGAGCGGTATATGGTTTTTAGATGTGCGTGATAGCACCAACCGACGTCGTGCTCTAAAAGGTTGGTACACACCGCAAGAAATCAAAACGTACTTAAGACAAACGCCACAACAGGCTGAACAAGAGCTTGATCAAATGGGTTTTGATTATGATTTGAAGCTACGTGACTATCAGGTAGAAGCGATTAAATCTGTTGAAGAAGCCATTAAGCAAGGGAAAACCAATGCACTGGTAGCAATGGCAACGGGAACAGGTAAAACCAAAACCTGTATTGCCTTGGCCTACCGTTTATTAAAGGCTGAACGTTTCCGTCGTATTTTGTTTTTGGTAGACCGCTCAGCTCTTGGTGTACAAGCCACTACAGACTTTGGTGAAGTACGTTTAGAAAACCTCAATACCTTTGCTGATACCTTTGATGTGATTGGCATGGAAGCAGACAAATCGCCCATAGCCAAACCCGAGGACGATACCAAGGTGCATGTTGCGACCGTACAAGGCTTAGTTAAACGTATTTTGTACCCAAGCGATGGCGATACTAAGCCGGGTGTTGGTCAATACGACTGCATTGTGGTTGATGAATGTCACCGCGGTTACCTGCTTGATCGAATATTAAGTGACACCGAATTAGAGTTTCGTGATCAAAAAGATTATCAATCTAAGTACCGCGCTGTTTTAGAATACTTTGACGCTTTCAAAATAGGCTTAACCGCGACACCAGCGCTGCACACAGTAGATATTTTTGGCGAGCCTATTTTCAGTTACAGTTATACCGAAGCTGTACTAGATGGCTATTTGAACGATCACCTACCGCCTGTTCGTATTCATACTAAGCTAGCAGAACAGGGCATTCATTACGAAGTGAATGACGAAGTTCAAGCTTACAATGTTGAAGACAACACGGTAGAGAAGTACAACACGCCGGATGAGCTCGATTTCGACGTGTCTCAGTTTAACCGTAAGGTCATTAGCCCAAGTTTTACCAAACAAGTGACTAAGTGGTTGATTGAAAGTGATGCCATTAGCCCTTATTCAGAAGCAAAAACCTTAATCTTTTGTGTTACCGATAAACATGCCGATCAGGTGGTTGAGGCTCTAAAAGAAGCGTGTGAACAATATCATGGTGAAGTGGAAGACGATGCCATTCAAAAGATCACTGGAGCCAGTGATAAACCGCTAGAAAAAATCCGCCTGTTTAAGAATGACCGCTTACCTAACATTGCCGTCACCGTTGATCTGTTAACCACAGGTGTTGATGTACCAAGAATTTGCAATCTGGTCTTCCTTCGCCGAGTGAATAGCCGAATCCTATTTGAACAGATGCTTGGCCGTGCAACCCGCTTGTGTGACGAAATTGGTAAAGGGCCATTTAAAATCTACGATGCCGTAGATATCTATACGCAGTTAGAAGACGTCAACAGCATGAAGCCTGTCGTTACGAACGTGAACGTGACCTTTACCGAACTAGAAAACGAGATGAAGCAAGTCGATGAAGATGAACTTCAAACACTCGCTAAGAACCAGTTCATCGCCAAGCTGCAAGTGAAACGCCGTCACTTAACGGATAGCCAGCGTGACAACTTTGAAACTATTGTTGGTCAATCACCAGAAGACTTCATCCAAGATCTAAAAAAACGACCGTTAAATGAAGTAGCCGAATGGTTTACCAATCACCCAGGTTTAGGTGAATTACTTGATGCCAAAGTCACAGGAGGAGGAAACCGTCCACCAATCATTATTTCAGAGCATGATGATGAAGTGACGGGCGTTACTACTGGTTACGGTGATGGCCAAAAACCTGCCGATTATCTGCAAGCGTTTAGCGACTTTGTTAAAGCCAACAGCAACCGATTGATTGCTATTCAAACAGTCGTGCAAAAACCTTGGGAATTAACAAGAAAAAGCCTGAAAGAATTGGCGTTAGAGCTTGAAAAGAACCGCTTTAGAGAACAAGATCTGCAAGTTGCGTGGAACGAAGTGAAAAACGAAGAAATTGCCGCCAGAATCATTGGCTTTATTCGTCAAGCCGCATTGGGCGAAGCTCTCATTCCATTTGACCAGCGTGTCGATAAAGCATTAGCAACCATGCTAGCTAGCCAGCAATGGAAGACGCCACAAAAGCAGTGGTTAGAACTTATTGCAAAGCAAATGAAGGCCACCACCATAGTTGATTTACCTGCGCTAGACCAAGGTATTTTTAAACAGCAACAAGGTGGCATTAAACGCGCCAACAAACTTTTTGAACAGCCTATAGAGGATGTTCTACTTCAATTTAACAAAGCTCTGTGGCTAGCCCCTCAATCGGCACAGTCGCAACAAGAAAAAACAGCGTAGTGCTGTTAAACCCAGAAAGGTATTGTATTAATGAGCACTCAAGATCTCGTCGCCAAACTTTGGAATTTATGTAACTTACTGCGTGACGACGGCGTGACCTATCACGAATACCTTAATGAGTTAACCTATCTGGTTTTCTTAAAAATGGTCGATGAAACAGGCCAAGACGAACTGCTACCAGAAGGTTATCGTTGGGAAAACTTAGAGGCGTATAACGCTGCAACTCGTCTTGAACAGTACAAGCAATTATTGCTTCATTTGGGTTCAAATGGTTCATTGATCACTAAAGCCATCTTCACCGATGCCAGCACCGTTATTCGCAAACCAGCCACGCTAAATAAGCTGGTTGTTGAAATTGATAAGCTCGATTGGTACAGCGCCAAAACCGAAGGGTTAGGCGACATGTACGAAGGCTTGCTAGAAATTAACGCAGGCGAGAAAAAATCGGGCGCAGGACAATACTTTACACCACGAGTGCTTATCGATGTGATGGTTGAGCTAATGAAGCCAAACCTTGATGATGTGATTGTTGACCCAACCGCCGGTACAGGTGGTTTCTTGATCAGCGCGCACAACTACCTAAAAGAGAACAATGATATTGACGGGTTAGATACTCTGCCATATGACAAATATCAACACGACACTTTCTTCGGTATGGAATTGGTACCAGACACTCGTCGCCTAGCGATGATGAACCTAATGTTACATGACTTAGCTGTTGATGATGAAAATTCAGGTATCTTGTTTGGCGATACCTTGTCGAATGAAGGTAAACAGCTTCCCGATGCTAACCTCATTTTAGCTAACCCGCCATTTGGTACTAAACAAGGTGGTGGCGTACCAACCCGTGATGATTTGGTGCATTACACCAGTAATAAGCAGCTTGCCTTCTTGCATCTGATGTACCACAAAATGCTTAAACCGGGTGGTCGAGCAGCGGTTGTGCTTCCAGATAACGTGTTGTTTGAAGGCTCAACTGGCCAAACTATCCGTAAAGACCTAATGGAGAAGTGTAATCTGCACACCATTTTACGCTTGCCTACGGGTATCTTCTACGCCGCAGGGGTAAAAACCAATGTGCTGTTCTTCTCGAAACCAGAGGATGTAAAACAAGACAAAGGCCAAACTAAAAACGTATGGGTATATGACCTACGTTCAAACATGCCGAAATTTGGCAAACGCACCGTACTGACTAAAAAGCACTTTGAAGAATTTTACCAAGCGGTAGGCAGTGACTTGACCCAAGTGGATGAGAAAGCTCGCAAAGCGTTTATCAGTAGCCATAAAGACGACGCGGATGGTTGTCGCCTGCGTTGCTTTAGCCGTGATGAGATAAAAAATAAAGATGAATCACTTGATCTAAGTTGGATTCGTGATGACAACAATGAAGACGCTTCAAAGCTACCTGCGCCAGATGTGTTAATTAACGAAGCGTTGCTTGAAATGGCAGGGGCAATGGAAGAACTAAAAGCGATTTTAGTGGATTTAGATTCAGCGGAAAGTGATGAGGTGGCTTCGTGAGTCAGTTACCTAAAGGGTGGATTGAAATAACGATAGGTGATGTTTTACAGCCTCAATCTGATGGAAAATTACTTCATCAAGGTTGGAGCCCAAAATGTCATACAGAGGCTGCTGATTCTGATGATTGGGGAGTTTTAAAGACAACAGCCATTCAAGATGGTTTTTTTCTAGAAGAGCACAACAAAAAATTGCCGGAAGATAAGCAACCTCGTGAAAGAATTGAGGTTAACGCTGGTGATCTATTGATGACTAATGCAGGGCCAAGAGCAAGATGTGGAATAACCACTTTAGTTCAAGATGTGCGCCCTAAATTAATGCTTTCTGGAAAGATGTATAGAATGAGGTTTAATCAGAATTACATTTACCCGAGGTTCATTGAAGCATGTCTGCGAAGTGAAAAGGTTCGAGCTGAAATTGATGCTCGAAAGACAGGGATGAGCGAAAGTGGTCTTAATTTGACTCAAGCTAGGTTCTTAACTGTTCCGTTTCGCCTAGCACCACTAAACGAACAAATCCGAATTGCCAACAAGTTAGATTCTATCCTTGCCAAGGTCGATAAAGCACAAGCTCGTTTAGACAAAATTCCTGCAATCTTAAAACGTTTTCGTCAATCGGTATTGGCTGCAGCTACGTCTGGGGAGTTGACGAAAGAGTGGCGTGGAGAAATGGGACTTGAATGGGAAGCAAATTGTTTTACGGTAGAACAAATTGCGAAGAAAGAAAAATATTCACTGGGCATCGGTCCTTTTGGTAGTAATTTAAAAGTTGCTGACTATAGAGATGAAGGTCACCCGTTGGTCTTTGTTCGAGAAATAAGGGCAAGGCAATTTGGTGGAGCAGGTACTAAATTCGTTGACCATAATAAATTTTCAGAATTGGTAGCCCATAGAGCAAAGCCGGGTAATATTCTAATTACTAAGATGGGTGATCCTCCTGGGGATGTTGCTATGTATTCTGATGACCTGCCAGAAGCTGTTATTACGTCAGATTGTATAAAGCTTGATGTAAACGAAGAGTTAGCCAGTAAGCAGTATGTTTTCTTCTACATGCAATCGGAGCACTTTCAGCTTCAGATGAGAGCAATTACAGCAGGTGTTGCCCAGCAAAAAGTTAACTTAAAAAACTTCAAGACTCTGGGCTTATTAATGCCTTCACTTGAAGAACAAACACAAATTATAAGTCGAATTATTACTTTGGTTGCGAGTGCTGACAAAGTCGAAAAACAATACCTAGACGCTAAAGCTCGCTTGGATCGTCTAACTCAATCGATCCTTGCCAAAGCCTTCCGAGGTGAGTTGGTACCACAAGATCCATCTGATGAGTCAGCAGAAAAATTATTAGAACGTATTCTCGCTGAACGTGAACAAGCCAAGCCTAAAAAGGCGACTCGTAAGCGCACCACCAAAGCAAAAACGGCAGAGAAAGGATAATACAAGCAATGAATCAATCACTCTCATTAGTCAATATCAAAGCCAATAACTTTAAGTCGTTGGTGGACTTTTCGCTGCCGTTTAGCAAATTTAACTGCTTAGTAGGCTTAAACGGCTCGGGTAAATCAACGGTACTACAGTTTATTGATTTTCTCTCACAGCAGGTGAGTGGTGACATTGATGAGTGGTTGGACAGCCGACAATGGAGTGCCAAAGATCTCAATTCGACGCTTACTAAGCAATCCAATATTACTTTTACAGTAGAGCTTTCTTGCTCCGGCAAATCAGTCATTTGGGACGGCAGTTTTAACAGAACTGAGCTGTATTGTACTTCTGAGAAAATTGTTTGGGGTAGCAAAACTCTGCTCAATGTTGCGGATGGTAAGTTCTCGCTACCAACAGAAGGTCTTCAAGCGCCTATTACCTTTGATTATCAAGGTTCGATTCTGTCTCAACTAAGAAAAAATCAGCTACCGTTTGAATTAGAAGAGTTTAAAAACTTCTTCAAAGAGCTAAATGCACTAGACATGCTTTCCCCAGATATGTTGCGTGATCAACACATCAGCGGTAAGACTCTAGGCGCTGGCGGTAAGATGCTATCGAGCTTTATCAGCAACATGACCAAACACGAGAAAGCGAACTTAGTATCCACTTTGAAAGGCCTCTATCCAAGTTTAGTCAAAGTGGATGCTACGGTTCAAAAATCGGCAGGCACAGTAAGGCTTGAGATAGAAGAACAGTTTGGCGAGAAGGCCATCAAAACCGAAGCTAGGCACATTAACGATGGTTTGCTTCGCTTTATGGCAATTTTTGCCCAGCTAACCAAAAAGCAAAGTGCGTTATTGCTTGATGAGATCGAAAACGGTGTGAACCCAGAGCTTATCGAAAAGCTGGTGGACAGCTTAGTTGAGGCTAATACCCAAGTGATTGTCACCACTCACAGCCCTATGATTCTTAACTACATGGAAGATGATGTAGCTAGAGCAGGTGTGGTTTACCTTTATAAAAATGCTCAAGGTGCGACACAAGCTATTCGCTTGTTTGATATCCCTTCTATGCAGCGCAAGCTAAAGTTCATGGGGCCAGGTGAGGCCTATGAAGACACGATTCTTGAAAATCTTGCGCCAGAAGCCGCGACAGTTCAACTGATTAGCAACTAAAGAGGGCAGAACGCATGTATTTAGTTGTCAGCGGTGAAGGTGAAACCGACATCGGTAAAAGCAATGATGCAATCGGGCCTCTGAGCAAGTTAATAGATAAGTTCATTGAACCCTATTCAGGCTTCTCACTTCTCGATGCGGATCTGCTTGAAGTGGTTCATGAAACTCGCATTACCGAGATCTCGCGCGATAGAGCCATAATCAAACCGCTTTCAAGACGCGGTAAGAAGACTCAACACGAAACCCGCGAATTTTACAGTGCTGCACGAGCATTAGCCCATGTAGCACAAAATACGGAAATTCAACCTAGTTTAGCTGTTCTTTTTCACGACTCAGACAGCAATAAATGGCCTGATTACAATACAAAGCGCCTTTCAATGGAACATGGCTTTGAAGCTCAAGGCTTTGAAAATGGGGTGCCGTTTGTTGCTCAACCTAAATCAGAAGCTTGGCTACTCTGTGCATTGAAAAACGGCTATCAATATTGTGAGGCTTTAGAGGAACGTTCGGGCAACGATAATTCACCTCGCTCTTTAAAAGCTGAGCTGGAAGAACATTTGGGTGAGTCAGCGACTCGTGAAAAACTCAATGAGCTCGTAGACGAAGGCCAGGTAGACTTGGCTCAAATTACCGATATGAGGTCGATGACTGATTTTCAAGATTCAATGAAAGAAGTGTTAGGGCGAATGCTGGGTAAGCCAATCAAATAAAGTACATTTTCATAATTAAAAATAAGAACAAAGATGAGACTAAATAGGCTTAAATTAATCGGTCAATACAAATCGATTGTTGGAACAGAAGAACATCCTTTCACCTATACCTTTAAGCCCAACAGTGATGGCTATTCACCTATATGCTTGGTTGGCTTAAACGGTTCCGGTAAATCAAACTTCATTGAACTGATCGCTGATATCTTTGGTTACGCCGATAGGTACTTCAACCCGCAGTACGAATGTTCAGAAGACCTCACTTATGATTTTGAAATCGAGTATCAGATTACCGGTGGTTCAGTTTTAAGGACGGTGCTGCTCAAATGTACTAGTTCGAACTTAAAGATGCTTTATCTTGAGGGTGAAAGACCACTTAGTTATGGTGCAAATGGCCTTGAGGATAATCAAGTCGATGAGATGCTCGAACTGTTGCAGGTTTTCAATGAAGTCACGGTCGGCTTTCACGAAATGCTCCCCATCAATGTTATTGCTTACTCATCAGGGAATAATCAAGGCTTGAGTTCAGTCTTCGCGAAAGCCCAGCTTAGCTTTTACAACGTTGTTCGGAAACAGGGCGTATTTCATAGAGAATATGCCAAGCGTTTCGACAATTTAATTACTCGAGAAGATGGGTTTGATGAAAATCAAGTGATTGAGCTGCGTGACTATATTGAAACGAGTTATGAGCGCAACAAATCGCTGTTTGAACCACCATTAGTTTTTGATGACGAAATCGATATTGATGTACCTCTACCATCAATCAAAGCAGAAAGCCCTATCGGTACATTTACAGATCATACCGCCAATCAGTTGTTCTTCATTTCGCTAATGGTCAATGAAAGTGAAGAATTTAAGCGATTCCTAAACGATTACACAAATATCGAAACATTGAAGTCATTTGAGATTGATTTGCGACTGTCGGAGTACCGAGATTTAGATTTCATTAAAGCTGAAGCTATACGACTGCAGCAACTTAGCTGTGATAGTTCGAAGTTCAATGAGGATACTCTCAACGGTGTCCTGAAGTTTGAAGTCAACCAGGACTTTTTTGAAAAAATAGAAAGCTTGTATCTAGAGCGTTCTATGTTCCTAGACAATTTGATGTTCATTAGCCAAATGGTGGCTAAGCGGTGGAGCAGAGACGAAAAACGAACGTTGAAAACGAGTTGTTATGAGCGAAATGTACCTAACATAGCTGGTGGCTTAGCGCCTATTCGATTCGTTAATACAAAGGTTAGGTTAATTAATCCAAATGCAGTTACCCTCTATGATCGTCTCAGTGATGGCGAGCATCAGCTCATTCAAATTATCGGTTCCTTAATACTATTCGGTGACCAACAATCCTTGTTTATCCTTGATGAGCCAGAAAGTCATTTCAATCCTGAGTGGCGTATCGAGTTTGTCGATATCATTAACAAGTACGTTGGCTTATCAAAGTTAGAGCTAATCATCTCAACACATTCGCCTTTTGTCCTTTCAGCATGTAAATCTGAGCGCGTGCTGCACTTTCAGAAAAATCCTGAGGGATGTGTAGCGATTCAATCCCTGGGGAATGTCGAAACTTACGGGGCTTCCTTTGACTCTTTGTTAGCGTCTGTATTTGATTTGGATGTGTTGATTTCTAAGAAACCGCTGTCTGAGCTTAGATCTGGTTTACGAGCCTATGATGAAGGGTTAATGGACGAGCTGGAAACGCTAAAGTGGCTTGAGTCATATGGTGATTCATTTGAAGTGAACTATAGACGTAATCAGATTAAACACAAGATCGCTAGCAATGATCGAGGTGAAGACTAATGCTTTGGCCTGTATTACTCCCTCCACAGTTCTCTCTTTATTGTTTGGACGATATTCATAAGGGCTTCTATCGTCAGATGTTTGCAGCAAATAGTTTTAATGACTGCTTTCCTGAAAACTTTATCAATGTCCTTAGTGGAAGCACCAAAACAAAAGATCGATTCCAAGCGGTATTTTCCGCATACCAAGAATTAGACTCTGACCCTAAGCAAGAGTTTGAAGACGTGTTTGATAACCAAGTGCGCTGCATACAATTTCTTGGTAATACAGCTCCGCAAGTCCTTTTTCCTACTGAAAATATAGCTGATATTTGGGAGCTAGCTAAAAAGCTTGGGGGGTATTTATATTCTACAACTTTGGATCTTGCATGCTTCAAGAATATAACTATAAACCCCGCTGATGACATGTGTTCACATTTTGAGCGGTTTAAGCACGATAACGGTGATGTCTGCTGTTTTTGTGGTACTGAAGAGATGATGGAAGAGCGTAATGTAGAGCCTGAAGAAGGGGCTATCAGCGAAGATGAAAAACAGTGGCGAGCATCGTATGACCACTATTTACCCAAAAAGCACTATCCATTTTTAGCTGTAGATTTTAATAACTTAGTTCCTTGTTGTCAGAAGTGTAATGAGAAAGCTAAGGGTGAGCTTGACGTGTTGCATTGTGATGGAGTTAGGTCGTTAGCTTTTAATCCATACACAGACCATGTTCCGGTTTCTTTAGAGGCTACTTACGAAAGTATCAATGGAACGTTTGCTATGGTTGTTGATATCGAAGGCACCGCTGACCAGCTTGCAGAGAAAGCAGATACGTGGAATCGGACATTTGCAGTGTTGCCTAGGATTAACCACAGACTTAAAAAGTTTAACAGATCTTGGCTAGGCCCTTTATTAAATGGGGTTAATGACGTTGCAAATGCACGTACTGTTTTAAATGATGAAGTGAGGCGTTGTAATCTCGATCAAAAAATTGAAAGAGATGCTTACTTCAAATCCCTTTGTTTTGAGGCCATATCGAATAAACCGGATGGTGATATTTCTTCGTTTATCGAAACAATTAATCAAGTATATGCATGGAGGCGCATTTAAATGGCTATATATTGTGGTGATAACAATTCTTGTTGTTTACTCGAAAATGCGGCTGAATTTAAAGAGATTTGTCTTATTCAAGGCCAATCACTTTTTACGGAACTCGCCGTCTGGAATTCAGCGGCGTGCCGTGAACTCATTGAGTTTTTTGTTGAAAATCTAGAGGAAGGTGAGGGCGACTTCTTAGCTAAACTAGAAACTCAGTTAGATAGCGCCTCACCTGAAGCAAAAGTATTAGCAGCAGAAATGCTATGGCTTATGTTTTTATGTCCTAGTAGTACAGGACCGGCTTCTAAACGCGCCAGCATTGAACGTGTTTTTTCCTGGAGCGGTTTTGAGTTTAAGGATGGGGTAAGAGACAAATACTTATCTTACAAAGCATTGACAGGAATAGGAAAAACTGGAGCTGCATATCAAACAGGCCGATGGCGAGAGCTAGTTTACTTTATTCGCTTGCTAGAAAAGCTATTTAAGTTGAGCAAAGATGAAAGAGCAACTTTGCTAGCGAGTCGTACAGAATTTTCAAGCTGGTTAAATGACATTCCTGGGAATGACAAACGACAATTCCGTCACATGATTTTATATCTATTTTACCCTGAAGAGCAGGAGCGAATTTTCGGTGGCGGACATAGGCAGTCATTGCTTGAGACGTTTTTGAATATTACGCCATCTCAGTATAAAAAAATGTCACCTCTTGATGTCGATAATCGATTGTTAGAGATACGAACTCAGTTTGAGAAAGAGTACGGGACAAAAGAGCTAGATTATTACGTTGAGCCATTAAGCTTAAGGTGGGGTCAAGAAAGCTCTGAAGAGCCTAATGAGATAAAAGAACCTGGACAGGGGTATGAAGTGAAGATCAACGACGTAAACCAAACGCTAAATACAATTCTGTACGGGCCTCCAGGCACAGGTAAAACCTATAACACGGTCAATAAAGCTTTAGAGATTGTTGACCCTGAGTTTTACCATCAAAATAACGATGATAGAGCTGCTATCAAGAAGCGATTCGATGAGCTATTAAACAGTAATCGCATTGGCTTTGTTACCTTTCATCAGAGCTTTAGTTATGAAGATTTTGTAGAAGGTTTGAAAGCGACGACTGAAAATAATCAGGTTAACTACGAAATTGAAGACGGTATCTTCAAGCGCTTATGTGAATCTGCTCGTGCGAAACCGACGATAAAAGCAGATCAAGACCATGTTGATATTAGTGGCCGTAACATCTGGAAGATGTCGTTAGGTGATATCGCTGGTGATGATGCTTTTATCTATCAGCAATGTATCGATAGTAGCTGTGTTCTGTTGGGTTATGGCTATGATATCGACTTCTCCGATGCTAATGACCGTAAACAAGTCGCTCAAACCTATCGCAGTAATGGGGTAGAAATTGAGAACGAGAGCTATGACTATCAAGTAACATCGGTCAACAAGTTTAAGAATGAGATGAGCATTGGTGATTTGATTGTCGTCTCGGACGGAAACCGTAAGTTTCGTGCTATTGCAGAAATTACCAGCGATTACTACTTTGATAACTCTTCGGTTGATGATGTTAGTTATTCTCAAGCAAGGAAAGTAACATGGCATAGGGTATACGAACCGTCATTACCAGTTGATGAATTATTCAAGAAAAACCTGTCTCAAATGACTTTGTATCGATTGTATGACACGACCATTGATACAGAAAAACTTCGAGCTATATTACAAGGTAGTGGTGATTCAGATAACGTTGCACCTGGCCGCACGGTAGGTAAGTATCAGATTGAATCAATTTCTGATGAGCTGATTACTATTAGAAAGCCTAATGGTTCTGAGCTTCCAATGCCTAAATCGATTGTTGACGAGCTTTGTGATTTGGTTCGTTCTGGTGATGTTTCTGTTGATGATATTAAACATAAAAGGGTGTTTGATAAAGTAGACACCTTGATGGAGAAGTTCTTAGTAAATGGCTACCCTAATGTTCTCGGACCTTTAGTGGAAGGGATTGTTAGCAAGGGAATATCCTTATCAAATCAAGCTTCTTCAGACCATAGGGTACTGATCATTGATGAAATCAACCGAGGTAACATTTCCAACATATTCGGTGAGTTAATCACTTTGATTGAGCCAAGCAAGAGGGCGGGTGGTAAAGAAGCGCTATCGGTTAAGTTGCCATATTCAAAAGAGGCTTTTTCAGTTCCTGACAACTTACACATCATTGGCACGATGAACACGGCCGATAAGTCGTTGGCTCAGCTAGACATTGCGCTGCGTCGCCGTTTCCAGTTTGAAGAAATGATGACTAACTATGAACTGCTTGCAGAGATTCCACTAATAGATGGTATTGATATTGAGCAGATGGTTCGAGTCATTAATAAGCGAATAGAGCTACTGTACGACCGTGAGCACACGATAGGTCACAGCTTCTTTTTATCACTAAAAGATACCCTGTCGATTGAACATCTGGCTGAAATTTTTGAATTACAGATCCTTCCATTGCTGGAAGAGTATTTCTTTGAAGACTGGGAACGAGTAGCAATGGTTCTGGGTGATCACCTTAAAGCCGATGAGAGTTTGCGCTTTGTTGTTGAGCAATTTGACGCGAACGAAGTCGCTCAGTTAATGGGCGATGATTGGGATCAAACGGGCATACAGCCTTATGTTAGAAACGATCACGCCTTTAACGCTGCCGCTGCATATATTGGTATCTATTCTTAATGTTTAGTCGGAATCATGACTCTGTGATTGCTGTCCGTGAGTTCGGCTTGTTACTCAATGGTGGTGATAAGTCGAGTATTGATTGCCAGTCAATACCGAGTAAAGCGTTTGAGTGGTTGTTGGTCAATGGGCAAAGTAATAATCAAGAGTTAGTTGATCTCATAAAGGTCAAAAAGCAAGGTCGTTCAATTGCTCTGCAAGTTATCAATTATGTTGGGGTATTAGAAACACCCTGCGGCACTCGGATTGAAATTCTTCCTAAAATATCAGAGAAGGAAGATAACCAAACAGCCACGAAAGTGCTTCTCAAGATGCTTTCAACGGTCCATAAACTTAACATACATAGGTTTGAAAACTCTTCGCTACAAGCGTTAAACAGACCATTGTTTGAAATATTGATTGGTTATTTCTTGAAAGATGTTTCGGATGTCATTAAGAAAGGGATTCGAAGCCAGTACACAAGAGTTCAAGATCGTAAACCTTACTTAAAAGGTCAGTTACAAACATCAAAGCAAATAAACCAACGACCGGGTTGCTTAAATAGCTTTCACATTGTTTACGATGAATTTTCTTCAGACAGAGCAGAAAATAGATTGATGCGCTCAGCACTGAGCCAGGTGATGAAGTGGTCAAAAAATAGTGACAACTTACGCTTAGGAAGTGAATTACAATTCGCTCTTGATGATATTCCGCACTCAGAAAACCATGCATTAGATTTTCGCCAATGGTCCAATGAACGATCTTTAATTCATTATCGAACTGTGAAGCTTTGGTGCGAGTTGATTTTAAGTTACCAATCACCAGTATCCCTTTCTGGGCAACATAATGGAATTTCGATGCTTTTCCCTATGGAGAGTCTCTTTGAGCGTTATGTAGCGATTAAACTAGGGAAGTCACTGTCGCATTCTCTCAAATTGAAAACTCAAGCGAGTAGTTGCTCGTTAGTCACTCATACGCCCCGTTCAGGAAAACCTCAAGAGTGGTTTAAGCTCAAGCCTGATATTGTTGTTAGCGAGAAAAATTCGCATGAGCCGTTCTATGTGGCAGATACTAAGTGGAAGCGAATTAACGAGAAACTAGCAACGGCTAAGCATAAGTATGGGATTAGCCAGTCTGACATGTATCAAATGTTCGCCTATGGTCAAAATTATTTAGGTGGTTCAGGCGTGATCTATCTTATCTACCCAGCTTATGAGCACTTTAATGAATCTTTACCGCCATTTAGATTTGATGAGAACCTGTCGGTAAGGGTAATCCCTTATGATCTTACGAATGATGAATGTGAATTACTGGATATTGAAATGTTGCTACCTGAGCTTTCGAGCTAAATCACGTATATCGTTATTTACTCGATTAGACTGGAGTACTAAATCAAGTGCATCGAGCTCTCTGCCGTTTTCAAAGATTAACTTTGCGTTCCCGACTCGAATGGCGGCACCAGCTTCATTGCTGACTTTTTTTCTTACAAGGGTTTCAATGGTATCTGCACGTGAAATCCTTCCAGCAGTGAAATTTTGGAAAAGTTCATAGTTGGATACAAAAGCGGCCTTGCCAACGGATTTTAATTTTTTGTCTAGTTCGATGTCGTCCATGTGATGCTCCATATTTTATGCGATTTAGCTCTGGTAAAATTATAGTCGGTTTCTAGCAACCATCAGGATATAGCAGGATGAAAAAATCTGCTTCTTTCTGCTAGTACAGTTCCTTTGAAATCAGTTTGTGCTGAAGTAACACCAGAAGTAACATCATAAAGCTAGATTTTCATAATCTTTATATTAATCAAAAAGATAGGATTGATAGTCGAGTCCAGTAGCGGCACCAAATTCGTTCTTCATGAACAAACAAAAAAGCCCACCTAGCGTGGGCTTTTTTTTTGTCTGTAATTCCTTGTGTTATCTCGTTCTTTATGAACAATCAAAAAAGTCCACTGAATGTGGGCTTTGATGTAGATCTTGTCGTCTTCTAAACTAAGCGCGAATGATCATTTGCTCGCGCTCTGGACCTACCGATACCATCACGATTGGCACACCCATCAGCTCTTCGATACGAGTAACGTAATCTTGTGCTGCTTGAGGAAGGCTCTCAAACGTGCGGCAACCCGTGATGTCTTCATCCCAGCCAGCCATATCTTCATATACGGGCTTTAGCTCAGCCGTTTGTGGCCAAATCGGGTTCTCTGTGTGCTCTCCTGAGTAAGCAGTACAGATCTTAAGCTCAGACAAACCAGACAGGCAATCAATCTTAGTCAGTGCGATTTCCGTTGCAGCTTGCAGGTCAACACCGTTGCGAGTTGCCACTGCATCAAAGTAACCCATATCACGTGGTCGACCCGTAGTTGCGCCGTATTCGTTAGAGCTTTCGCGGAAGCTGTCTTGTTCTTCCATTGCAGTTACTAGCGTGCCAGTACCAACAGACGAGCTGAATGATTTAGCAACAGCGATAACACGTTCAGGACGAAGTGCAGGTAAACCGCTACCAATGCCAGCATAAGCTGCGGTTACATTCGAAGATGTTGTCCAAGGGTATTCACCGTAGACAAGGTCGCGACCTGCGCCTAACTGAGCTTCAAACAGTAGGTTTGCGTCTTGTGATTGCAGCGCTTTAAGCGGCTCAGTTACGTTGCAGATGAACGGGCGCCACGCTTTAGTTACTTCAAGTAGCCATTCTGTCATTTCAGAAGCAGTCTGGGAGAAGTCACATTGAGGGTAGAGCGCTTTAAGCTGAGGCATCTTCCAATCAAGTAGGAATTGAATACGCTGCTCTAAAATTTCAGGTTGATTCAGCCAACCGACAAGAATGCCTTTCTTCATTACACGATCGCCGTACGCTGGTGCAATGCCTTGACGTGTAGAGCCGTAAGCGCCATCGCCCAAACGCTCTTCTTCAAGCGTATCTTCAAGAGCATGTAAAGGGAGACACAGTGTCGCACGATCTGAGATCGCCATTTTCACTTTGATGCCAGCCTCTTGAACTTCTGCAATCTCTTCAGTTAGCGCAGCAGGGCTGATCACCATGCCAGGGCCAAGAACCGCCGTACAATTAGGATTAAAAATACCACTAGGTAGTTGGTGCAGTTTGAATGTACCGAAGTCATTTACCACAGTATGACCTGCATTGTTTCCGCCTTGGAAACGAATGCTAGCAGAAGCTTGGTCTGCTAAAAAATCGACGATGCGGCCTTTGCCTTCATCACCCCAGTTTGCGCCCACAACAACGATAGATGGCATAATTTTTCTCCTAACTGATTGAGGAATCATGTTAGGCCTACAAGGTGGATAAGAGAAATTAATTATCTTTATTATCTTGATAAGGATTTCATATATCCTTAAAGTCTTAAGCTACAAACGAGATTCCCTATCACGTTCGTTCCTCACTGTAGGGAATGACGATGGGGCATTCTTTACTTTTAGGGAATGATATTAGTGACACGAGAGAGAGGACATGATGCTCGATATTAATTTGTTGAAGACGTTTGTGACGCTTGCGGAGTACAAGCATTTTGGGAAAGCGGCCAATGCACTGCACATGACACAACCCAATGTGAGTTTGCACCTAAAACAACTGGAACAACAAACACGCATAAAGTTGATAGAGAGAAGCCCTTTTCAATTGACTCAAGCGGGTGAACGGCTATTGGAAACAAGCCAAAGAACGCTACTCGAACTGCAGATTTGTCAGGCCGATCTCAATGCCATTAACGACCTTAAAATAGGGACGTTAACCATTGCCGTAAGTGACATCATTTCTCGATTTTTGCTAATTCGTCCGTTCCAGAAGTTCAAAGCGCAGTATCCCGGTATTGACCTTACGCTCTTGAATACCACGTCATCTCAGGCATCGAATTTAGTTAAAAATGCTCAAGCGGATATTGGTTTTGTTATCGCCAAAGAGCAGCACAACGAGTCTTTGTATTTCACTAAGCTGCAAGAGCTTTCTTGGTGTGCGCTTGGCGATGGGTTTGATATCCGAGACTCTGATGCAGAGCTCACTTTGATTCTACTAGGTCATGATACGAGAACGCGTGACTTTATTGATGAAGGTTTACCAAGCCTTAATCTACCTAATTATAGGGTGATGGAAGTAGGGAGTGTCGATGCTCAAATCGACTGGGCAGAAGCGGGATTTGGTGTGGCTATTGTCCCGGAGTTTGCGGTATCAACCAAGCAGCACCTGCATTCGAAAGTGACACCATTGACCAACTTCTCGAGCACCAGTCTTGGTTATATTGTTCGGCAGAACCAAGTCTTGTCGAAAGCAACCAAGCAGCTGTTAGGTTGGGTGAATGATGAGATTATTTCATTGCAAAACAAATAAATACAATCATTGAGTTTGACTCAATCAGCCCACCTCGAGTGGGCTTTTTTGTCCCTGGAAAGCCTCGTTTTTACTGAATCAATAATCTTTGGAACAAACTAGCGCTCACCATCAACTATTCGTCCCGCAAATCAGAGTTTCAAAATTCATCGTTGACAAAGTTTGATAATCAAACTAAATTTCAAATTATTACTTTGATTGTCAAATTACTTGTCAATCAAAGGGCTTTTATTTGCAACGATCATCTAACCACAAACACAAGCTAAGGACGCCATTTTGAGTTTTCCAACACGTCACCAACACAACTTTTCTTCACATAACAGTCAAGGTGAGAAACGCACGTTCTATGTCCTGTTATTGACCGTCGTTACCATGGTTGTCGAAATTGTTGCAGGTACTATTTACGGCTCGATGGCATTGCTTGCCGATGGTTGGCACATGGGGACGCACGCCGCAGCGTTTGGTATCACCTTATTTGCATACCGTTATGCGAAGAAACATGCCGAGAGCGAACGTTTCTCTTTCGGTACTGGCAAAGTCAGCGTGTTAGGGGGCTACACCAGCGCGATTGTATTGGGGATTGTGGCATTGTTGATGCTGGTGGAGTCAGTACATCGTTTGTTTAACCCACAAGCGATTCAGTTCAATGAAGCGATCATCGTTGCTTGTATTGGTTTAACCGTAAATGTGGTAAGTATGTTTTTACTCGGCGATCATCATCATGATCACGGACACGAGCATGGCCACAATCATAGTAAGAATCACGGTCATTCACATAGCCATGAGCACGACAGCGACCATGGTCATAAACATGGCGAGCATCACGGACACCATCATGATCACAACCTACGCGCAGCCTACATGCATGTGTTGGCGGATACTCTAACTTCGCTGCTTGCGATTGTTGCGCTGCTATTTGGTAAGTTTTACGGTTGGAACTGGTTAGATGCAGCAATGGGAATGGTTGGCGCATTCGTGATTGCTAAGTGGACGATGAACCTTATGAAACAAACCAGCCCAATCCTGCTGGATGAGAATATCGACCAAGATTATCGTGACTCAGTGACCGAAACCTTAACGCCATATGCATCGGTCACTGATTTCCATATGTGGAAGGTGAGTGGACATCACTATTCAGCAGCGATTACTCTTGAATCAAACAGTGATAAAACCGTCTCTGAATATAAACAAATGCTCGCCAAGTTTGATAAGATTAATCATCTTACTCTTGAAGTGCATTCAAACGACCATGCGAAATATAGAACAGCTTAACCAAATACTGACTGAGTTCTACGATAAAATGTCTTCGTGGGAGCTGTCTGTTGTCAAAGAGACGGGTTACTCCCTGGCTCAAGTACACACCATTGAAGTACTTGGTATGCATGGCGCGTTAAGAATGAAAGAGCTCGCTGAAAAGTTGGGTATCACCACGGGTACACTTACCGTTCAAATCGAAAAGTTGGTTAAAGCCGAATTGATTGAACGCCATGAACACCCAACGGATCGTCGTGCAATTGTGGTGGCATTAACTGATGAGGGTAAGAAGATCCACGTTCACCATAACCAGCTTCACTTGAATTTGGTTAATGAGCTGACGCAAGATATCGAAGAAGACGAGAAAGCGGTGTTATTGAAGTGCCTAACCAAGATGGTAAAAGCGTTTTAGTCAGCCTTAAGTTCGCACCCTAACTTATTAACTGCAAAGCGATTGATTAAGAAATCCAAAAATGGACCTGATTCTAATTGAGTAGGTCCATTTTTTTCGCCGTATACACTTGACTGTACAATCACCAATCGATGGATTCACCGTTTAAAAACCAAGTCAAAACCTCCAATATTGCGCTTCGCTCGTGCTCTTCTGGAGAGCCAAAAAAATGTCATCATAAATAATGCATCCAAATGTGCGTCAAAGTCTTTTAATTCAATGCCTTGTATACCATGAAATTCAAGCCATTTATGTTCCGTCAAATAGCTGTCTCTCACTTTTATCATTCAACTAATGTACATGTATTCAATTTGTGTTATTGATGCTTTTATCTTTAGTGAAAAGATTCATTCTCTGTTTGAATACCATTGAGAATGTCACTGCTGGTGGGCTGAACAGTCGCTAGATTTAGTGCTCATTACTGATACAAAAAATATAACAATAACCAGGTCGCGCAAGTTGGTTATCCATTCTTTGATGCGATTTATTTAGATATTCATAGTTAATTTAGTAAAGACGAGCCACGTATATGAACATAAAGAAAAAGCTCTATTCGTTGGGGATGTTCTCCATCTTCGGCATGATTTCACTGCTGTTTACCACATCACAATTTGCAGACACCACCGCTCAAATGAGCGAAGCCAAACAAATTACCAAAGAGCTTGAAGTGCGTTTGCTCAACCTTCGCCGTAACGAGAAAGATTTTTTACTGCGTAGCGATATGAAATACCTCGACAAGTTCGACGTAAACTACAAAAAATTCTTAGCGTCTGAATCTGAGCTAGATACAGTGCTCAGTGATTTAGGTTTAGCCAACAGCACACACCTACGTGAAGACATCGAAACCTACCACACCAGCTTTGTTAACTTAGTTAAAGCGAGCGAAGTCTATGGGCTATCACGTGACAAAGGTATGCTAGGCGAGTTTCATGTTTTGCTCGATAACATCAGCGCGACAGCCAGTGCGGAACAAAAAATCGAGCTTTACCTGTTCAATGACTTAATTGAGAAGGGGGAGTTTGACCCGAGTGTTCTTTCTATAACTTCAAATATGAGTAGCTCAGCTGCTTTGATTGACGCTGCTCGCCAAGTGGTTGAGCAAAAGCGAGTGATTGGCTTGAAGCACAACGAAGGTCTGCTTGGGCAAGCTCGCTCGGGTTCTCATGCTATCGAAACTCAATTTAAAGAGTTCTCCGCGGTGCTAGACCAACAAACGCAGCAAGAGATGGACAAGCTATCGCTGATCAACAACATCCTTTGCGTCACGCTACTCGTGTCGATCATTCTGTTCAGCTGGTTAATCGTCCGTTCTATCATTGGTAAAATTGAGTCACTGCTTTCGGTGATTCGTAACATCGTTGATTCTAACGACGTGTCTATTCGTTCGCACCTAGATGGCAAAGACGAACTCAGCACTTTAGGCCAATACTTCAACCAACTGTTGGATCAACTGGAAGGGCTTATCGCTGCCTCTCAATCTAAGTCACTGCAACTGACACAAAGCACATCGAACATGCATGATGAGCTAGAGTCAGTAATCAAACAGTTTGAAGTTCAAGCAAATCACACATCTACAATGACAACGTCAGTTCAAGAGATGGTACTCACCATTGGCGAGATCTCTGAAAGCACATCGGTTGCCGCTGAAGGTGTACATCAAGCGAAAGTGAATGCCGATAAAGGCCGTGAAGTGGTGGTTGAAACCATCAGCAACATCACCCAGTTGTCTGAACGTCTTTCAAGCAGCCAAGATTCGATCAGTTCACTGAACCATCATGTTGACCAGATCGGCGATGCAGTAAACATCATCCAAGGCATTGCAGAACAAACTAACCTATTGGCATTGAACGCAGCAATTGAAGCAGCACGTGCGGGTGAACAAGGTCGTGGCTTTGCGGTAGTTGCCGATGAAGTACGCGCACTAGCAAGCAGAACGCATCAATCGACCACAGAGATAACTTCAGTGGTGAGTGCAATTCAAAGCCAGATGCAGGCGTCGATGGCAGAGATTGGCGAGTGTAATCAACAAGGTCAACTAACGCTGAAAGATTCGGAAGAGCTGGATGCGAGCTTGCAACTTATCTTGAGCGACATGGAAAGCATCCAAGGTAATTCAGAACGTATTGCTTCAGCGATTGAAGAGCAGGGCGCAGTAATGGCGCAAGTGAGTGACTCAATTACTGAGCTGAACACTATCTCGAACGACAATAACGCTTCGGCGCAGCATTGCTTAGTTGAAGTGGACAAGGTAGCAGAGCAAGCGAACGATATGGACCAAGCGGTCGCGCAGTTCAAGACTTCATAAACAACATAGAACTTACTAAAACAAAAGGCGTGGATCATCTACGCCTTTTTTGTGCCTGAAATTCAAATAGATAAATGACGAGAATAAAAAAACGGCCCGATCTGGGGGAAGATCTGGGCCGTTATATTACGTATTAAAGGGGGGACTACTTATTTCGGCCTTCCAGCACATCCAGTGCCAGTTCAACCGCTTTATCAATATTGTCGCATCCCGCTAACTTACCTGAGCTGATAGGACCAAGCACATTAGCGTATAACGAGAGCTGCTTGTTAAATGGCAGGCTCAACTGCTCATATAAACGCTGGCGAATCTCGGCATGTTGCTCAGGAGCGTGAGCAGCAAGGCTTTTCAAAGTGTCATAAACAAGAGTGGTGGTAGTGTTCATTCGTCTCTTTATCTTTGAGTGGGGGATTTCTATTTTAATATCATTTGGGTACAAGTTGCTGTGATATATGTCATACAATAAGTCAAATAAACTTAGGGTGAGCATTTTGGTCTTAACTGACAAGTGAGAAATCATCAATGATTTTTAACGCACCTGAAAAATCATTGTTTATGTTGAAAGAATGTTGAAATGCAATGACTTCACAACCACTAGCTAAACCAGCCTGAAGTCCTGGAGCCGAGTCTTCAAAGATAATGGTTTTACTTGCGGTTACATTTAATCTAGATAGCGCCAACAAATAAGCTTCCGGATCTGGCTTGTGCATTGAAACATGCTCTTTAGCGATGACAAGATCAAACAAGTGCTCAAGTTTACAAGCTTCCAGTATTTGGTTAGCCATCCACTGTTGCGCAGAAGTTACAACCGCACATCGCTTCCCAGAAGATTTTAGTTGCTGTAGGAGGCCAACGACACCTTTATTGATAGATAATCTTTGTGAAAGGAGTAATTGATAATGTTCCTTAAATTTATCGTTAAACTCTTGTCTCTCTGGTTCGATTTCTCCAACTTTGAAAAAATACTGAACGACATTTTCCCATTTCATACCCATTACATTTTGATAAATACGGTGGTCAACGATGGAACCATAGTCTTTACAGGTCAGCGCTAATGCTTGGCCTTTGAGCGGCTCGGAGTTTACTAATGTTCCATCCATATCAAAGATAAAGGCGTCGTAATAAAGTTTTATTGGTTCCATTTCAATACGTTAACTCAGGATTAATTCGTTAATGGTGGGTAGCATTCAATAATCTCGACGCCATCGTCTGTTTCTATCGTGATATTTTCAATGCCAGCCGGGCAGAAAAATTTATCGTACTTATTGAGTACTAAAATTTCTTCGTCTAATTTAATCGTACAACTGCCAGCAGCAATAACACCGACATAAAAGTCGTTCTCAGATTTGGTGATGCTGCTAATGACTTTTGTGCGACAAACTCGATATCTGTCGGTTGTTTTGTCATCAATGAGAGACTCTTTTACCGATCCGTCAGCATAAGCTGTTAATAGTTGAGGTGTCTTTTTGTTCTGAGTTGCCACAGCTTCAACCGACTTCTCTGAATAGTCAAAAACATCAAGGCAAAAGTCCAAATCTCGCTTCATGTAGCGAGCTTCTTCAGGAAGTGTATAACCAGCTCGTTCAAACTCAAATCGAACAGCCCAGTCCGATGGTTCCATTATCTCAATCATTAGAATGCCTTCGCCAATCGCGTGAGGCATTCCTCCTGGAATAAAGTAACACTCACCAGGAGATACTTTGATTTTTTCGAAGCAAGTTTTCAGTCGGTTAATGTCTTGTTCAACAATGATCTCTTTCAACGTTTCTTTAGTCGGAGGCGTCTGAAATCCGAGATAAATATAAGGATCATCAATCTCCTCACGAACTTGTAAAATATAGTAGGCTTCAGCCTTGCCTGAATTTGAATCTAGGTGCTTTTGGGCAAACTCTCTGGTTGGGTGTGCTTGGAAATGTAAGCGAATTGAAGAGTCTAGAAACTTAATCAAAACCATAGGGTTAGGACCGAATCTACTGAAGTGCTCTTTACCTAAAAAATACTCAGGATCTAGATCTAATAATTCGGCGAAATCGAGTGAGTGATCGCCGATAATCGCAGTTGATTGACCTTCACTGATTGTTTCTCGACCTGGGTTAACGGCTTTAGTGACCGATGCAATCCAGTCTTCAGGAAAATGAGAGTCGACCGGAACGCTTTCGTTATTAATTTGGTCTAAAACCTTACCACCACTGTAAGAGCGCCAAACGCGGTTCTGACCAAATCGAATCAACTTATTTTTGTATTCCATGCCTAGCCCTTTAAGTTCAGTGTTTTTGTTAAGTTATGTAAAGTTTGCATTGCACCAACCTCTTGAATACATTCGAAAAGGTCGACTATCTTATTTACGAATTCGGCATCTGCAAGAAGGCTAGATTCAAAAATACCATCAATGCTTAATAAAGAAATGACAGCTTCACGAGGCGTTTTACTTTCTTGTTTGATTTGCTTGAACACGCCAGCCATTGGATCATGAACCTCGATAGCATCGCCGTTGTCATCCATGCCAATCACATAAGCCATCCACCCTGCAATGCCCAACTCTAACCAAGTTGTTTGAACAGCATTTTCACGGTTATATTTGAGAGATTCACAAAATCGTGGTGGTAATTTCTGACTTCCGTCCATTGCTATCTGAGAGGTAAGGTGTTTTAAATTTGGGTTAGAGAAACGTTCAATCAGCGAATCTGCGTAAGCTGCAATGTCAGTTTCCTTTGGTAACGACAATGAAGGCGTTTGCTCATTCATCATGAAGTCTAGAATCACCTTCTTAAAATATGGGTCTGAAATCGCTTCTGACACATACTTATAACCACTCAAGTATCCCAAGTACGCAAGAAGTGAGTGACTACCATTTAGCATGCGTAGCTTCATCTCTTCAAAAGGTATGACATCATCGACAAATTGCGCGCCCACTTCATCCCAATTTGGTCGACCAATTGCAAACTTATCTTCTATTACCCATTGTCGAAAAGGTTCACAAGCGATGGCACATGGATCCGAGTAGCCGATAGCTGTTTCTATATAAGATAAGCTTTCTTTACTCGCCGCTGGAACAATACGGTCTACCATAGTGTTTGGGAATGTGACATTAGCCTCTATCCAAGAATACAACTCCAAGTCGACCAATTTTGCAAAACTAAGAATAGCCGACTTCGCTACTTCTCCATTGTTTTGAATATTGTCGCAAGACAATACGGTGAACGCGTTAATATTCCTTTCTTTTCTGAGTCTTAAACCTTCAACGATATAACCGATGGCGGACACTGGACGAGAAGGTGAGTCGAGATCGAGCTGGATGAGACGATTGTTAACATCAAGAGAGCCAGTACTTGGTTCAATGCAATAGCCTTTTTCTGTGATAGTCATTGAGACTATACGAACGTTTGGATTCGCAATTTTTTCGATGATAGTCGACTGACCGTCTAGATCTGGATGTAAGGATTGAGTGATTGCCTTTGATATTTTTATTTGTTCGCTTGTCGCACCTCTCTCCAAAACAGTGTAGCAATGACCTTGCTCTCTTAACTGCTGAATAAGCGATTGTGAACCAAATAAGTTAATGGAACAGATCGTCCAGTTAGACTTTTTATTGTCTAACAATTCGCTTGTATATAAAGCTTGATGAGCTCGATGAAAAGCCCCTAAGCCAATGTGAACAATTCTCTGTTCTTCTTTTAAGTATTGATTTAAAACATTTTTATTCATACTTCCGCACTCTCACTCCAATTTTTAAAATCAGACGGCTATAAAAATTACCATTAGAGAGTAACATTCATTTGTATTATTTAAACGGCATATCATCAGAGATTTATTTTTTTGTGAGAAGTGTCAACCAATTGGTAGACCAATTTTGACAGCCAATATCTAGGGGCGATATAAAAGAAAGCGAAAGGTGTTTAGTTTTTAAATATCACGGTTAGGGATCATTATGAATATCGATATACTTATAGTTATAGGCTACTTCGTTTTCCTCCTCGGAGTAGGTTGGATGTTTCGATCAGCAACGTCATCGACAAGTGATTACTTTAGGGGGGGAGGCAAAATGTTGTGGTGGATGGTTGGGTCCACAGCATTTCTTCAAGCACTGAGTGCTATGACGTTTACTGGCGTAATGGGAAAAGCTCTTGATGTTGGCTTATCCATCTCTGTTATCTTTTTTGCGAATGCTCTTGGTTACTTTTGTAACTACTTATTCTTTGCTGCAAGAGCTCGACAGATGCGAGTTATCAGTCCAATCCAAGGCATTCGCAAACGTTTTGGTCCTGTTAGCGAGCAAGTTGTAACGTGGGCGACGGTACCGTCGAGTGTACTTCAGGCTGCGCTATGGCTGAATGCATTAGCGATCTTTGCAAGTGCGGTATTTAATATCCCAATTGAAACAACGATAGTTGCTGCGGGTATGGTTGTACTTCTTATGTCTCTGGTCGGCGGAAGCTGGGCTGTAGTTGCATCAGACTTTATACAGATGATCATCATTACTGTTGTTACCTTCATAGCGACAATCGTAGCGATATACAAATCTGGTGGTGTAGCACCAATCCTAGAAGCGGGTTTGCCTGATCAAGGGTTTGTTGGAGAAGGGTATAGCTATACCTACTTATTTGTTGGCTGGTTTATCTGTATTTTCATCAAACAGTTCTTCAGTACAAACAATATGATTGATTCTTACCGCTATATTGCAGCAAAAGATACTAATAATGCACGTAAAGCTGCAATCCTAGCGTGTTGTCTAATGGCGTTTGGACCTTTCATTTGGTTCCTTCCTGCTTGGTATGTAAGCGGAAATTACCCAGATATGTCTACATGGGGCCTCGATGTTCTAGGCAAAGATATTTCTAATGCCACCTATTTTGTCTTCGTTCGTAACGAGATGCCCGTTGGGATGGTTGGCTTGATGATGTCAGCTATGTTTGCTGCAACCATGTCGTCAATGGACTCTGCATTAAATAGAAATGCCGGCATATTCATTAAAAACGTTTATGAACCTTACATGGCAAAAGACAAATCAGATAAATCGATCTTGTTTGCAAGTAAAGTTTCTACCGTGGTATTCGGCTTGTTGATTATTGTTTGTGGCTTGTTCATGAGCAAACTGCAAGATTTTGGTCTATTTGATGCACTTATGATGGTGAGTACGCTTGTCGCGTTCCCTGTGCTTATTCCGTCACTGCTTTGTTTCTTTATCAAGAAGACTCCAGATTGGTCATGTTGGGCAACCATTGCCGTAGGCGCTTGTGTTTCAGCCGTTATTGCTTCAACAAATGCACCAATGATCGAAAGCCTGTTTAATTTATCTGAACCATTGTCTAGTCGTGAATTCGCTGAAATGAAATCGATAACCATGGGCGTAACAGGGCACATTATTATCACAGGTGGTTTCTTCTTGCTGACTCAACTTTTCTATAAAGAGCCAACAGGTAAGCGTGCTGAAGAAATCGCAGAGTTCTTTAGTAATGCAGAAACTCCAGTAATTGTAGAAGATTCGCCTCAAAGCTTCGAAGCTGATAGACAACAGTACATTTTACTTGGTCGAGTGTTATTGGCGACAAGTGCAGCGCTTCTCCTATTAACGCTGATACCAAACCCTATGTGGGGAAGAATGTTATTTGTATTAATGGCAGCGATTGTCGGGTTTATATCTTGGCTATTACTACGAGCTGGTAAGTTAAATGATGTAAAACTAAAAGCTTACACTGTCTAATTAAATAAAATATCAGATGAAGCCTTAATAAGGCTTCATCAAAAAAATTAATAATAGGTAATAACTTATGAAGCAAACTTGGCGATGGTATGGTCCAAATGATATTGTAACGCTTAATGATATTCGTCAGGCTGGGGCAACAGGAATCGTAACGGCATTACATCATATTAAGAATGGTGAAATATGGTCTAAAGAAGAAATACTAAAACGTAAAAAGTTAATAGAAGAAAATTCACTTACATGGGAAGTTGTCGAAAGTATCCCTGTTCATGAAGAGATCAAGACTCAAACTGGAAATTTCATTCAATGGATAGAGCACTATAAGCAATCTATTATCAATTTATCTGAATGCGGAGTTGATACAGTTTGCTATAACTTTATGCCAGTTCTTGATTGGACGAGAACAGATTTAGAGTATGTACTCCCAGATGGCTCAAAAGCATTAAGGTTTGACCATATTGACTTTGCTGTTTTTGAGCTATGCATACTAGAACGAGAAGGTGCACATGAAGAGTATTCAAAAGAAGACATTGCACTTGCTCGAACTCGTTTTTCTAACATGCCTGATGACAAAATTGCACAGCTAACATCGAATATCATCGCTGGTCTACCAGGTGCGGAAGAAGGCTATACTCTTCAGCAGTTTAGAGAGCAACTGGATCAGTACCAACACATTGACGGCAATAAGTTACGTGAAAATTTAGTTTACTTCCTAAACGAAATTACCCCAGTGTGTGAAGAGTACGGCGTGAAGTTGGCCATTCACCCTGATGATCCACCACGCCCAATTCTTGGTTTACCGCGAGTGGTATCTACGATTGAAGATATCGAATTCTTGACGCATCGTGTACCGAGCAAAATGAACGGTATTACTATGTGTACCGGGTCTTATGGCGTGCGAGACGATAACGATCTTGTGAAGATGATTGAAACTTTTGGTGATCGAATTTATTTCACGCATCTGCGTTCAACAAAGCGCGAAGAAGAACCCGGCAACTTCCATGAAGCAGCTCATCTCAATGGTGATGTTGATATGTATGAAGTGATATTTGCACTTCTTAAAGAAGAAAATCGTCGTACTAATAATGGACAAAGTGATTTAATTCCAATGCGGCCTGATCATGGTCACCAAATTATTGACGACTTAAATAAAAAAACAAACCCAGGGTATTCTTGCATAGGCCGTTTAAAAGGCTTAGCTGAGATTCGTGGTGTCGAGTATGCATTGACTCGGTCTCATTTTAATTAATGTGTTTTCAATTCGATATTGGGTTTTTAAATTAAGCTAACCCAGGGATATTATCGGATTAGCTTATTTAGTGTCAGTGAAAATATTGATAATCAATAAGGGAAGTCGTTACTGTTACTTCCCTTTATTTATAGGTGATGATATGTCGGTTCAACAAAAATTTGGCGGTGAACTTTCGGATGAGGAATTTAGAAAATTCACCCTATATACAACACAAAGTAATAATAAACATGATGACGAGTCGAGAGCTCAAATCTTAGGCTTCACCAACAATAATGTTCGAGTTGCTCCAGGAGCTATCGTTCGCATTGGTGAAAACCAAATCGGAACACGAAGTTATATAGGCCTATACAGCTACATTAATGGTGATGTGGAGGTTGGTGAAGACGTTTTGGTAGGGCCACATGTTTCTGTCGTTGCGTCTAATCATTTATTTGACCCGACTTCAGAGAGCTTTAGTGGTCGTAGTGATTTGGAAAGCGGAAAGGTCACAATCGCAAAGGGTGTTTGGTTGACATCTGGTGTTGTTGTCACTCCAGGAGTGAGCATCGGTAAATGTTCATTGATTTGTGCTAATTCGGTAGTGACATCCGATGTGCCCCCATATTCGATTTTTGCAGGGACCCCAGCGAAGCAAATTGGTCATATTGATGCAGAGACAGGGCAATATCATTGGTCGAAATAGAGGAGTAACACATGCTACAACTAGAAAGAACGCATGATTTCCAAATTTTTTTGTCGCCTTGTAACGAAATTTCCTCAGTCAATCCCCCAAGTTTCAATTGGCCTCAAGGAGAGTATGGTTCTGCATATAACATCGAACTTGAAGACAAAGACGGTGAGCAAAAATGGGATTGGAAATCGGTGCAGTCTCCTTTACAACCGACATTTCAGTTACCTCAAGGTAGCTATCGCTGGAGAGTGACTTGCCTCAATACTCTAGCAAAATCTGATTGGATTGTTTTTGAAATCACGACGGAGTCAGAAAACTACTTGGCACCGGACGCTATGTCACTATTCTCACTGTGTACTAATAAAGACCAGTTTATGATGTATCTCGATGAAGATATTGACGCAGTCAGCAATGCTTCATTAAGTGCAAGAGACAAGTTACGCAATAGTGTTGAACTAACTGATATAGATGACATTTTATATTCTAATCATTATCGCCGTGGTAATGAAGAAGGGAAGCGTACAGCTATCGCTAACGTAAGACGTTGGATTGATCGCGATCTTATCGCACTAACATTACTATATAAGGTGTGGGGTGATGAGGTGGCAGGACATAAGGCATGCCAAATTTTATTGCGCTTATCCGAGTGGAGCCCTGAAGGCCCGGCGTCACTGTTAAGGCCTTGTACGTGGGGAGATGAAATTGGCCTGTCAATGACGCGAAATTTGTATCTTGCCTATCATTGGTTGTCTCCATTGCTGACGACCGACGAGTGTTCATTCGTCAGGCCGCTCTTAATTCGATATGCCTATCAAATGGAAGAGCGCTTAGAGCAAGATAAGTTTAAACAGTACCCGGGACATTCACATACATCGCGTTTGCCTGCTTACTTAGGCGTTGCTGCCCTTGTGTTACACAAAGAGTTTGAACTTAAAACTTGTGAACGTTGGCTTAATTACGCCTTAATGATTTACCGAGGTGTGTTGCCTTTCTATGGCGGAAAAGATGGCAGTTGGGTTGAGGGGCCTTTTTATTCTTCTTCCTATACCAAGTGGCACCATCCGTTTTTCTTGTCGGTTGAGCGTTTAAGTGGCTTTTCTTTCTATAATCACCCGTTTTATAAGAATTACGTTAAGTTTGCTTTGGACTTTGTGGCGAATAACGATCGAATTCATCCCTTTGGTGATGGCTTCTGGTGCAAGAGAGAAGGTAAAGAGTGGCCTGGTTTCTTTGCGCAAAATCCACTCAGAATATATGCACCACGGTATGGTTGTACGAAGTCGATATTAGAGTCCAAGAAGTTAGAGTCCAATATTGAGACTTACAAGCTCCATTTATTAGATATAGTACCGACGTATCCGCAGTTACAATTTGAAAAATCGGGTCAACATTCAACCGTTTCTAATACGTTAATGACTTCAAATGAGGCGTTTGTTTCTGACGAGACTGCTCTGTGTGTGAGCCCTGCGTCGAACAACATTTACTATTCATACGCAGGGTTAGGTAAAACTGCCCATAGTAAAATGTCGGTGTACTACCGAGCAAGTAAGTTTGGTAATAGTTCTCATCGCCATGCTGATCAAGGGAATGTTGCACTAGTCGATGATGGCGTTAATGTTCTTACTCCGAGTGGCAGTTATGGCTATAGGTTTGGTAGCAAACATCATAGTTTATGGACTCGAACTACGCAGGCGCATAATTTACCCTTATTTGGTGGTGTCAATTTAGACGATAGCGTTACCAACGCGACTGAAGGTCAGAAGATAGATTGCGCAACAGCTCAAGCAACAGTAATCACTCGAATTGATAGCAATGAGTTTCAATGTGTCGTTCTAGATCTCGCGAATGCTTATGAGAGTTGTGAGTCGTTTGTGCGAACAATAATACAAATTGCAGATAACGGGGTCGTTATTGTCGACAACATTAGGCTATCTGAACCCAAATCGATGCAATGGCGAGCCCATACCCCGCTCGAAGTTGTTATTAAGGGGGGGAGTGTTGATTTGTACCATGAACAAGAAACTTATTATCTTGGAATGATGAGTGATCCTTCTTGTGTAGTTAAGTTAACAAGTGAAATTGATGACGGTGATGGTTTCAAAGGGAATGTTGAATCTGACGCTCAGAAAGATATTAAACATCTAGAATGGTTCATAGAAGAACAGCAGCAACATCAAGTGGTTATGAGTTGCTTAAAACAACCAATAGATTACGTGTTAACTGACGAAAATACTTTGATACTTGCCCATGCGGGCCAGTCTTTTAAGCTCAATGTAGAAACTGGTGAGGAGATCACTCCGTAAAAATCAGGTGACATAAGTATTTTATGTCACCAATTTTCTAAAGATTGTCTTTTGATGTCGCGATAGCGGGAATGGAGTTAAACAGATAACCATCAAAATTAGGGTCGGTAAAATCAGAAAGCTCTAAAAGCCTAATCTTCACATGTTCTAGATGTTGCCACATCGCTTGCTTGGCTTCGATTGGGTTCTTGCGTCTCATTGCTAGCAAAATAGCAGCATGATCATCTAGCCACTCTTTCCTATAGTCTTGGATCTCGATATGTGTATGCAGTATCTTCCACATAGGGCTAGACTCACGACGTTCCCACGATTCCTTTAGAATATCGACCAGCACAGAATTCTGTGTCGCTTCGGCAATACACTGATGGAACATTCTGTCACCAACCGGATTTTGGACATTGTTTTCAATTTCGCGGCGCTCAATTTCTAGAGCTTCACGCATTTTTTCGATATCAGCAGGGGTTGCTTGTGTTGCAGCAAACTCAGCAATACTGCTTTCCAATAACTGTCTTGCTTGAAGCATTTCAAAAGGACCTACATCTTCATTTTGTGCCACTGTTGATGTAGTCGGTAAGTTAACGATGTACACTCCCGAGCCTTTCTTTACTTCAACGAGTCCCTCAAGTTCCAGCATGATGATTGCTTCTCTAACCACAGCTCTGCTCACGGATAGACGCTCAGCAATATCTCGCTCGGGCGGTAAACGACTTCCAATCGGGTAAAGACCATCAGATAGTTCTTTTCTCAAGATAAGACCGAGGGTTTGATAAGGGCGTTTGGGTTCGAAGTTGATCATGGAAATGCAGTGTACCTTTGGATCTGTGGTTTGAATTGAAAGTTTTCGCTAACTCGAAAGTCATTTTAAACGCTTATAAATGTCAATTCGAGTAAAAACCTAACTAATCCAACTCTAATTGTATCAAAGCGTAACGGTTCGTTGTGGTCACTTTTATGTACATGAACAAAAGGTTATCAACTTCGATATTAAACTTTCAAAAGCCATACAAGGAACGCGCTCATAGTTTTGAAGTGAGATTAAGCGTATTTCGTATAATCTTGAGTTTTTGATCAATAGCACAAGCCGTGAATAACCGCTATGTTCAATAGAGTTATATCACCTAACAAGTTGATATTGATAATAAACAACGGTGCTTGTAAAAATACAGATATAAACTTCAAGCCTAATCTGATTGAGAGTAAAAGGAACAACATGCACTACGACGTATTCAACGGAGACGCAGATGGCATAATCGCGTTGTTACAGCTGCGATTAAGTGAGCCAAGAGAGAGCGTGCTCATTACTGGTGTTAAGCGTGATATTAAGTTGGTCTCTCAAGTTGTTACTCAAACTATGGAGCCGGGTAAGCAAGGTGATGTTTCTTCCGTTACCGTTTTAGATGTATCGATGGAGAAAAACCTGCCTGCACTGCACTCACTGCTAGACGCAAACATCAATGTATTTTATTGCGATCACCACCGAACAGGGGATGTCCCAACTTCTAGTCATTTAGATACTCTGATTGATACCGCGCCAGAGAGCTGCACGAGCTTGCTGATTAACCAGAAGCTGAATGGTGCGTATGTGGCTTGGGCAATCGCAGCTGCCTTTGGCGACAATCTAAAAACGGTGGCGGCGCGGCTAGCGGATGAAAATGGATTCGCTCAATCTCAAAAAGAGTTTCTAGAAGAGCTAGGTACCTTGATTAACTACAACGGTTACGGTTCGTCACTCAGTGATTTGCATTTCACGCCAGCTGAGCTCTACGAAACCCTTTATCAATACCCGAACCCGTTTGATCTTTTGGATGATAAAGACTCGGTGTTTTATCGACTGCGAGCTGCTTATCAAAATGATTGCCAGCAGTTATCAAACCTTGCTCCTGTTTATGAAAGTGAAGTCGCACGTGTGTTTGAACTACCAGGCGAGACTTGGGCAAGGCGCATCAGTGGCGTATTTGGTAATGAAATCGTTAATCAAGATCCAAACCGAGCGCAAGCAGTATTAACGAAAAACCAAGACGGCGAGTCTTACACGGTGAGCTTACGTGCGCCATTATCAAATAGAACGGGTGCAGACGAAATTTGCTCAAGTTTTGCGACTGGCGGAGGAAGAAAAGCAGCGGCTGGAATTAATCAACTTAATGAACTTGATAAGGTGAATTTTATTTCACTATTGGATGCATATTATTCATCTGGCACTGACGGTTAACTGAAAAACTCCCGACGTATACATTCAAAATCCTACAAATTCTTGCTCCTATATTCCGTTATACGTGTGTATTGCTAGCACATGTATGATGGCTATATCCAGGCTGTTTTAGTGATATCACTCGCAATGGTATCTGGTCTTAGGTCAGTAATTACGGCGTATTTGGGGTGATTTTTGCCGATTTAAAGTTTATTTTTTCCTATCGGTGATTTTTTATATTTTTGGTTAATTATCTTAGTGAATTAAGATTGATTAAGTATTTTCATGGTCAATGTATTCGACCGAAAATAACAGTTTTTAGCATTTCAATTTGAATAAAAAGTCAAAGTCATATTGATTCTGATATTCAATCTGTGACTTAAAATCACAAGTTAAATCAAAGGTCATCTTTTCCTAAAAATTCCATTACTTCTCTATAAATATTCATGATTACAATGAATTGGTTCGGTTGTGATTGGCACAGCTGTTAAGTAAGGAAGTGGGACTAATGTTGAAACGTAAAGCTCTACAATTAGCAGTATCGCTCGGCATGGCGGCAATGTCTGGCGCTGTTTATGCGAATGGTTCAGATATGACGAATCCAGACTCTGGCGTGGTGGTTGGCTATTGGCATAACTGGTGTGACGGTGGCGGCTACCAAGGTGGTAATGCGCCATGTGTGACGCTGGATGAAGTGAACCCAATGTACAACATCGTGAATGTGTCATTCATGAAGGTCTACGATGTGGCTGATGGTCGAATCCCAACTTTTAAACTGGACCCAACCATTGGGCTTTCAGAAGAACAATTTATTGACCAAATCTCGGAACTCAACAAGCAAGGTCGCTCTGTGCTGTTGGCTTTAGGTGGTGCGGATGCACACGTAGAGCTAGAAACCGGTGATGAAAGAGCCTTTGCTGATGAGATTATCCGTCTAACTGAGCGTTACGGTTTCGATGGCCTAGATATCGACCTTGAACAAGCAGCCGTAACCGCAGCAAACAATCAAACCGTGATTCCTGATGCTCTTAAGTTGGTAAAAGACCACTACCGTGCTGAAGGTAAAAACTTCCTTATTACTATGGCGCCTGAGTTCCCGTATCTCACGACAGGCGGTAAGTACGTTCCTTATATCGATAATCTAGAAGGCTATTACGACTGGATTAACCCACAATTCTACAACCAAGGTGGCGATGGTATCTGGGTTGAAGGCGTGGGTTGGATTGCTCAAAACAACGATGCGTTAAAAGAAGAGTTCATCTACTACATTTCTGATTCTCTTATCAACGGAACGCGTGGTTTCCACAAGATCCCACATGACAAGCTCGTGTTTGGTATTCCTTCAAGCATCGATGCTGCAGCAACCGGTTTTGTACAAGAGCCACAAGATTTATACGACGCATTTGATAGCCTAACGGCGCAAGGTCAACCGCTACGTGGTGTGATGACTTGGTCTATCAACTGGGACATGGGCACCAACAAAAACGGCCAACAATACAACGAGCAGTTCATTAAAGACTACGGCCCGTTTGTACACGGTCAGGTAACGCCACCACCAGTCGAGGGCGAGCCCGTTCTTAAAGGTGTCGAAAATACGCGTGTTCTTCACGGCACAACGTTTGATCCTATGGATGGCGTGACGGCAACAGACAAAGAAGACGGCGATCTAACGTCATCAATCGATGTTGAAGGTTACGTTGAAACCAGTGTTATTGGCACTTACGTTTTGACTTACCGAGTGAAAGACAGCGATAACAACGAAACCACTAAAGCGAGAACGGTAGAGGTTTACAGCCAGAAGCCAGTATTTAATGGCGTATCTGACACAACAGTTGTGTTGGGTACTGCATTTGATGCTATGGCAGGCGTGACGGCGAATGATGCTGAAGATGGCGACCTGACAAGCACTATTACACACACTGGCAGTGTCGATGTAAATGAAATCGGCAACTACACACTTGTGTATAGCGTGACAGACAGCGCGAACCAAACCGTAACCGTTGACCGTAAAGTGTCTGTAACTGATGGTTCTAACTGTGCTGCTGCATGGGATGCCGACACCGTTTATGTTGAAGGTGACCAAGTATCTCATGACGGTTCAACGTGGGGAGCAGGTTGGTACACTCGCGGCGAAGAGCCAGGAACAACAGGTGAGTGGGGCGTTTGGAGAAAAGTTTCAGACTCTTCATGTGGTGGTAACCCAGATCCGGGCGATGACTTAGAGCTTTCGGTTTCAGGACTTCAATCACAATATGCGCCAGATAACGGCAACGTGCGTTTAGATCTGACACTGACATCAAATGAAGCATTAGATGTTACCGCTATGGTGATCAACAGTGCAGGTACTGTGGTTGAGCAAACTAAGGTTAACGTAACGGACAGCCGTGCTATTACCATCGACTTATACGATGTAGCGGAAGGGCAATATGCACTTGAAGTAGTCGGTAAAGCATCTGACGGTGAAATGGTGATGGTAAACGATTCGTTCGCTGTTAAAGACGGTGGCGGAACAACACCTCCTCCAGGTGATTACCCTCCATATGAAGCGGGCACAAACTACGCAGCGGGTGACATTGTGGTCGGCAGCGATAATGGCTTGTACGAATGTAAGCCTTGGCCATACACGGCATGGTGTGCAAGCGCGTCTTACGCTCCAGCAGATAGCCAATACTGGCAAGATGCTTGGACAAAGCTGTAGTCTGATAGCTCAACGCTAGCAATATAAAGTAGACGATCAAAGAGAGGCCATTGTGCCTCTCTTTTTTATGTTTAAACAGTTCTGACTTAGAGCTTTAAAACCCACTTAACCTTAAACTCTGCTCTGCATATTGCTCTAGATCAAAATAGGAGTGATTATCAATTGTATTACATGTTAAGAAATAGCACTATGCGCACATTGAATTTTATATATTGTTAATATTTGCATAATGAATCTTGCTCAAGTCGACCTCAATCTACTCGTTATTCTTAAACACCTTCTTGAAGAGAAGCACGTTTCCAACACGGCATTGGCGCTGGATATGAGCCAACCTACGGTGAGCCGATCTCTGCAAAAACTGCGTACCGTTTTCAATGATGATCTATTGGTGCGAGCGGCTTATGGCTATGAGTTAACGCCAAAAGCAGAAGCCATTAAGCAAGATCTCAATTCGGTACTGACACGTTTAGAAAAGCTGGTACATGGCGATGTATTCGAACCGCAAAGCAGTGACAGTACGGTTCGCTTCTTTGGTTTAGTGCCTAATGTCGCGCACTTGCTGCCCAAGGTAGTTGCGGAGATACGTCAACAAGCGCCAAACATGACTGTTGATATCGACTCGATTCCTAAACGACACTTTGAGCCTCTGTTATCCGGTGATGCGCACTTTGTGTTGTCGACCCACGAGCCGTTAAGTTCAGAGCAAAATTTGTATCGAATGTTCGTGATTAGCCGCGATTACCGTTTGCTGATGAGTAAAAAACATCCTTTGGCGGACAAAGAGATCACGGTTGATGACTTGTTGAATAGCCAACTTGGTCAAATCTCACTGCAAGGGGATAAGAAGCTCTCGATCGAAAGTCGATTTAAAGATCTTGGCTTGATTGATAAGCAGCGCCAGCTGTCCATTCCAATTCAGCTTTCCAATTTTAACGTTGCGCCGGATATGGCAGAAGCAACCGACATCATCTTTCATTTACCGACACCTTTTGCTCAACAAGCCGCTACGCAAAGAGATCTTGTTTGTAAACGCGTGCCTAAAGCGTTGCGCCACCCATCAGAAGACGTCTACTTATACTGGCATAAGCGCTTTCATAACGACCCGATGTGTCGCTGGGTTCGCAATATATTCAAAGAGCTTTATACATAATCCATCTGCAGGGTGAATGAAAATTACGAATACCTATCAAGTTGGATATAGATCTCTTTCATTATTTGAATGGTGAATAACGAGAATCGATTTTTGGTATGAAACTTTCGTTGATAAGAGTGGTAGTTGGTTGTTTAATGCAAACCATTATCATTACCAATCACATATAAGAATGAATATCATGTCTGAGAGATCTCTTTTGATTCGCAAACCTCTTTTGGTTCGTAAACCCCTTTCGATCGCAGTCGCTGTTATTTGTACCTCACTTTCAGCTAACGTGTTGGCGCAAGAAGAAGCGCAAGCAACAGATGAGCAAATGGTTGTTACGGCAACTCGTACCGAGATGGCACTAAAACAAGCGCCAGCTTCAATGTCGGTTATCACCGCGCAAGACATTGAAGACAGCCCTGATATTACCTTGGCGGACATCGTTGCAGAATCAACGAGTGTAGAGTCTGATTTTGATAGCACACGTGCTGGCCGTCAGATGATCTCTATTCGTGGTATGGATTCAGATTACACTCTTATCATGGTGAACGGTCGTCGTTTAAGCTCTGCAAGTGCCATCATCCGTGGTAACGACTTTGACCTATCAACGATTCCTGCTGATTCGATCGAACGTGTTGAAATAATCCGTGGCCCAATGTCTGCACTTTACGGTTCAGATGGTATGGGCGGTACAATCAACATCATCACTAAGGCTCCAGAAAACGATTGGAGCTCTACACTGAGCATGGACACTTCATCTCCACTTGATGGTGATGGAGGGGAAGAGTATTCGATGGGCTTCACGACATCTGGTGCGTTGATTGAAGACGAGTTGTTTGCTCGCCTATCTGTTAACCAAACTAGCCGTGATGCTTGGCAACCCTATTCTGGTACGCATAGCTCTGGTTACGATCGTTCAGACATTACTGCGTTAGAAGAAAGAGAGACATTAAGCTTACTCGCGAGCCTGACATGGAATGCGACAGACAACCAAACCATTGATTTCGATTTTGGTTACAGTGACGACGAACGTGAGTCATCTGCGGAAAACGTATCATCTGTGATTGAGTCTGACACACGTGTTGTACGTCAGAGCCAAGCGATCACACATAGTGGTTTTTGGAGCTGGGGTGACACGCAAGTACGTTATTCACGTGAAAATGTGACAGATAATGATGCTGCGGACTCAGATACTAACTATAGCAGTGACATCGAAGAGCTGACTCAAATTGTTGAAGCTTCGGCGACCACGTATCTTGGTGATAGTCACACCGTAACGTTTGGTATGGACTACCAGTTGAGTGAATTAACCAACAAAGAAAACTTAGTCAATGGTACATCTGAAGCTTATCAAGGTGCGTTATTTGTTCAAGACCAATGGTTAATGACGGATCAACTAACGGCAACCATTGGTGGTCGTTTAGATAAGCATGAACTGTACGGTGAAGAGTTCAGCCCACGTGTGTACTTGGTTCATCAAACAACGAATGACCTGATCATCAAGGGTGGTGTGGGTAAAGCATTTAAAGCACCAACATTGACTCAAAATCAGACAAACTACACAGTTAATAGCTGTAAAGGCGTATGTGATTTACATGGTAATGAAGATCTTAAGCCCGAAACCAGCTTGAACTATGAGATCGCTGCGATTTATAGCCAACCTCGTTGGAATGTTGAAGGTGCCTTATTCCGAAATGAAATCAACGACCTAATTGATCGTGATGAAACCTATTGTGAGAACGGCGGAGTGTTTGAATCGGGTAAAGGTTGCGCTGATAGTTCAAGCTCAACTGGCTATGTGAATGGTAAGCGTACTTATACAAACGTATCAGAGGCTGTAGTTCAAGGTGCTGAGCTTACAGGCCAATTCCAAATTACTGATGAATGGGGTGTGTCTGGTAATTACACATTCTTAGACACTGAAGATAAGTCTACTGGTGACGAATTACTTGAGCGTTACAAGCATTCGGGTTTAGTTAAACTGAACTGGAGCCCAACTTACGATCTAAGTACTTTCGTGAGTGCGCGTTACCGTGGTGAACGTCAGATCGAAAGCGATCTAACTCAAGACGCTTACACAACGCTGAACCTAGGTGCTGTCTACAACGTGAATGCTTCAGTACGACTACGTGCAGGTATCACGAACTTAACTGACGAAGCTGTATCACAAGAGCTAGAGAGCATGGGCTATGTTGAAGAGCCACGTACTTACTACGTAGGTATGACAGCGGACTTCTAATTTAGAGTTCAGTAACTGATAGCTTGATACAAAAGAACCCACACTGGCTGATGCTCTAAAAGGAGAATGGCGAGTGTGGGTTCTTTTTTGATCTATAGATTTGGTTTAATTTGCCGTTTATCTATTAATCTAGATTTTGACACATGTGATCAGCGCATTACCGGACTGAGTATCCCAAGGAATCAGCTTGTCGTAATCGTGCTCGAAGATATTAACCTCGAAGTAGGGCTTCAATATCTCGATTAACTCTTTAAACGAGAATGCCACCATTGGGTGTTCATCATTCCACACTTGAGTTTCACCAGCAGTCGTCTTTTCGATGCTAAGCTTTAGCGCTTGCTTATCACCCTGACCAGAGTAATACCAACCAGAACGGAACGTGAAATCGTCTTTGTCTTGGTTTGTTGTGTGTCTAACAAACAGGTCGTTGCTGATCTTGTCTTTATCAACCACGTTAAAACAGAAAATACCTTCTGGCTTTAACGCACGATGCACACTTTCAATACACTCTTTAAGCTTCTCAAGGCCATCGTTGTAATGGATGGAATACAGGAAGCAAGTGATAAGATCGAGTGGTTCCGTGACCTCAAAGTTACTCATGTTTTGTACTGAGAACTTGGCTTCCGGGCAGCGAACTTCTGCGATATCTAACATCGGCTTGTTAAGATCTAGGCCACCGCTTTGGTAACCGAAATCAATAAAATGACGAACGTGTGGGCCAGTGCCACAAGCTAAGTCGAGGTGTGTTTTTCCTTCATTTCCAAAGATTTGATGGAGTCTACGTACGCAGTTACTTTGCGCTTGGTAGTCAATATCTACACACATTAAATCATAGTAACCGGATAGGTCGGTATAGAGTGCGTTGGCGGACATATTTGCCTGCAGCATAAGCTGAAAAATTAGGGTGGCGCATCATATACCGAAATTGGAAAATCGCAATCAAATATTCGATCAATGAAAGCGTTTTATTTTCTAACTTATGGTCGTTTTAAATGAGACCGTTTAAAGGGATGTTTAAGCTGCCAACAACATCAGTACGCGTGTCATCGCTATTCACTTTGCCCTGACTACTTATTCGTTAACTAAAACAGGTGTTGCTCCCTCAATGCAGCGACCATACGGGCTTTGCGGAACGCTTTTATCACGAGACGAGATAGGAAAAATATGGTATCTAGGTAAACCCAGTGTGACATTTATAATTTTATGATTAATCAGTAATTTTACTGATTCAAACCGAGTTCTTGAAAAGGAAACAATTCAGGAAAGTGGGCTGTTGATAAAAACCAAATCACTCAAGCTAAATAAGCGAACTAAACAAGGAGAGTTGAAACAATGACATCAGCAATAAATGCACAGGGTTCAATGGAAAATAGAACAGCATTGGAAAGCAGTGCTTCAATAGAAATTAAGGTGGATGACTTGTCGGGTGGGGAAGTCATTGAATTACTTGAAGAGCACCTCGCTGATATGTACGCCACTTCGCCAGCCGAAAGCGTTCATGCACTGGATCTAGATGGGCTCAAGTCACCAGAGATTACTTTTTTCAGTGCTTGGAAAGACAGCCAACTACTTGGGTGTGTTGCCATTAAAGAGCTAAATACCCAACACGCTGAACTCAAATCGATGAGAACCTCACAGTTTGCTCGAAAGTCAGGTGTTGCGAGCCAACTTTTACAGCACGTATTGGATACAGCAACCGCCCGCCAGTATCAAACAATCAGTTTAGAGACCGGCTCAGAAGACTACTTTAAGGCTGCGCGTAACCTGTATGAAAAGTTTGGCTTCGGATACTGTGAACCCTTTGCTGATTATGTGTTAGACCCGCACAGCCAGTTTATGAGTATTGAGTTGCGTTAAGAGACTAGCCTTAGATGTCGACTTACTTTGCAGGTTTCTCCCTTGGCCTTTCGCTGATTCTTGCGATTGGCTCTCAAAATGCGTTTGTTTTAAAGCAAGGGCTTAAGAATCAACACGTATTGGCAGTTTGTGCTGTATGTGCCATTTCTGATGCCTTACTAATTAGCTTCGGCGTTACAGGCTTTGGCGCAATCGTTAAACAGTTCCCACAAATTGAGCAGCTCGCTCGTTATGGCGGCGCTATCTTTTTGGGTGTCTACTCATTCTTAAGCTTCCGTTCAGCATTTACTGAAACACACGCCTTAGAAGCCACTGCTGAAACCAAAGACTCGTTAACCAAAGCGATTGCGATGTGTTTGGCGTTTACTTGGCTTAATCCGCATGTGTATTTGGATACTGTGGTATTGCTGGGTTCTATCTCAACGCAATATCAACCTAATCAAATGTTGTTTGGCGCTGGTGCAGTATCGGCGTCGTTTGTGTTCTTCTTTTCACTTGGATATGGCGCACGCTTCTTGGCTCCAATGTTTAAGAACCCGAGAGCGTGGAAGGTGTTGGAATTTGTCGTAGGCATGATCATGGCGTCTATTGCAATATCTTTGATCGTTTAGCCGCTCGTAATTAGGCATTCAAACATATTATCTAAAGTTCCTACCGAAAGTGACGACTTAAAGTGACTGCCTTTAATTATCTCCGCATTTAATTATTTCCAAAAAAATAGAATTATTTTTCGTCTTTCGGTTTTGGCGTTCGTCTTAGGGGTACAAATACAAATTAATGACCTAATTCGGAGTCAACCATGATTAAACTTGTTAGCTTTAAAAACTGCCCATTTGTTCAACGTGTAATGGGTGCTTTAGTAATGAAAAATGTCCCATTTGAAATTGAATACATTGAGCTAAATAATAAACCTCAATGGTTCCTAGATATTTCGCCAAACGGACAAGTGCCAGTATTGATTACAGAAAATGACACAGTTCTGTTTGAGTCAGATGCAATTGTTGAATACTTAGACGATAAATATTCGCCGATAGAAGAGGTGTCTGCAGAGCAAAAAGCACTAGATCGCGCTTGGTCTTATCAGGCAAGCAAACATTACATGCCGCAATGTGGAACGATGGGCAGTAAAGACAAAGAAACCTTTGAGACACGTTTAGCGAATCTTCAAAAATCCTTCCAAAAGGCCGAGAACAAGCTGGGTGACAGCGACTTCTTCAAAGGCGATTACATCTCTAACGTCGACATCGCTTGGCTACCACTGTTGCACCGAGCGTCAGTAATTAAAGAGGGCTCTGGTTTTGATATGCTTGAAGGCTTCCCGAAAGTACAGAAGTGGCAAGTGGCGCTGATTGAATCTGGCTTGACCGATAAAACCGTTCCTGCGGACTTTATTGAGAAGTTCAGCGGCTTTTATTTAACGAATAACTATTTGGCTAGTCTCGCTGAAGCTCGTTAATAATATGAATTAAATTGAAATATATTTTAATAGCAGGCTGTTCTAAATAAATACCCTCCCAAAATTAAACTCATTCTTCTCTTTATATCTTTTATTGGAAAAAGAGAGGAGTAGGATGGGCTTTTATGTTTAGGCGTGAAGATTCAGGTTGTTTTTGAGAACGAGTAACAATTTAGTTAGTACGGTAACGGCATGATTATAATGAACTTAATATTGATAATGCTCAGGTTTACTATCAGGTTTATACGTATTTTAGTACTCGTTACTTCTCAGGAAATACATCTATCTCATAAATAAGACTTAACTAAATATCTATGATTTTTCGTTTGATGACCTAAAAATCTTGTGGTACTTTCTCATTCGCTCCGTAAATGAACAGTGTTTTATTATTCATTAGGAGCTGGTTATTTAATTTATTTTAAACAGTAACGCAACAGGCGGAATAGTGTCGGAAACTATTGGCTGTTGGTCAACGTTGCTGTAGGACAGACAAAAAAAGGGTATTTTCATGCTTAAATCATCATTTCTATTGGGCCTAGTTGGCTTAGTTTCACTTCCTACATTTGCTGCTGGTATCGAGGGCGGTCCATACATTGGCGCCGGCCTTGGTGTGTATCAAGATTCAGACACTGATGGCGGCGGCGATTTAGATGCTGAAAGCATGGGGTACAGCCTTTACGGTGGTTACCAATTTAACCGCATTGTTGGTATTGAACTTGGTTACAAGGATTACGCTGACTACGAAAAGTTTGGTACTAAGCTGCTTTCACCAACTTCTCTTTCTGTTGCAGCAAACGTAGGTTACACATTTGATAATTCAATTCGTCCGTTTGTAACCGCAGGTCTGAGCTACGTAGATTTGAACTCTAGCAACAGTGCTTTTTACGGTGACGATTCTGGTGCTGGTTTCCATTTTGGTGTTGGTGTGGAATACAACCCAGTGGAGAACTTAACACTTCGCCTGATCTCGCAAGCAGATGCTGTGAACATAGAAAACTACGCTTATATCAATGGCAATAAAGTTCGTCTAAGCAGCAAAGATGTCGCATTTAGCACAGTAACACTGGGTGCTTCATACAATTTTTAATGACCTCTGTGAAATAACTTACAGCTAATGTCATGGACACCTATAACCGCTCTAACGTTGAGCGGTTTTTTTATGTCAAAAATAACGATTGGTCACGCTATGGGCGGAGTTGGTCCAAAGCCTGAAATTAGTTGGTTTTCACAAGCTTATAAAAGGGAATTATCTCGACTATTTTGGTAGATTAAAGGTATTACAGACTTCCAGTGAGCAGCAATGAAGATTCTTCACACGTCCGATTGGCACCTTGGCCAAAACTTCTACAATAAAAGCCGTAAGAATGAACATGAACGGTTCTTACAATGGTTACTTGAGCAAGTTACAGAGCACGACATCGACGCGATCATTGTTGCTGGCGATATTTTCGATACCAGCACACCGCCGAGTTACGCTCGTGAGATGTATAACAAGTTCGTGGTCGACTCGAACAAGATCGACTGTCAACTGGTGTTGTTAGGTGGAAATCACGATTCGGTGTCTGTGCTAAAAGAGACACAACAGCTGCTCAAATACATGGGCGCAGACGTGATTCCTAATACCAATGAAGATCATGCGACTCAGGTTGTCGAACTAAAAGGCAAGAACGGCGATGTAGAAGCGCTGGTTTGTGCTATTCCTTTTATTCGCCCTCGCGATGTGTTGACCAGCCAGGCGGGCGTCACAGGCGTTGAGCGTCAGAAGCAACTCGGAGATGCAATCAAACAGCACTACCAAAGTGTTTATGATGCCGCTGTAGAAAAACGTGCGGAGTTTGAAAACAGCGAGCACATGCCGATTATCGCTACGGGTCATTTAACGGCGATGGGTGTTCAACAATCGGATTCGGTACGCGACATCTATGTCGGCAACCTTGATGGTTTTGCCGCTGATGGCTTCCCAGACGCAGACTATATTGCACTTGGTCATATCCACCGTCCACAAGTGGTGGCAAAGCGTGAATACATTCGTTATTCAGGCTCTCCAATCCCACTAAGTTTTGATGAACTTAAGTCTCAAAAACAAGTGTGTGTGGTTGAGTTTGTTGAAGGTGAGCGCACCATTTCTCAACTGCCTGTTCCCACATTCCAACCTCTAGCTGAAATCAAAGGCGACTTGAGCGAGATCGAATCTCAGCTTAACCAATACATAGGTTTAGATAGCGACCAAAGCGTATGGTTATCGATAGAAGTGCAAGCGCAAGATTACTTGTCGGATCTACAAGAACGTATGCGCGCACTGACCGAAGGATTGAATGTGGAAGTACTTCAACTGCGCCGAGCAAGAGAGCGTCGTAATCAAGCATTAGAGCAAGAGTCGGCAGAGACCTTATCTGAACTGAGCCCGATGGACGTGTTTACGAAGCGTATTGCCTTAGAAGAGTTTGAAACCGATTCTGAAAAAGCGCGTTTAGAGCGCATGACGGTGAAGTTCAAACAAGTGATGGTCGAAGTGTCTGAAAGCGCTCAAGCGCCCAATAAAGTAGAAGAGTAATCGTATGAAGATTTTAAGCCTAGAATTTGAAAACCTGAACTCTTTGAAAGGGCGCTGGAAGCTCGATTTTACCCAATCGCCGTTTGCAGAAAACGGTCTGTTCGCAATTACTGGTCCAACTGGGGCGGGTAAAACCACCATTCTTGATGCGATTTGCTTGGCACTTTTCCATCGCACACCGCGTTTGAAAAGCATTGCTAAAGGTAATAATGAATTAATGACTCGTGGTACGGGCGAGTGTTTTGCTGAACTGGAATTTGAAGTTCAAGGTAAAACGTACCGATCTAATTTCCACCAAAAGCGAGCGCGTGGAAAACACGATGGCGCATTGCAAACGCCAACGTGCGAGTTTGCCGATGCGGACACCGACAAAGTCTTAGAGACCATGTTGACCAAGAAGACCAAGCTGGTGGAGCAGGTTACAGGGCTCGATTTCTCACGCTTCACTAAATCCATCATGTTGTCTCAGGGTGAATTTGCAGCGTTCTTAAATGCCAATGCAAACGACCGTGCCGAGCTACTTGAAGAGCTGACGGGCACAGAAGTCTATAGCCTGATCTCTGAGCGCATCTACGATCATTTCAAGTCGAGTGAAGAGTCGCTTAATCACCTTAAAGCGAAAGCAGAAGGTGTGAGCTTACTGTCTGAAGAGCAAATCCAAGCGCTGACCGCAGAGCGTGAAACGCTAGAAGCCGAGCAGAAGCGTTTAGCCGAGCAATTAAAAGAGTGGCAAGCGCATCTAAGCTGGTGGAAAGACGTGACCAAAGCTGAGCAAACTATTGCGGCCAGTGATCACGATCTTAAAACAGCTCAAGATGAACTAGACCGAAACCAACCTGCACTAGAGCGTTTGGCAAACAGTGCACCAGCTGAAAAGCTGCGCCCAATGCACAAAGATTTAAAGCGTTGCGAACAAGAGGTGAACACCACTCAAGCTCACTTAGATAACAGCACCAAGTTACTTGCTGTTCGTGATGCAGAGAAGAAAGACGCGCAAACTAAACTGACTCAAAGCAGTGCAATTGTCGAACAGGTTAAAACCGAGCAACAAGAACAAGAGAAGATCATCGATCTTGTCCGTCCGCTAGATAACCAAATTGCCGTACTCAAAGATAAGCAAACTGCGGCCGTTAATGCAGCAAATACGCTAAACGAGCAACATACGCAGCAGCGTAATCAACAAGTCGTTTTAGTCCAAAAAACAGATGCACTGAAGCAACAAGATCAACTCAGCACTGAGTATTTAAATACACATCAAGCTGACCAACATCTGGAAAAATACCTAGGTCAATGGCAAGCCAAAGTTGAGCAAGTTCGTACTTTAGAGCGTCAACATGCAGAACAACTAAACTCAGCGAAGCAAGCTTTGTGTGCGGTTGATGCACAGCAAACGATCATCAAATCTGCGCAAGAAGCTAAAGCAACGCAAGACAAAACTTTAAGTGAATTGGTTGTGCTAGAGAGTAGTGCAAAGCAACAGTGGGAAGCATTGCAAGGCAACATCAGCGAACAAGTATTGAATGCGCAAAAAGATCTGTTGGAGTACTGGAATCGCAATACGCACTCATTACTTGAGATCAACCGTGGTTTCCTAAATGCCCAGCAACAGCTGCATGCAAAAACACAGGCACATCAAACTAACATTCAGTTGGTCGACAAGCTTTCGAAAGAACGTGAAGTGCTGGTGGAGCGATATAAAGAGAAAGAGACTTCGCTTGAGCGATTAACGCGTTTGATTGATCAAGAGGGCGAATTAGCAAAATACCGTGCAGCTCTGGAATCTGGATCTGAGTGCCCACTGTGTGGTTCAACAGACCATTCGATTGAGCAGTCGCAAGATATTGCAAATTTGGTTGCTCAAAAAGATAGGGAAAACCTAGAGCTAGCGGCTATCAAAAAAGAAGGCCAAGAGCATCGTCAGCAGTTAGATTCTCTTACCCTTGTGATTGTGGCGCTTAACGATGACATTCAACGTGCGCAAGCGGATATTCAACAAGCTCAGCTGAATTGGCAAGGCGTTGTCGGCAAGCTTCAACAGAGCTTATCGGATTTCGTTGGCACGGCTCCTGAACTGGCACTGCTAACGATTAACGATTTAGGCAATGAAGCTACAGTCGCGACCTTTGCTCAGCAGTGTGAACTTCAACTAAGTCAGAGCGCGCAGCAACTCAAAGCGTTGGGTGATGCTAAAGCGCATTACGCTGAAGCTGAGAAACAACGCCTGTCTGTAAGTGTTATGGCTGACAAGGCGCAGTCTAATCTCGAGTTGGCCGAGCAACGCTTAGCTGATTTGAATAAGCAAAACCAAGTCGCAAACGAGCAAGTGACTCAAATAGCTCAAGCGAAAGGCCAGCAATGGAACGCTTTGAAAGAGAGCATTGTTCAAACTTCTATCGAAGCACCTGAACTTGAGCATATCGATGATTGGTTTACTGCGAAATCGCAAGCATCAAGCACATGGCAGCAAACCAAACAGCAACAGGCCGATATTGAGAAGCAACTGATTACTCAAAATGCCGAATTGAAAACGTTAGACGACAAGCTAAGCAGTGTTGAGAAAGAGCTCGCGACACTGACGCAAGAGAGTGAGTCTTTAGTGTCAGAACTCACTCGTGTAACGGCTGAAAGAACAGAGTTGTTTGGTGACAAAGACATTCAAGCCACCAGCAATGCGATGAAGCAAAGAGTCACTGAAGCAGTAAATGCATTTGATGCCGCGCAGTTAGTGCTTAACCGCAGCGAACTTGAACATCGAACCGAGCAAACCAAACACACTGGTTTCTCGGACGAGCTAGTCAGCAAGCAGTTCAGTCACACACAAGCGTTGAATGCTTGGTTAGATGCACTGAAAGCTAGCCCATTCGAAGATGAGGTGAATTTTGAAGCGGCGTTGTTGGATGAAGAGGTTAGAACTCAACTTCAAAGCCTGAAGAAGTCTTTAGACGAATCGATTGTCAGTGCGCAAGCAAGGTTGAACACCGCCAAAACGACGAAAGTGGAGCTACTAAATCACGAAAATGCGAAAGCATGGCAAGAGCAAAACCAACAGCAAGTTGAAGAAGCGACGACTGAGTGTCAAAACGCACAACAAAGCCATGCAACCAAGATCGGCGCAATTTCTGCCAATCTTGAAACGGATAGCCAGAACCGCAGCAATCAGCAAGATCTGTTTAAGCAGATCGACGAGCAACAAGTCGAGTTTGATGATATTTCACGTCTGAACTCACTTATCGGCTCTAAGAACGGCGATAAATTCCGTAAGTTTGCCCAAGGTTTAACGTTGGAAAACTTGGTGTACCTTGCGAACAAGCAGCTACAGCGTTTGCATGGTCGTTACGAGCTTAAACGCAAAGCCGACGATGGTTTAGAACTGCAAGTGCTCGACACATGGCAGGGCGATGTGATGCGTGATACCAAGACGTTATCAGGTGGCGAAAGCTTCTTGGTGAGCTTGGCGTTGGCATTAGCGCTTTCTGATCTTGTGAGCTACAAAACCAGTATTGATTCTCTGTTCTTAGATGAAGGTTTCGGCACGCTCGATAGTGACACATTGGACATTGCCCTAAACGCGCTCGATAACTTGAACGCGTCAGGCAAGATGATTGGCGTCATTAGTCACGTCGAAGCATTGAAAGAGCGCGTTCCAGTTCAGCTTAAAGTAACAAAACACTCTGGCTTAGGTGTGAGTGAGATGGAAAAGCAGTACAAGGTTGTCGCTTAGCTTCTTGTCATATTATTCATCAGTGCAGAAATAGAAATAGAAATAGAAATAGAAATCGAGCTAGATGAAGCAGATCCCCGACTCAGTCGTTCCTCCTTCTCGAGGATGACGGAGTCGGAAGTTGTCATTAATCACTTCGCCGTCATCCCTTAATGTCAGGATCGAATAAAAGGCAGCCGTCATTCCCTAAAGCGAGGCACGAGCGTAATAGGGAATCTGGGCTTGGTCGTCTTACCTTCGTCATTCCCTGAAACGAGAATCGAGCGTAATAAGGATTCTCTGGCAAACGCAGGAAGTGGACTCATCAAAAAGGAAACGGCCATGCACAAGAAGCCCCATTTACCAACTAAGACATGTCCTATTTGCCAAAAGTCTTTCTCATGGCGTAAAAAGTGGCAACGTTGTTGGGATGACGTGATTTACTGTTCTGAACGTTGCCGTCGTCATAAGACAACTTTGGCGTAATTTCTGTTCGTTTTTAGAACACGTTAATAGTTTCGTCATTCATTTCTTAAGTTAATATTTCTATCTGTAAGACAACTAATGTATAAAGGCGGCATGAAGATACCTAAAAGAATACAGCCCTTAGTTGACGATGGTTTAGTCGACGAGGTGACAAGCCAATTAATGAGTGGCAAAGAAGCATCAGTGTACATAGTACGCTGCGGCGATACGATCCGTTGTGCCAAGGTATATAAGGAAATAAGCCAGCGCAGCTTTAAAAAAGCAACGGCGTATCGTGAAGGCCGAAAAGTACGTAATAGTCGCCGTGCCAGAGCGATGGAAAAAGGCTCTGGTTTTGGTCGAGAACAGCAAGAAAAAGTGTGGCAAAGCGCTGAAGTGGATGCCTTGTATAAACTGGCAGAAGCGGGCGTACGTGTGCCTGTGCCTTATGGCTGTTTTGATGGCGTGCTGCTTATGGAGCTAGTCACTGATGATGACGGTTATGTTGCTCCAAGATTGAACGATGTTGTAATGCCGCCAGAACAAGCGATTGAAGATCATGCGGTGATGATGACTTACGTGGTTAAAATGCTTTGCGTTGGTTTGATCCATGGTGACTTGTCTGAGTTTAACGTATTGGTTGATGAATACGGCCCGGTGATTATCGATCTACCACAAGCTGTCGACGCTTCGGCTAATAACAACGCTGAGTGGATGTTGGCTCGTGACATCAATAACATCCGTGATTATTACGCTCAGTTTGCTCCTGAACTGGCAAAAACCGAGTATGCCAAGGAAATGTGGGCGCTGTACGAGAAAGGCGACTTAAAGCCAGACAGCAAACTGACGGGCGAGTTTACGGAAACTGACGATTTGGCTGATATCGAAGCTATTATGCAAGAGATAGACGCTGCGCGAATTGAAGAACAACACCGACGCGAGCGTGTTAAAGAAGAAAAAGAAGGTGTGGACGACAGCAAGTTCAATTGGGCTGAGTAGTCGTGATCATCGTTTTTGATCTTTCGTTAAATGTCAGTCATAACGCCTTAAAAAACTAAGACGTTCTTTCAAAAAATAACCCAATGGAGCCTCAACTCTGTTGGGTTTTCTTTTTTAGCACTCATGGAAGACGGCCACTGGTATTAATTACCAACTTAACTGCTCACCATCGTAAGCGTAGAAGTGCCCACTGTTATCCGGTATAGCAGTGCGAATGATGTCCACCAATTGATGGGCGACATAGCTCGACTCAAACAACTTACCTTCAGGGACATTGGTCTGAAAAGGCTTCGACAGAGCTGTGTCTGTCGTGCCCGGGTGCAGAGCCAACACGGTGCCTTTCTTTATGGTGCGTTGCCATTCAATCGACATGGTTTTGATGAACATGTTGAGTGCCGCTTTCGATGACCGATAGCTATACCAACCTCCTAATCGGTTGTCTGAAATGCTACCTACCTTTGCGGAAACTACAGCAAACTTTGGATTGTCGCTCGTTCTAAGAACCGGTGTGAAGTGCTTTGCCAGTAATAAGCTGGGTAGGGTATTCACCGAAATGTTTTTCAGGAAAAACTCAGGGTCGATGGACGACAAGTTTTTCTCCGGTCCAAGATCTGGAGTGTGGAGCATACCCACGCAGTTGATCAACCAATCAAGTTGTTCAAACTCAGAACTCAAGCGCTTGATATCAGCCTCGTCGGTGGCGTCGACTTTGTGCCAGTTCAAACGACTGTTTTCTAGTTCTGGCTGTTGAGAGTGGTAAGTCGCGTCGACATGGACATCGAGAAAATCAAACCGAGACAGCTCAGATAATAGGTGTTTAACCACAGCGAAACCAATACCGCCACTCCCACCGACAACTAGTATGTGTAATCTGAGTTGCTCAACCATTATAAATTCTCCAAGTTTGTGATTCGTTGTTCTGCGGTCTCGAGTATCGCTTGTTGGTCTTGTTCATCCATATTGTCCCAAGAGCGATATAACATGCCCATGCGTGGGTTACGGTTTAACGCATCGCGGTGCTGGTTCATAAAGCGCCAGTACAAGCTATTGAAAGGGCATGATTGCTCTCCGCTGCGTTCTTTTATCTTGTAGTGACAACCTTTGCAGTAGTCACTCATACGGTTGATGTAAGAACCGCTGGCAGAGTATGGTTTGGTTCCGACGATCCCGCCATCAGCAAACAGTGCCATACCTCGCGTATTTGGCATTTCGACCCACTCAATCGCATCGACGTAAATACCGAGGTACCAACTATCGACTTGGTCAGGGTCTATACCCGTGATTAAACAGAAGTTGCCAGTGATCATTAACCTTTGGATGTGGTGCGCGTAAGCAAACTCAAGAGACTGGTCAATCGCATGCTTCATGCAGTTCATCTTGGTTTGTCCGTCCCAAAAGTAATGGGGCAGGTTATTATGTGCTGAGTAATGGTTTTTGTTGGCGTAAGCAGGTATGTTTGCCCAATAGACGGCGCGTATGTACTCTCGCCACCCCAGTATTTGGCGTACAAATCCTTCGACCTGTGCAATATCGATGCTTGGCTTATCTGGTGAGCTGTCTCGAAGACAGGATGCTTGGTAGGCCGACAGTGCTGCATCAATCACTTCTTTAGGGCTCAGCAGTTTACTGTTCAGCGAGAACGATATACGGCTATGATACAAGCTCCATTTAGAGTCGTGCTCTGTCGTCATCGCATCTTGAAACTGCCCAAATAACGGCAAGCAGACTTGGCAGAAATGAGCGAGTAGAGACAAGCTTTGTGCGCGGTTCACCGGCCATAGTAACTGGTTACCGACTTGACCAATGGTTTGTACTTGGTGACGTTCGATACGTTGCAAAATGTCGGTTATATCATTGGTAAACATCAGCGGCTGAGGTAGGTTTTCGATGTCTTGTTTCTTGAGCTTATTTCGATTGTTCGCGTCGTAATTCCATTTTCCGCCAACGGGCTTTCCGTCTTCTAGCAAAATGTCGAAACGTTTTCTCATTCGGCGATAGAAGTGTTCCATCATGATGTGTTTGTCTTTTGGAAACTGTTGTTCTATCTCCTCGAATGGAAAGAGGAAGTGTTCTGTATCACAACAACCTTTGGTCGCATTGGTCAGCTTGAGCTTGTTCATCTGCTCTAAGAGGCGATATTCATCTGGCCTTTGATATTCGAATTTCTCTGCGCCGAATTCGTGTACATAGTGCTTTAAAAGTGTGTCTAGGTTTTCAAATTGCGTTGTGTCGTCAAGAGTAAGGTGGAGTACTTGATGACCTTGTTCTTTGAGTTCGTTAGCGAAGTAACCCATCGCACAGAAAAACGCGGCCACTTTTTGAACGTGAGAGGCAACATAATCTGTTTCTTGTTTTAGCTCAGCAATGATGTAAATAACGTCATCGTTAACCTGTCTAAACCATGAATGCTCAATGTTGAGTTGGTCACCTAATACAAGTCGTACCGTTTTAAATTTCATAATGCGTCCTGGTTTGTGAGGCTTGTTGTGACTGCGTTACCGCCTGTCCATTGATTGATGAAGGCATGGTCTGGGTCGTACATTTCAGTACGTTGATTCAAATCGAAATGACGTGATTTGTTAATTATTAGACGCTTACGAGTTGATAGGCTGACAAGATCACAAATGACTACTCTAAGTGGGAAATAGGAGATTTCGATCAGGATGAGTGTGTTGAAGAGGATATCAAGCCAACCAATAATACCGATAGAGGTTGGCAATGCCGGTTATTTTTGAGTGTCGAACTGGAGCTTCTATTCCATTGGAACAACGAGAATATCGATAGGGGAAGTATCGATGATCTGTTTAGAATGGGAGATGAGCTTATGCCAAAAATCATGGTGATGGCCGCATAGCAATAGGTCAACGCCGTTGGCTTCGATGGCATTTTTGAGCTTATCGTTCAAATCACCCGTTCCCACGAAAATGTGCTTGATTGGGTGCTTGGCGTAGGCTTCAAACTCTTTCAAATGCTTAACGGCATCTTCATTGATGGGTAAATCACCGTCATTTCCCTGAATATCAACGAGCTCTGGATAAATTTCTCCATGCGTACCATCGATATAAACAAATGAAATGCCAGCCTCCAGTTTATCAGCGAAGAAGGTCGCTCTATCAATGAGAATCTTGGTGTCGTCAGACAGTTCAAGTGCGACCAGAATATGTCGGTAATCCATAATTAAAGCCTCTTGTTGTGAGTTATGTAACAAGCATAGTTTCTGTTGACGCAAATGATATCGAAGAGATCTCATATTCCGTAAAATCATCATTCAATGTTCTTCTAAGCACTATCGTATTTATATCGCTTTGATTGATAAGAAATTTACAAAAGGTTGATATAGTGGTTGAAGCGCTAGCTTATGCTGTTAGATAGGCTTGATAGTTCAATGCGCCAATAACGAAGAGGCATCAATGACAGCACTACTAACCATTCCCACTCGAACATTAGGTTTCGACTACGATATTGAGATCCGAGACTGGTCTCAAAAGCTCGTCGGCTTTCATGTGTTTGAAGATGGTAGACGACCGCTTGATGGAGGCATTGGGCTGAGCCTCAACCTTGTTGAACAGTTTGACGTGAATGGTCGTTGGCTAAATTCATTACCTGCGCGTTATCGTGAAATCACCGACGACTTTCCAGAATACCAATACCAGATGTTGTGGCTTGCTGCGAATACTTATGAAGCCGCGCAATTGCTTGAATTAAGGCCTGTTATTTTGGCTTTGATCTGCATGAAATACAGTGTCGACAACAAGAAAGCACTGGCACTAAGTCGCTTAGGGCAGAAGAAGATCCTTACCAAGTTGGGCTTAGACGGCAGCAAGGCGACACTCAAATTCATCGACAAGCTAGAGCTTCATTACAATGTTGGTGATGAACTCGACCACATTGTTCGCATTCTCGAGCCACTGCAAAGACGAGTTCTTAAGTTTAAGCATTACTCAAAAGTTGGATACACAGCCCTGCGTTTGGACCAAGTTCATCCATTTCTAACTGGTAGCAGGCTAGGGATTGCAATGGTGGAAGAGGGTAGACTTAATGCACCGTCGAAGATGGCGATGTTCCAAGATGCGATATTGTTAGGGCAAGATTTGGAGATGGATGATCCACTGCGTGCGATTACCAGTCAGAACTCTTTTGCGATGTTTGAGCAACTGCATGACCGCTGGACGGAGCAACGCCAATTACGACGCTTGGAGGGTAACTGCCCAATGGATAAAGACATCCCTTATCCCGTTCCTTTACTTGGCAATGACAACATTCATCCGCTCACGGATTATTACGACCTTGAACACGAAGGCATCGAGCAGAAGCACTGTATTGGCGTGTATCACAACCGAATCATGAGCGATCGTTATGTGGTGTTCCGCATGCTCAAGCCTCAGCGTTTAACCATAGGTTTACGCCGCGTCCCGAGCAAAGCATTTCCTTTTGAAATAGACCAAATCTGCGGAAAACGAAATGCACCTCCGTCGGAATCCGCTCGCCAAGTAATTCACGACTGGCTAGAAGCGAGTAAGCAAAAATATCCTAAGCAATAGCCATCCCAATCAATAACCATGAAGTAGAAGGAATACAGGATGTTTCAACAAGGCGATCTTTGCCCTCATTGTGGTTTGATTATTGTGATGCCTACGGATCTGCAAGGTGAATGCCTAGGATGCGGCGAAGAAATTAATCAAGACCCAGCAGACGATTACGACGAAGAAGAGTAGCTTTACCTACACTTAGATTAAACAAGGCTAGGATAGCCGAATTACTCTCTTTAAAAGGACGGAAAAATGCAGAAAGTAATCTTTAGAAATTGCGATGAAAACTCACCTTATTGGCATGAGTTAGAGGGCTTATTTCAAAGTGAATGGTCTGATTTCAAGTTTAAAGATACATATAAAGAAAACGTACAACTCCCTCCAGTAATAACAGTACTTCGCGATAATGTGGTCATTGGTGGCTTGGCGTATTCCTATTTTCAAGAACCTCACCAAGTTCGTGATGTAGTGTGGATCAACGCTGTGTTTGTCGACCCTCAATGGCGCGGTCAAGGCATTGCCAGTGAACTGATTAATCGTGGTGTCAGACAGGTTTCTTCTGCAGTGCAAACTCAACTCTACGCGTACACCAATATCATGGGTCTCTACCAAGGGCTAGGTTGGTCAATCGTAAATATCGAATCAGAACCGAACCATAAAGTGATGAGTATTGAGCTTAATCGATAAGCTCGGAATAAAAGCCTGATATTAGTTTATCTGCCGTTCGAGTAATGAATTTCTCCCTTTCATCCATAATGCATAAACCTGTTAAATTTTCGTTGAAACTCATGCCGATATCGCCTTTAAATCAAACAACTAGCTGTTGATTAAAACGATCAAGACGATTTATTGCAGCAGTTGTTGAGCACAAAGCCTATATTGACTAGAATGACGCACTTTTTTTATTTACGTACATACAGGTAATGAACATGAGCGATACTAATTCAAGACCAGCTTTACCAGATCATCTTGCAGGCAACCCACGCAGCCCACACCACGTTGCTGAGTGTTTCGAATACCCAATCGGCATTCGTCTAAATGGTAAAGAGCGTACTGATGTTGAAGAATACTGCATCAGCGAAGGTTGGGTTAAGATCCCTTCTCCAAAAGCGCTAGATCGTTTTGGTCAGCCAATGCTTATTACTCTAAAAGGCACTGTAGAAGCTTTTTACATCGACGCATAGTCACGTCGTGTGGCTAGCTAATACTTCGAGTAATTAGCTAATGTTTGCTTAATTAGCCAACATCAAGCCACCAAGCGTTATTACCTAAAAGGGTCTAGAGAAATCTAGACCCTTTTTGTTTGCATTGATTTTAGCGAACTTCTTTAACCAATAGCCCAAACCACCTTCATAACTCCACAGATTCAACCAAAATTGTTGTTATTCACTATGCATTCGCAGTAATAACAAAGTTGTTGTTGGTTGATTTATGTTCGCTCGCTCTTTTTGGATTTATTCGTACTCGAAAGTTCTGATGTTTAATTAAACAGATACAAACAAAAATATGAAGCGCAGTCTAATTAAATGAAACTAATATGCTGTATTTAAAGTTATTTTTTGTTAATAACTACCTCTATCACAGAAATTAATCCTGAAGCACATACAATTCCCTTGATTTCGAATGAGCGCTAAATTTTTTCGTTCGAGCATTTAAATTCTTCCTTCGCCCAATAATTATGAGGTTCCTATGTTTGGAATATTCAAACCTATGGCGCATATCGATCGCTTGTCATCAGATAAGATCGATAGCACCTACACACGACTACGATGGCAGCTGTTTCTTGGCATCTTCGTTGGCTATGCGGGGTACTACTTAGTCCGTAAAAACTTTAGTTTGGCGATGCCTTATCTCATTGAACAAGGTTTTAGCCGTGGAGAACTAGGGGTTGCATTAGCGGCGGTATCTATCGCTTACGGCTTATCTAAGTTCTTAATGGGCAGTGTTTCTGACCGTTCTAACCCTCGTTACTTCCTCAGCGGTGGCTTGTTAATGTCGGCACTGGTGATGTTCTGCTTTGGCTTTATGCCTTGGGCAACAGGCAGCATCACTGCGATGTTTATCCTGCTGTTCTTGAATGGTTGGTTCCAAGGTATGGGTTGGCCAGCTTGTGGACGAACCATGGTCCACTGGTGGTCACGAAAAGAACGTGGTGAGATAGTGTCAGTATGGAACGTTGCTCACAACGTGGGTGGCGGTTTGATTGGCCCAATGTTCTTGTTGGGGCTGTGGGCTTTTAACGACGATTGGCGAACCGCTTTTTATGTTCCTGCATTTTTTGCCACTCTCGTTGCTGTCTTTGTTTGGTTTACTGTAAGAGATACACCTCAATCTTGCGGCTTACCACCGATTGAAGAACATAAAGACGATTACCCAGACGACTACGATACGTCTCATGAGAAAGAAATGACGGCGAAAGAGATCTTCTTTAAGTACGTTTTCTCTAACAAACTGTTGTGGTCAATCGCGATTGCTAACGCGTTTGTTTACCTTATCCGTTATGGCGTACTCGACTGGGCTCCGGTTTACTTAAAAGAAGCAAAAGACTTCTCTGTCGATAAATCATCTTGGGCTTACTTCCTGTATGAGTGGGCAGGTATCCCTGGCACCTTATTGTGTGGTTGGATTTCAGATAAGCTATTCAAAGGTCGACGAGCACCTGCAGGTATCTTGTTCATGGTTCTAGTGACAGTCGCTGTGTTGGTATATTGGCTGAACCCTGCGGGTAACCCAACGGTTGATATGTTGGCACTGGTTGCGATTGGTTTCCTTATCTATGGTCCTGTAATGCTGATCGGTTTGTATGCACTGGAACTTGCACCTAAGAAAGCTGCAGGTACAGCGGCTGGTCTAACAGGTTTGTTTGGTTACTTAGGTGGCGCGGTTGCTGCGAACGCAATACTCGGCTTTATGGTTGACCATTACGGCTGGGATGGCGGCTTCATTATTTTGGTCGGCGCTTGTGTGGCTTCAATCATCTGTCTGCTTTACGCCTTCTTAGGTGAGCGTGCGCACCATAAACAAAAAGATCTCGAACGAGAGAGAGAAGCGCTAGCTCAGTAGTGTATTTACTGAATCACATCTATAAATAACAACAGAGGCAGGTATATCCTGCTTCTGTTTTATCAAGGGAAACAATAATGAAAACAACGTCACTGTCTCTGACCTTATTAGCACTAAGCTTATCTGCAAATGCATTAGCAGATCCTTTAGTGATTGCGCATCGCGGCGCTTCTGGTTATTTACCCGAGCATACATTACCGGCTAAAGCGCTCGCTTACGCAATGAAACCCGACTACATCGAACAAGATGTCGTGATGACCAAAGACGACCAATTAGTGGTTTTGCATGATCATTATCTAGACCGCGTCACCGATGTCGCGGATCGCTTTCCAACACGCGCTCGCGCAGATGGCCGCTATTACGCGATTGATTTTACGCTTGCCGAGATCAAATCATTAAAAGTGACTGAAGGCTTTAACCTAGATGACCAAGGTAATCGAGTGGCTGGGTTCCCAGCACGCTTCCCAATGTGGCAGTCTGATTTCCGTGTCGCTACCTTTGCAGAAGAGATTGAGCTGATCCAAGGCTTAAATAAGACCTTAGGTTATGACGTGGGTATCTATCCAGAGATTAAAGCACCTTGGTTCCATCGTCACGAAGGCAAAGACATCTCTAAAGCTGTGCTTGCGACCTTGCAACAATATGGGTATTTATCGAAAGACGACAAAGTGTATTTGCAGTGCTTCGACGCCAATGAACTTCAACGCATCAATGATGAACTTATGCCAGCGATGGAAATGGATCTTAAGCTCGTTCAGTTGATGGCTTATACAGATTGGAATGAAACCATGACGTACCAAGGTGACAAAGCAACGCCGTACAGTTATGACTGGATGTTTGAGAAGGGCGGAATGGCAAAAGTCGCTAGCTATGCTGATGGTATTGGCCCATGGAAACCTATGCTGGTGGACGATGCATCGACCAAAGATAACATCATTATTAAACCATTGATGAAGTCAGCAAAATACGCTGGCTTAGACGTTCACCCGTACACGTTCCGTGCTGATCCAGGAAGAATCCCAGCTTATGCCGATAATTTTGATGGCATGTTGGATGTCTTTTACAATCAAGTAAAAGTCGATGGTGTGTTTACCGACTTCCCGGACAAAGCGGTCGACTTCTTAAAACGTTAATTTCCTTCTCAGTTACGAGGTACTAGTAACGAGATACGAAGAGCTAAAAGCACAGCCTAAAGGCGCTTTTAGCTCTTTTTACTTTTTGGCTCTTCTTGTACTGGCCTCGAAATCCTACTCATACTCTTCTTTCTCAGCCCACATTTTGATATTCACTCGGTTTACAGCAATAACCTGACTTGATAGGTTACTCCCAATGCAGCCAGATGCTTAATCTATAAGTATTTATCGGCTCAACCTAATATTGAATTTGGAAAGATCATGGAAGAAAGAAGCAAAGCTTATCTCGATAGCTACCTCAACACATTGCCAGTAGACGTTGCTTCGCAATATACCTCCTTTAGTGCTGATTATTACTGTGCTGATGAATACAACGCCAACCTCTGCGCGCAGTTGATTTTAAAAGGTGAAAAACAGGCGTCCTGCGGCCTTGAACACTGGTATACCCATGAAGGCGAGACGAGACCCATAGTTGGTCACTTGCAAGTCGTCACCGATTGGGATGGTGAGCCCGTCTGTATTGTTGAGATCACGTCGGTGTCGTCGTGCAAATACAACGAAGTGAGTGCGGAGTTTGCTGCTGCAGAAGGCGAGGGTGACAAAACACTAGAATGGTGGAGAAAAGCTCACTGGAACTTCTTCTCACGTGAATGTGAAGAACTCAAGATCTCACCAAGTGAAGACATGTTACTTATGTTGGAGCGTTTCAAAGTGGTTTATCAACAGTGAAGCCCCAGTGAGTGCCGTGTTGAATCTCAAGGCATGGCACTTTGATCTTCATTTGACCAATACAAGATAACTAACAATCACAAGGAGAGTGATGTGAAAATAGCGATATTGGATGACTATCAGAACGTCGTTAAAGACCTCGATTGCTTCAACAAACTCGAACAACACGATGTCACTGTATTTACCGAGACTTATTCAGAGCAAGATCTTGTCGCTAAGTTGATCTCGTTTGAAACCATTGTACTCATTCGTGAAAGAACCGAGATCACCGAATCTTTGTTATCGCAGCTCCCAAACCTCAAGCTCATTAGCCAGACGGGCAAAGTGAGTAATCATATCGACCCACAAATGTGCGAACGATTTGGTGTTACTGTGTTAGAAGGCCGAGGCTCGCCTGTTGCGCCTTCCGAGCTATGCTGGGCGCTGATTATGGCTGCATCGCGCAACATTCCTACTTACGCGTCAAACCTTAAACAAAACCAGTGGCAGGATTCTGGCTCGTTAGGGCTAGGTCGAACTTTGAAGGGCTTGAAGCTTGGTATTTGGGGCTACGGCAAGATCGGCAAATGCATTGCACAATATGCCCAAGCATTTGGGATGTCTGTCGTAGTGTGGGGGAGCCAAGTTTCACGCGATCGAGCACAAACAGATGGCTTCAAAGCAGCAACAACCAAACAAGATTTCTTTCGAGAAGTTGATGTGCTTTCTTTGCATTTGCGTTTGAATGATGTCACCAGAGGATGTGTTACGGCACACGACCTCAGCTTGATGAAGCCGAACTCGCTGTTTGTGAACATCAGTCGTGCTGAGTTAGTGGAACCGATGGCTCTGTATCATGGACTACGTGAGGTACCGACCAAAACAGCCGCTATTGATGTGTTCGATTGTGAGCCAGTAACAATAGACACCGAACCGCTATTGTCCTTACCAAACGTCACAGCGACTCCACATTTGGGCTATGTTGAACAAAATAGCTACGAACTCTACTTCGATATCGCTTTCGACAACATTCTGTCCTATCAAAGAGATGGCATATAGCGATAGAATCTGCCCAAAGCAATAAAAAGGTAGAGAAGTATGAGCTTAACAATCAGAGAAGTCGCGGTAGAAGATGCACAAGGCATTATTGATGTATTAAATCCAATCATTATCGAAGCGCGCTATACGATCTTGGATCAGACTTTTACTGTTGATGAAGAAAAGGCATTCATTGAGTCGTTTCCAAAACGTGGTGTGTTTAGCGTTGCAGTCAACGAAACGACCAACCAGTTACTTGGTTTTCAGAATGTCGAACCATTTGCTACTTACACTAAGGCCTTTGACCATGTTGGTATTATTGGCACTTATGTTGATGCAAATAGCCGTGGGCAGGGCGTTGCAAAACAGTTGTTTGATTACACATTTAAGGCAGCCAAAGCGAAAGGTTACGAAAAGCTGTTCGCCTATGTAAGAGCAGACAACGAGCGCGCGTTAGCGGTATACCTTAAGCAAGGTTTTGAAATCGTCGGAACGGCTAAGAAACACGGTAAGATTGGCGATCAGTACTTTGACGAGATCCTTATCGAGAAGTTTTTATAGGCTCGCTTAAACATTAGATAATTCATCGTATGCAGGAGGCAAGATGACAAAGCTAATCGAATTAACAGAAATAGTCTTATTCGACTGGGGCAATACGCTGATGGTCGATTTCCCAGACGCACAAGGGAAGATGTGTGACTGGGAAACGGTACAAGAAGTGAGTGGTGCTCGTGCATTACTGGCTGAACTCTCCAAAAATCATCAAGTCTACGTTGCCACCAATGCTGGTGATTCCAGTAAAGACGACATCGTTCGTGCCTTTGAGCGCGTTGGCCTGTCTCAATATATCTTGGGTTACTTTTGTAAGGCGAGCATTGGCTTTTCTAAGTTCGAGTCGGGGTTCTATCCTGCCATTATTTCTAAGCTCGGTGTTGCACCACCAGACATCACCATGGTTGGCGACACTCTAGAGAAAGACATTTACCCAGCACTTGAAGCGGGTTTGCACGCGGTGTGGTTGAACACGGAAGGAGTTGAGCTTAAGTCACAGCATCCACGTATCGTACAAGTTCAATCCCTAAGCGAACTGTTGGATAAACGCCATGGATGAACATTCAGAGATCTGGCGTCAGTATTACCAAAAAGCACTAAGCAAACCTCATTTAAAGAGAACTGAATTCGCAATCAAACTGAATGAGTCAGGCTTAAATGTTGCGATTGATTGTGGTTGTGGAACAGGTAGTGACATCGCTTTTTTAGAACAACAAGCGTATCAAGTGTATGGCTTCGACGTTAATCCTGATTCGATTGCTATATGTCGGGATCGTTTTGGTCGCAAATCTTTGGTCGAGATATCTGAAAGTGGATTTGAACACTATGATTACCCAAAATCTGGCGTAGTGATTGCCAATTCGAGTCTGTTTTTTGCTGACCCAACGCGTTTTGACGGGGTTTGGCACAATATTGAATACTGTCTTGAAGTAGGTGGCGTATTTGCAGGTGATTTCATGGGCGTCGATGACAGTTGGGCACATGGCTATCGAACTCCAACAACGCCGTTAACGGAAGCCAAAGTACTCAGCTTATTCAACGACTTTGAGATAGTACGATTCCATGAGCGAGACGAACAAGCACTCACGTCGCTGGGTAGGGTGAAGCATTGGCACACATACTCGGTCGTTGCGATTAAACGCCGTTAAAATGTCAGTAACTAAAACCCGTTCGGATGCTTGTCTGTTTTGACGCCAATCTCTCATCTCTTTGCTGTCTAATCCTCTAAGCTAAGTCTAATTTCCACTATAAGGGCAAGACTATGAGTATCGAACGTCACGGAATATCGGTTGGAATTGAACGTGTTAGCGGTGAAACCATCGTTGTGTTTAAAGCGAAAGGCAAGCTTACACACGATGACTATCAAGCAATGATTCCAATTCTAAATACCACGCTAGAAGAACTCGATTCATCTGAACTCAAGATGCTGGTCGACATCTCCACCTTAACGGGTTGGGAGTTACGTGCTGCTTGGGACGATTTTAAACTTGGATTAGAGCTCAATTCGAAGATAGACAAAATCGCGATATATGGTGATAAAAGCTGGCAAGAAATGGCATCAAAAGTCGGCAGTTGGTTTGTGTCCGGTGAGATTAAGTCATTCGAAGACCATGACTCTGCGCTTAAGTGGCTAGTCGATTGATACTATTCGCGGGCAGCTAGAGAGCAGTTCGTAAACATCGCCGATGACAGTTGACGAGAATTGTCTCGAACGCTGTCATTTTTCGTTTTGGCGATGATATTTCCTATTCGATTCAATAGAGTATATTCCTTCCAGCGTGTAACATACCCAGGCTTTGTTTGGTCGCGACTAATGGTGTGGCTTGATTCAGTAAGAACGAGAACTAAAACAGAAATAAGGTCTAACGACATGCATAAGGTAATTGATAAGCTGGCTTGGATATTCATCAAAGACGGCGAGTTGTTGATGGTCAGATCAAAAGGCAAAGAACTGTTCTATCTACCGGGTGGTAAGCGTGAAGCTGGCGAAAGTGATGAGCAAGCACTGGTTCGCGAAATCAAAGAAGAGATCTCAGTTGATTTAGTGCCTGACTCCATCAAATACGTCGAGACGTTTACAGGCCAAGCTGATGGCAAAGCGGAAGGCGTATCGGTGCAATTGACTTGCTATCTTGCTGATTATACTGGGGAACTGTCTCCGGATGCCGAAATTGAAGAGCTTAAGTTTGTGGATGGCAACGACAGAGCGGTATGCTCATTGGCGGCACTGGTTGCGCTTGATTGGTTAGAAGCGAACCAGTATTTGGCTTAAGGTTTTAGCGGCTACTAGCTAATACTGAAGATTGATCTTCAAAAGATCATCGCTTACGAATAGCTTGAAGGGCGGCTGTCTTTCATCAATAGGTCGAGTTTCCTTTGAGCTTTCTTCGTGTTTTGTAAATCCACCACCTCAATCATTTCACACTCATCTCGTACCATCTCATTAATCAGACTTGGATAGTGTCTGCAATCTTCTGGTCGGTCTAAGTAGATGCTGCATGTGTACTTGGCTTGAGCCTTGGTGTCTTTCGTCGGAACTAGCTCCAGAAAAGGGCAGCGAGTTAAACGTTCGCCAGATTCAGGGTCAAACCATATCTCGCTTCCTCGAACATATTCAAAGATGTCTGGGTTGAACAGCTCCCACAAATCGATCTCTTCTTGAGTCGCGGCAAGGTCGCCATCTCCGTATTTGATACAGCATTTTCCGCATTGATTACAATCTTTCATTATCGACTTCATAAGTTGGTGAGCTTTTATCATTTTACCACTGATAGCCGTGGCACGTTGACTTTGTTGTTCATGGTTAAGCCGTTACGGGGAGGGATCTTGGAATGGCGGTGCTTAAAATCAATTTATCTATGCACCACCACTCCAAACAAGGCTGTAAACAGTGATACAATTTGCGCCTAGCAAGTTATTAAAACAAGGCATAAAAATGAGAACCGTATACACCACCGAAGGCGACATCAACGCAAAGAAACAGAAAGACGCTTACCCAAAATTGGCGCTATGTGATAACTGCGTTCGAGACTATGTGGTGATTGCTCAAGGCGAACGTACTTATAAGCCATGCGCAAAATGTGGTGCTGACGATTAATGCGCCTTGATAAATACCTATGTAAAAGCACTGAACTAACCAAGCCTGAAGCAATTGAACGCATCCATAATGGCGAGGTGAACGTAAACAGTGAGACGGTCACCGATGAATCGACTCAGGTTCATGAAAGCAACACCATCTTGTTAAATGGCACTCCGCTTAAGTTGCGAGAATTTCGATACCTCCTAATGCACAAGCCTGCGGATACTATCTGCTCTAATATCGATGAAGTTTATCCTTCACTGTTCAACTACATCGAGATAGACAAAGCATCAGAACTGCACATCGCAGGACGCTTAGATGTAGACACCACAGGCTTAGTCTTGATTACCGATGATGGGCGATGGTCATTCAACATCACTCTGCCAACCAAGTCATGTAAGAAGGTGTATCGCGTGACATTGTCACGAGATATCAAAGATGATGTCGCTGACAAGTTCAAAGCGGGCGTTAAATTGCAGGGCGAACAAAATCTGACGCGTCCGGCAGAACTCGAAGTGATTACCAGTAAAGAAGTGCTGTTGACCATTACAGAAGGTAAGTTTCATCAAGTAAAACGAATGTTTGCTGCGGTAGGAAACCGAGTTGTTGGCCTTCACCGTGAACAGATTGGTGATGTTCGTTTAGATGTTGAAGCAGGCCAGTGGCGTTATCTAACTAAAGCCGAAGTCGACTCATTTCAGCAAGACTCTGAATAAACGCTGTAACCACTTAAAGCGTTAAGCGTGTCAGGACCAGAATATCAGCACTATAAGGATGTAGGATGGAAAACCTCAAAGTCTCAGAAATTAAGTCTTTCGTGCCCGCGAAAGACTTCGATTTATCTAAGCGTTTTTACCAGTCAATCGGCTTCGAAGTGATGTCTGAATTTCACGATATCGCCTACCTACGACACGGCAGTTGTGCGTTCCTTCTGCAAAACTTTTATGAACCTGCGCACTGTCAAAATTACATGATGCACTTGCTGGTTGAAGACGTAAAAAGTTGGTATCAAAACATCCAAAACTCTAATGTAGTGTCGGATTTTGAAGTTACCGTTTCCGAGGTTGTTGAACAGCCTTGGGGAATGCTTGAGTTTTGTATCACTGACCCAAGTGGTGTGCTGTGGCGTGTGGCTGAAAACATCAGGCCGCGTTAATGCATCCAACTTGCATTGAGGCCAGTGAAAACTTCAAATTATCCGTCTGTTTCTTTATTTCTGCCGACATAAGGCAATGATCAAATAGGTTCAAACATGGATATAAAGGCTAAAATGCACAGCCAAGACGTTTACTACTGTGACGACGTTGATTTGGTTGCTGAGCAAACTCAATGCTTAGAAGTGCTATACGATTTCAACCACACTCGCCCGAGCGAAGGTGATAAACGACAACAGATCATGAAGCAGTTGTTCGCCGAAGTCGGTGAGGGCTGCTACATTGAACCACCACTACATGCGAACTGGGGGCGTCACACGCACCTAGGCAACAACGTATACGTGAACTTCAATTTAACTCTGGTCGACGACACAGACGTATTCATCGGCGACAACGTGATGATTGCGCCTAACGTGACCATCGCCACTGGCACACATCCCATCAGCCCAGAACTCAGGCTAAAAGCAGCGCAGTTCAATATCCCCGTTCGTATTGGCAACAACGTATGGCTTGGCGCACACACCGTCGTACTTCCCGGTGTCACTATTGGTGAAAACTCAGTAATAGGGGCAGGGAGCATCGTCACCAAAGACATCCCAGCCAATGTCGTCGCAGTCGGCAACCCATGCAAAGTGGTACGCGAAATCAACGAACGCGACCGAGAGTATTACCACAAAGATCGTCGCATTCCCGATGAATTAAAGTAAGCGACTTTTCACACGCCTGAAATTAGCTGTGACATAAGTCATTGTTATGCAATGGCTTAGTTGTATATTACTTATCTATCTTAGAAACTAGACAAAATTATTCTGGAGTTAAGTGCAGAATTTTTCTGTTTGATAGCTGTTATATGTACAGGGAGTTTCAATGAAGGGTTTTCTCAAAGGGATTTTAGCTTATCTTGTTGTGATCTCGGTAGCTCTGCTAATTTCTCGCAATTTTTTTGATTACCTATCCACAATAGACTTGGTTGACTACATTGCATATGCCGGGGTTTTACTTGTTGTATTGGCTGGCATTACATTTGATGGTAACAATCCAGCTAATCAAGACTTTTTATCGTTAATGATTCATCGTGAACTTGTGTCCCGAACCAATGACTTTCAAGACGAAACGAATAAAGTAAGTTTTGCAGTTAATGTCGGATTGATTGGTATATTTTTACTTATTGCTAGTGGTGTAATGGCTTGGCATATTAGTAAGTAAAACATATAACAAGGCGCCTAAATCTGATTCGTAAACGCGTGCCGAACTCGCTTCGCTCAGACATGGCATACATCCACTTACAGCGTAGCTAAGCGTTATGCCTCGTCATTCTTCCTGAGTTAAAGTAACTATCCATATCTAGTTTAGTTTCACGGTGCCTTTCTTAACTATTTGGTAGAGTGGCATTTCAATGAGCATGGGGGTTTTGTAATGGGAACTGTAATCGGTTTGGTGATTCTAGTTGCGATAGATTGGTATCTTGTTCGTAAAACAGGGCTTCATATTCATAAATGGATCTCTAAAAAGTATGCCGCGTATCTGTCGGAGAAGGGGAACACAAAATAGCCTTTCTAATTAAGTCATCGGTATAAAAAGCGTGATCTGCTATTCATTTACACACATTGCAAAGATTGGAGGATTCATGAAAGGTAAAGGAAAGTGCCTATGTGGCTCGGTTGAGTTGGAAGTAGAGTACGCCAGTAATGAATTGGGGGCTTGTCATTGTAGTATGTGTAGAAATTGGTCTGGCGGTCCGATGTTAGTCATTGATTGCTCTGATTCCGTCAAAATATCAGGTGAATCAAATGTAGTGAGATATAAGTCATCCGATTGGGCTGAGAGAGGGTTCTGCGGTAAATGTGGTACTCACTTGTTTTACTTTTTAGTGCCAAATAATCAGTATCACCTTCCTGTCGGTTTATTGATGTCTGGGGATGGCTACAAGTTAACTCATCAGATATTCATCGATGAAAAGCCCGAATACTACGAATTTAAAAATGAAACACATAATATGACTGGTGCAGAGGTATTTGCCCACTTTGAAAGTGGAGAGTAAATATGAAGCGAGATTTTTCTAAATTAGCGACAACCGATTACGGAAACATACTAAGTAACGAGCACTTTATTGACTTTAGTATTGGTCCTCTTTGGCAGGGAATGCCGCCAATTTTTGGAGAAGCGTTTACTGTCCAGTTAACGTCTGGTGATAATTTAATGCTTCATTCAGCCATATACGAAGCACCAAAAGGTTCCATCATTGTAGTGGATGGAGTTGATAGCGAATATGCAGTAGCCGGCGGTAATGTATGCGCAGTCGCTAAGAGTCGAGGTATCAAAGGTTTTATTATTGATGGTGTCATTCGAGATTTGAATGAAATTTCAGATATGAATTTTCCAGTTTTTGCGAAAGGTGTTCATCCAGTACCGGGAAAGAAAGAGGTCTATTCTGAATTGGGTGCTCCAATCACTTGCGGGGGAGCAAAGGTGTATACGGGAGATATCATTGTTGCTGATGTAGAGGGTATTGTCGTTATTCCTAAATCAAGAAAAGATGAAGTGTTTCTAATGGCTTCAAAGAAAGCAAGTGACGAAGCTTCATTAACACTCGCTGAGTGGGAAACGAGTCATAGGGCTAAAATAGCCCAAGCAATAACGTCTGCGAAACAAAAAACTTAATTGGTGCAGCAAGTTGATTTGTAATGCGTGGCATTCTTGTCTGTTAACAAGCGAAGTCATCATCCGCCTCTCACATCTCATGGACGGCAAGTCCGCACAATAAGAAAGCGCATGATTTCTACAAAAGGTTGGGTGCAAAGGTTGAGCGAATGGATGGTCAAAGACCTTATTTCCGTTGGGCAATGTACGATTCGTGATTAGATAAAAAGGGAATGATGAATAAACAAAAACTAAAGAACCTCATTCAACAAGTTCCTGAGCTAATCGAAACAGCCAACGTATGTCGTGAGGTGGGTTTGCCAAACTTCTATATTGCAGGCGGCGCCATCACTCAAATAATCTGGAATGATATCGAAAACAAACCGCTTCTAGACCAAGTTAAAGACTTAGATATTGTCTATTTCAATAATGCATCAGCCCTCACTGAGGACGAATTCAAAAACCGCATTCGTTCGCGGTTAAGTCATCGTGTCGACGTGGATGTAAAGAACCAAGCGACCATCCATGAGCGTTACGCTAAGAAGTTCGGTTGCTTGATTCAACCATACGATCGTGTTGAACAAGGTATCAAGTCTTGGCTTTCTGCGCTTGCTATCGGGTTTACTCTGGATGATTCAGGCGATATCAAGTTGTTTGCACCATACGGTGTAGAGGACGCGTTTGATATGCTGATTAAACCGAATAAGCGAGCAATGACAGAAGCGAACTACAACAAAATGACCGCTGGTTATAAGGCTAGATGGCAGCAAGTAAAAGTGTTTCCTTGGGTGTGATCGATAGAGCTTTACGAGATCATTCTCTACATTTGGTATTTAACTCGGCTTAGCGCTAGTGGTAAGTTTGAGCGTAATCTCGGCATTGTTAGTCACTTAGCTGTTCGTTTGTCTTTTGGTAAGAATTAAGGAGTTTTAAGTGAGTCAGGAAGTAAGAGTAGGTATCGCTGCGGTTATTCTACGTGAAGGGCGAGTGTTACTTGGAGAGCGAATTGGTTCTCACGGAGCTCATACGTGGGCAACGCCGGGCGGACACCTTGAATGGGGTGAGAGCATTGAAGAGTGTGCCAAACGCGAAACACTCGAAGAGACTGGCCTCGTTGTTAGTGGATTTGAAAAGCTCTCTTTTACCAATGATATTTTTGAGAAAGAGAACAAGCACTATATAACGCTGTTTGTTGTGGCTTCTGATGCTAGCGGCAAACCACAGGTGACAGAGCCTGATAAATGTAAGCAATGGAAATGGTTTAAGCTAGATGAGTTACCTGAGCCATTGTTTCTTCCTCTGACGAATCTGTTGAGCGACCCGGTCATCCTTGGGAAGTTAGCGCCGTAAACGTGAACGATTGGAGGGCATATCAATGAGAGCACCTTTTCAAGTTTTAGTCTTTCCCTATCAAATAGTCGACACCAAACCTCGGTTTTTAATCGTACGCAGAAGTGACAATAGTGTATGGCAGGCAATATCCGGTGGTGGCGAAAATGATGAATCAATTCTTGAAGCAGCAAAACGAGAGCTTTCTGAAGAAACTCAGTTAGTCGGTGATAACTGGCAGCAGCTTGATTCAATGTGCATGCTTCCAAAAGTCTTTTATGCAGGGAATTACAATTGGACTGAGCATCCATTCGTCATTCCTGAGCATTCCTTCTCAGTTAAAGTCACAGAAGATCCTGAACTATCAAGTGAACACACAGATTACCGTTGGTGCGACTACCAAGAAGCTATTGAACTTCTAACATATGACTCAAACAGAAACGCGCTTTGGGAGATTAACGAAAGGCTTTATAAAGCTAGCTAAAGTACACAGATTAATTAACTCTATATTAGAGTGGAAATCCTGATTAGATTCTTACTAATCTCTCGCTATTTAGTGAATAGGTAAATCATGACATTACGAGTAGTTCCAGAGCTTTATTGTTTCGATATTAATGTGAGCAAATCCTTCTTTGTCGATGTGTTGGGGTTTGAAGTGAAATACGAGCGCTCAGATGAAGAGTTTGTTTATCTAACGCTTGACGGTGTTGATGTGATGCTTGAAGGGATTGCGGGCAAAAGTCGAAAATGGCTTTCAGGTGATCTGGAGTTTCCGTTAGGGCGTGGTGTTAACTTCCAATGGGATGTTATCGATATCGAACCACTTTATCAGAGAGTTAACGAAAGCGCCGCTGATTCTATTTACTTAGCGTTAGAGTCAAAGTCTTATCAATGTGGGGATTCGATCGCGACTCAGAAGCAGTTCATCGTTCAAACTCCTGACGGTTATCTCTTTAGGCTCTGCCAAGATATTCATTAAGTCATGACCTTTTGGTTGGATACCAAATGCTGGTCTTTGCTCTAAATTATTGGATGGACTAAACGTATTAACTGAGTACTAAGGTTGCATTTCCCAAACTACGGTTCTCGAGACACTAGCGATGAGCTCTAGTCGGTTTTTCGTGCGTGTTATACAGAAGGAACAACAATGATAACTATCGAAAGGCTTGAAGATTCACATGTGGCGTTAGTTCAGGCCATCCAACTCGCCGATGAACAGGTTAAGTTCGCTGGTACAGCTGCAGAGTTTTTATTAGACGGCAGTGAAACGACGCACTTGCACGTGATTAAGTCTGATAACGAAGTTGTGGGTTTCTTTAAGCTGGATATCGCTTACGCAGAGCACTACGAATTCTGCCCTGAAGGAAGCATTGGCTTGAGAGCTTTTGTGCTTGATAAAAACCAGCAAGGTAAAGGTTTAGGAACAGGCACGGTGAAGGCTTTGTTTCCGTATTTAAAAGCGAATTACTCAGCGTATGAGTCGATTTACTTAACTGTGAATTGCAAAAATCCGGCAGCATTCAACTGTTATAAGAAAGGCGGCTTCGAAGATATCAATCAACAGTATTTAGGTGGCGCAGCAGGCCCGCAATTTATCATGCGCGGTCGAATTGCTTAGTAATAAATTATTGATGAGAAACACCTGCACAGCTGTATGCAGGTTGAGAGTCTTAAAGAACACGAGAAGGAAATTTGATGAAGGTTCAATATCTTGAAGTGGTTACCCCAGAGGTCGATGTCGTTTGTGCAACATACGCTCAGCTCTACAACGTGAAATTCAGTGGTGCAGATGTGAACCTTGGTGGGGCGCGCACTGCAAAGCTATCTAATGGCGGGGTAATTGGCATTCGAGCACCGCTTCGTGAAACTGAAGAACCAACTGTTCGTCATTACACGTTGGTTGAGGATATTCAGTCTGCAGTAACTGCAGCCGAGAAACTAGGCGCCGAAGTTGCGGTGCCGCCAATGGAGTTACCACGTCACGGGATGTGTGCCATTGTCATTCAAGGTGGCGTCGAACTCGGATTCTGGGAGTTATAGGTGGTACATAGCTTTTAGATTTTGAAGGACGAGATACTACGATTTATGATGCGACACCTAGTGTCTTTGCCAGCTTCATGGCATCATTCCACGCAGCTAAAACCCCAACAAGGTATGTTATGAAACAGAATATTGTCCACATTGCACTCGTGGTAAAAGACTACGATGAAGCGCTTGATTTCTATGTAAACAAGCTTAAGTTTGATCTCATCGAAGACACGTATCTGCCAGAAGAAGATAAACGCTGGGTTGTTGTTGCCCCACCAAATTCAACCGGTGTGAGCCTGTTGCTTGCTAGAGCTTCCAAGCCAGAGCAACTTGACTTCATCGGCAACCAAGCTGGCGGACGCGTATTCCTATTCTTAAACACCGATGATTTCTGGCGTGATTACGAACGAATGACGTCTTTGGGCATTAACTTTGTCCGAGAGCCTAAAGAGCAAGGCTACGGTACCGTTGCTGTGTTTGAAGATCTTTACGGTAACTTGTGGGATCTGCTTCAGTTAAACCCTGAAAACCCTATGGCTAACACGTAGGTAAGCTTAGTCAACAACCCTAATTCTAGTCATACGGATTGGCAGGAGCGACATGGAAGTCACAAGGTACCACCCCAAGTATTTAACCGCTTTACAGGCGATCTATCTAGAATCAAGACAGAACACCTTTCATTGGGCTGATGCCGACGCTTTTAAGTTATCCGATTTCGATTTAGATACAGAAGGTGAGCAAATATGGGTGGCTGTTTCTGGCGACAAGGTTTTAGGTTTTTCCTCTGTTTGGGAACCTGAGAGTTTCATCCATCACCTCTATGTGTGCCCGCGAACGCTACGTTCTGGAGTAGGCTCTGCTTTACTCAATACCTGCAAACAACATTACACTGATCTGACTTTGAAGTGTTTGACTGCCAATGAACATGCTATTGGCTTTTACCAGTCGCAAGGTTTTGTTATCTCATTCACAAAAGGAGAGGGATTAGAGCGTTATCATTTAATGGAATACAGATAGCTGATATCTAAAGTTAGGATGTGAGCTACAACTTAGCTCTAAGTATTGAAAAATCAAATTTGAGTTCTTTGTTTACGGTGCAATAGATAATTTCAAATGGTAGCGTCATCCAATTCTGTTTCAATGTTTAGTCGTTACTAGAGGTCCCGAATGAATCAAGTTGAAGTTCTTTATGCCCTAATGAATAGAATAGTGTCTGATTTAAATAAACGTTTGCCAGTTTCTTTGGTTCTACATCAGCAACAAATAACAACAAAGAATATTAGTTTGAGTGGGGCTAATGGGAGGGTATGGGTATCTCCATGTCAGGGCGGTTACGATATTTCGATTAGCGGAATTTCGCTCGAAAATGATATGACGGCAAGGTTAACATCTTATTTTGGTCGCAATCCGGATGGCTACAAACATAGAAATGCAACTCGAGGTTTTGAACGCCAGCCTTTTTGGCGCACAAGTAATTTTCTAAACGTCGAAGTCGTTTGTGAAATGTATGCCAAGACTACTCAATAGTAAATTAATGTTGAAAAGGATTTGCTTCATTTCAAGCTTGCATACTTACGTAGGTTTCTGAACATTGGAGATAATATGGAAATAAAACAGCTGTCAGCGATGGAGGTACTTCCGGTTAGGCATCAAGTGCTTTGGCCTGATAAACCGATGTCGTTTTGTATGGTGCCAGATGACGAACAAGCAACGCATTACGGCGCGTTTATTGGTGAGCAGTTGGTTTGTGTCGCGTCTATCTATATCCAAGGCAATGAAGCGAGGCTGAGAAAGTTTGCCACGCTGCCTGAATTCCAAGGGCAGGGAATCGGTTCAAACGTGATTGATCATGCAATCTCTAACCTCAAAGATTTAAACATCCAATATTTTTGGTGCGATGCGCGCACAACGGCTTTAGGTTTTTATCAAAAGTTTGGGATGGCTGTAGAAGGCTCTGAATTTGAAAAATCGGGTGTTGCGTATTACAAAATGTCGGTTCATTGGGAGTAACGCTTCTCTTTCGTTAGGTTAACCCTCCGCACCGCTAAATCATCAACTTAAGTTAAGGAAGCTCATCGTGGAAGAAATCAAAGGCATTCTGCAATTCATGGTCGAGATTGAACAATTAAAGGATGTTCATCGACAGACAAAACCGGTTGGATTGGATCGATATGAAAACTCCGCTGAGCACAGTTGGCACGTCTGTTTGAGCGCACTCATGTTGAAAGACTATGCCAATGAAGAAATCGATATTACGCGAGTAATGAAGATGCTGCTGATTCATGATCTTGGGGAAATCGATGCCGGAGACACCATCATTTATGCCAGTGAAACCGCAGAAAACAAGCTCAAAGAGAGAAACTGCGTTGAGCGCTTGCTGAAATCATTACCGAGCCATTCAAGAAGCGAGTATTTGGATTTATGGCTTGAGTTCGAAGCAGGTGAGTCACCAGAAGCCAGATTTGGTAAGGCGATCGATAGAGTGCCGCCTTTGCTTCATAACATCCATGGTGGTGGTCACAGCTGGAAGAAGCACAACGTATCTAAAGACAAAGTACTGACCTTCAATGGCGAGCGTATTTCTAAAGGCAGTCGTGCTCTATGGAAAGAACTAGAAGTACAACTTGAAGGCGCTGCAGACAAAGGGTTATTAAAGTAAAAGCTAATTTCATACCTTAGCGTAAGTATAGCTTTAGCGGCTCAATGAGGGAGATCTCGATGGTAACTGATTCAAGATGCATGGCACTTACCTTGTGTCTCATTTCTTTCTAATAAAACTCTAGTGGACAACAATAAGTTCGAGAACCGAGTGATAAGTTGTTAGTATGTATCAAATTTATAAATATCAGTTGGCTTATATAAATGCTTGATAATAAGTATATTAAACACCCTTATCACTGTGAGCAGTGCGACGCACTTACCCCGCACCTTGCTGTTAGCGCTTCCGATGCTGAATCTAAAGCGGACGCTGAATCTGAAAAGAAACAATGGAAGTTAGGCGTGTTGATGGAGTACCTGGTGACGTTATTGTTTAGAGGTGACCATAATGTTCCCGGTTTTTATGTAGACAGTGATTACGAATACCAATGTGAGAAATGTGGAACCAAATCGTGGCACTGATCGTGTGTTTAACTTTTGAAAAAATCCCCACCTAAACTGATGATAATAAGACGCATTAGAAAAGTGATCCTCTCTGCAAACTGAGAATGGAATCGCGTCTATACTGACATGGGTTACGTCGCTGAATTTGGAAGTGGCGCTATGAATGTAAGTTTGATTAGGTTAAATCTCAGAGGTGACGATGAAAAAATTACTACCACTATGCGCCATTTTACTCTCGGCATCATTTTCAGCTGCGGCTTCTGATGGTTTGATTAAATACCAAAGTAATTATTCAGTGAAAGAGACCGCTGACCGCTTTGAAGAAATCGCCAAGAGCAAAGGTTTGACCTTGTTTGCGAGAATCGACCATCAGAAAAACGCGAGTAAGGTCGATCTTGAATTGAGACCAACGGAAGTCATCATCTTTGGTAACCCGAAAGTAGGGACACCATTAATGCAATGTGCTCAAGAAGTCGCGATAGATTTACCGCAGAAGGTGTTAGTCACTGAGGATTCTAATAAGAAAGTATGGTTGTCTTACAACGATCCTAATTACTTGGTAGAGCGTCACGCGATCAATGGCTGTGACGAGGTCGTTAAGAAAGTATCGGGTGTACTAAGCAAGCTATCAGAAGCGACAGTGGCGAAAAAGAAAGCAAAATAACCAAGATCAATAAGCACTCATTAAGACTATTAATGGGTGCGATATGACGATGATATCGCCCATTAGTCATTGTGTTGACAACTAAGCAACAGTATATAAAAGTAGTTTTATGAAACTGAATTTAGCGCAATCTAACCAACGAATTATCATCATTCCATAGGAATGGTGGGATTGTTGATGCGCTTTGTTTATCGAACCCACCCGTAAGGTGGGTTTTTTGTCGCTGTCTTATGGGTTTTATCTGAATAGAGGAAGTCATATGAAAAAGATCGCGGTTTTTGGCAAGCCTGGGAGTGGAAAATCCACAATCAGCAAGGCGTTAGCACTAGCTACAGGGATAGAGCTTCACCAGTTAGATTCTATTGTTTATAAGGCCAACGGAGAGTTTGTTGAACGTGAAGTATTCGAGCAGGCTCATGAGAGCATACTTAAGTCAGAAAGCTGGATCATCGATGGTTTTGGCCCTCTAGGCTCGTTCAACACACGTTTAGATGCAGCTGATACCTTGGTTTATATCGACCTTCCTTATTCAATTAGCTACTGGTTTGTAACCAAGCGAATGCTCAAAGGTCTATTCGTTAAACCTGAAGGCTGGCCTGATGGAAGTTCAGTTATAAAAGGCACGATACAAAGTTATAAGACACTAAAACTGTGTCCTAAATTTTGGAATGACGACTTTAAAGCGCAGTTAGAATTGCGCGCTAAAGAGAAAGAGGTTTACATCATCAGAAGCGTGACTGAATTGAATAACTTTGTTCATCAACACGTCACTTAACAGTCGAGAGCTTACCTTTCTTTGAAACGCTTTAATTTGCTCATAACTTCATGAAAATATATAGATTTAACTCAACATGTGGCATATTTGCCATGTGTTGAATTTGTGCTTTGAATTAAGGCTATAGATATTATGTATGGAAGTGAGAAGACGAGAGCGTTCTGCTGTAACTGTAAGGAACTTACACTGCATAGGTACACGATGTTCAGTAGCCAAGTGCAAAAGGCACCACAAGCTGAAGATAAAGAACCGAGCTTACTCCAACGAATTTTATCGGAGTTTCTATCTTTTGGTGTTACAGGTTCGGGCGCGACAGGTGATTACAAATGTACCCAATGTGGAACATATCTGAATACACCAGACAACCTCGACTGAGTTTGTGAGTTTGGCTTAGGCAAATAAAAACGGGAAGACCTCAATGATCTTCCCGTTAGATATTACTTAACTCATCGTGCTATTGGCAGTTTGAGTGAGAAGCCTTATGCACAACACTTCTTGTATTTTTTACCGCTGCCGCAAGAACACGGATCGTTACGGTTAGGGGTCTTTTCAAACGTCATCGTTTTTGGCTTGTTCAGTAGAGTATCAAGCTCGATGGTGTTCTCTTCTTTGTCTGCGTCGACTGTAACAGTAACGAAGATAGTATTTTCAGCGGCTAGTGCTTCAACTTCTGCTTTGCGCGCTTCAGTTTGAACCATTACTGCGATTGGAGATTCTTCGGTACCCGCTTTTACATCGCGGTTTACGTTGTAGCCAGCAAGAACGTGGTTCTGTCTTGTTTCGATACGGCCTTTGAAAAATAGTTTCGACATTGGGTACTCATTAAAAATGTTGAATGGCGCTATTTTTAACGGCGATAGCGCAATGGAGCGGGGATTATACGCATATATTGCAATTGATAAAGCAGTGATGTGAGCAAAGATTGTTGGTTTTTGTTTGCCAGCAATTATTTGTTTTATAGCTTTGTTCTAATTAGACTAACTTTGAAACTCAAGACAATAAGATTTCCCTTAACAGGCCTTCAAGTGATAAATTGAAATCGTCAATTTAAACAACGAGATACCCCATGAAGTTAGATGCCATCCTGTGGGATTACGATGGAACCTTAGTGAATTCAGTTCCAAAGAATATCGCAATTACTAAAGATATTATCTCTGTGGTCGCGCCACACTTATCAGGTGAGAACTTACCTAAATATCTGCTGAGCGAAACGCTTTATCATGAAGCCAACCACGGGGCTAAAAACTGGCAAGCCTTATATATCGACTATTACGGCTTATCACACGATGAAATGTTGATCGCTGGTGGAATGTGGGCAGAGCATCAAGAGAAAAACCAAACAGCCGTCGCCTTGTTTGAAGGAATGGAAACCGTGGTTAATCAGTTTGCTCATCTTCCTCATGGGATCTGCTCTCAAAACTCTCAATTGAATATTCGTGGTGTGCTCGACAGTTATGGCATCGGCGATTTGTTTAAATCGGTAGTGGGTTATGACGATGTTTCGAACGGCAACCAAAAACCCCATCCATTTGGTGGTGTGAAATGTGTCGAGAACATATTTGGCGCCGATCCGACTAACGAGCCTTGTTTGATGTACATCGGTGACCATGAAGCGGACACACAGTTTGCTCGCAATATTGAAGCCGCGCTGGGTAAAAACGCAAAAGTGATTGCCGTTGCAGCAGGTTATAGCCGATCGAAACCTGAAAATTGGCAAACCAAGCCCGATTACATTGCTAACAGTGTCGATGATCTTTTAACGATCATTAGCAAGTACGCATAACGAAGCAGACATTTAAAAATCACCACACCTGAATGACTTTAAGGAAGAATAATGACACCAAAACAAGTGGTATTAGGTTTTTGGGATGCAATGCGCAGTAATGATTTTGCCAAGGCAAGCGAATGGCTAGCCGCAAATTTTGAAGGCTATTGGCCGCAGTCGTCTGAATTGACGTTAGGGCGCGACAACTTCACTGCAATCAATACTGAATACCCAGCCAATGGTGTTTGGGAATTCACGCTCAATTCGATTGTCTGTGAAGGTGATACGGTAGTCACGGACGTTTCGGTCACTGACAGTGTGTTGAAAGGCCGAGTGATCACCTTTCACACGGTGGTTGACGGTTTAATTCAAAAGCAAACTGAGTTTTGGCCAGACCCATTCGAAGCGCCGGCGTGGCGATCGCAGTGGGTTCAGATCGTATCGAAAAATTAGTTTGTATCGATACGATCAGTTTGTCACGAACAACTAGGTCGTATCGAATAATCAGGTTGCACAGAATAAGTAAACATTAGGAGGTTTCATTGAGCAAGGTAGTGATTGTAACCGGCGGAAGCCGAGGTATTGGCGCAGCGACGTCTAAATTGTTGGCCAGTCAAGGCTATGCTGTATGCGTTAACTTCATACACAATGAGTCGCGAGCTGAAGATCTAGTGAATGAGATTCGCGAACAAGGCGGAACCGCGATTAGTGTGCGTGCGGATGTGTCTGTTGAATCGGACGTGAAATCCTTATTCGAGATTGCTCGTAACAAGCTAGGTCCAGTGACTCACTTGGTTAATAATGCCGGGATCTTGTTTACCCAGTCACCATTGGTTGATATTGAATTGGATCGCTTTGAAAAGGTGATGAAGTCCAACGTATCAAGCTGCTTTCTGTGCAGTAAAGCCTTTATCAAACAAGCCGATGGCGCGGGTTCGATTGTGAATGTATCGTCTGCCGCTTCTCGTACTGGCGCACCGTTTGAGTATGTGGATTACGCAGCATCGAAAGGTGCGATGGATTCACTCACCAAAGGCTTATCGCTTGAATTAGCTTCACGCAATATCCGAGTGAATGGCGTAAGGCCAGGTTGTATTTATACTGAGATGCATGCAGACGGCGGAGAGCCAGATCGCCTAGACAGACTAGCTTCGCAGTTACCGTTACAACGAGGTGGCACACCAGAAGAAGTCGCGAACTCTATCGCGTGGTTATTATCAGACGAAGCTTCGTATGTCACCGGCTCGTTTATTGATATTGCAGGCGGTCGATAGGGCACGTTTGCCTTTACACTAATATAAACAAGTTACAACCATCAACACGCAACAAAAGTACCTAACTAAAAGAACGAAACTAAGAGTACAACCATGAAAAACTATTTTGAAAGCCCGTTTGTTGGAAAGTCACTCAAAGAACAAGTGACCAACCCGAACATCATCGTGGGCGAGCACAGCTATTACTCGGGTTACTACCATAACCACAGCTTTGATGACTGTGCGCGTTACCTATTACCGGATAGAACCGACATCGATAAGCTGATCATTGGCAGTTACTGCTCGATTGGTTCTGGCGCCGTGTTTATGATGGCGGGCAACCAAGGCCACCAAAACCAGTGGGGGAGTACCTTCCCGTTTTTCTATCAAGACGATGAGAAGTTTGAAGGTGCGATAGACGGCTTTGAACGCTCTGGTGATACCGTGATTGGTAACGATGTGTGGATTGGTACAGAAGCCATGATCATGAGTGGTGTTAAGGTTGGTGACGGAGCCATCATCGCAAGTCGAGCGGTTGTGACTAAAGATGTCGCGCCATACTCGATTGTCGGTTCAAACCCAGCACGCCATATCCGTTATCGTTTCAATGAGACTGAAATCGCTCAGTTGCTAGAAATGAAATGGTGGGAATGGAGCGAAGAACAAATCAAAGGCGCAATGTCGCTAATGTGTTCTTCAGACATTGGTGGTTTGTACCATTATTGGAAAGGATTCTTGAAGCCTTAAATTGTCGTTCCCAGATGAAATGTGAATGGTGAGAACGAGATTAAATTTAACAAATTACTCAATAATCTGATTATGGCAATGCGATTGTGATACGAGTAACTTATTGATTATATGCATATTGCATAGTATGGCGTGTCGCATTAGCGTGGTGGATGAATTGGAGGGGTATTATGATTAGTTGCAACGATTACGATTATATTGAAATTGTGTGTATGCACCGATACCCAATCAAGTTAACGCTGAAGTCTGGCGAGCAGATTGAATGTGTCGGGTTAGATACCCAGCGCAATGACAGCCGTGAAGAGTGCATTAAAGTCAGTACTCAAGGCGAGCAACAACTTGTCGTATTAACTCAAATAGCGACATTGGATGTCTGTGTCGACAACCCTCACTTTCAGCATGTTTCATTCAAAACGTCATAGGCTTTCAAATGAATAGAACCATAGAACAATGCTATTGCACCGCGTGCAGAGAAGAGACACAACATGTTGTTGTGTTGGTCAGAAAGACGAGTGCGTTTGCAGACAAACCTAACCAAAAGCGAAGTGAGTTTTGGGCAGGCATGATAAAAGGTTGGTTCCTTGGCCCGTTTGTCGCGTCAATGGATGAGTTTTCTCGTCACCTTGTCTGTGAAAAATGTGGACACAAAGAGATTCAAGATTAGAATTCGATTCAACGCGTACTGAACCTTCTGGTTTAAGAAAATGGCTTAGGAAATAGAAGAGTGAAAGAACAAATATTAGAAGCGGTAAAAGCATATGGTTTCTCGGTAAGAACCAACAATACCGATGAGGTTGATCCGGCTAAGGCGCAAATTGGGCAATTGTGGCAAGGCTTTTTCGAACAAGCTTTTCCTAAGCTGACCCCAGACTCAAAGGTATACGGCGTTTACACCAACTACGAGTCAGATTTTACGGGCGAGTTTGATGTTATCGCGTGTACCAATGCGCTTACCGATAATAGTTTAGATAATCTAGTTGAAACCAATATCGAAGCAGGCAAGTACTTAACGTTTTCTGCTGAGGGTGAATTACCGCAAGCTGTGATCGACCTATGGGGTGAAGTGTGGGCGTATTTCAACGCAGCAGACTGCCCACATGTTCGAGCTTACACAACAGATTTCGAATTCTACAAAGGTGAAACTGAAGTCGAGATTTCGATTGCGATTAAGTGATTGGTTTAAAATGAACAAAAGGCTTAGCTTAGACTGTGTTTGCCAGTTAAGAGACAGTAGTTACCGGTAAAGAGACAACGGAAACCCAGTTAAGCCTTTGAATATCTGCTCATTACAAAGAAGATACAGTGTCACGTACTTACCTTGATTACTACGCTTTCTCTATCTTTGAATTACCATTATCCACCAAAAAGACAATCTTGCTTGGTTTCATTCCACAAAGGGTATTGCTTCATGACTTGGGTGTAGAGCTTACTTTCAAGGTGCGCTCTTAACCAACGTCCTACGTTTTGATATTCCGATTTCACAAACCACTTCTTTTCGACTCGCACAAACTGACTGACGAAAGGCATCACCGCAAAATCGGCCAAGCTTGGGCTTTCTCCAAAAAAGTAGGGCTGATCGGTAAGTCGCGCTTCTAACTGCTTAATGAAGGTTTCGCAGGCTTGTCGGCGTTGTTCAACATCGATGTTTCGGTAACGAACCGATGCACGATACCTTTCTAAGTGACCAATAAATTCTTCATCGTTGGTTTTAATGAGCTGCTGAACTTGTTCGCTAAGCGTTGGATTGCTTGAACGCAGAAGATCTTGAGGATCGTTTTGTTGAAGTGACCAGTTCATCACATCCAAGCTCTGTTCAATGACTTGTCCATTGGGTAACACCAATACAGGCACTGTTCCTTTTGGCGAACTGGCCAATAGTTCGCTAGGCTTGTCTTTGGTAACGATTTCTCGAAGTAACACTTTTTGCTGTGATAGTGCGATGCCCATTCGTCCGCGCATTGCATAAGGGCAACGGCGTAAAGAATAAAGGATAGGTAGATCGGATTCGTTCGGCATTATTGAGGTCATTTAGTTTGAAAAGTGTTGTACGGTGGTAAAGAGATCGTGATGTGGGTAGAATACGCGGCTTAAAAATTATAAGTAAGTGAGCGACTTCAAAAATGAGCAGAAAAATTGAGTTATTAGCCCCAGGTGGCGATGTAGAAGCGATAAAAGCCGCCATCGTAGCGGGTGCTAATGCAGTTTATTGTGGTTTAGACACATTCAACGCTCGTAACAGAGCCTCTAACCTGTCGTTAGACGAATTGAATGGTGTGATTCGCCTTGCTCATGAATACGGCTGTGAAGTGTTCCTGACTCTTAACGTTGTGCTACTGGAGCACGAGACTAAGAGCATCACCAAACTGCTGAACCAGCTTGTGAACACCAAAGTGGACGGCATCATTGTTCAAGACTTGGGTTTATTCAACCTGGTTAAGAAGCATTTCCCATCGTTAGACGTTCACGCGTCGACTCAGTTAACTACGCACAACGAAGGTCAGATTAAGTTCTTGTCTAAGATTGGCGCGACGCGCGTTAACTTGTCTCGTGAGTTGAACCTGTCTGAAATCAAGATGCTGACGGAAGTGGCACACGATCACGACGTATTAACCGAAGTGTTCGTACACGGCGCTCTGTGTATCGCATTCTCTGGTCAATGTTACTCAAGCTCAGTAAGTGTGGGTAACTCAGGTAACCGTGGTCGTTGTAGCCAAGCGTGTCGTGATGAGTACGAAATCACCAACGCGGGCAACAAGTTCCCACTTAACCTGAAAGATAACTCAGCTTACTACGACCTACCTGAATTGGTTGATGCGAAAGTCGACTCATTGAAAGTAGAAGGCCGTATTAAAGGCGCACACTACGTTTACACTGTGGTAGACACATGGCGTAAACAGATTGATAGCTTTGTAGAAAGTGGTTTGTTGATCGAAGACGATTCGAACCTACACAAAGTATTCAACCGTGATTTCACCAACTCTTTCCTAAAGGGCAACCTAACGAAAGACATGTTCATCGATAACCCGCGCGACAACAGCATGAACTACGCTGTTGAAAAAGCGACGGAGCAGAACAACGAAATCTCAGTTGTACAGATTCAAGAAGTGACCAACGAACTTCACCAAGCGAAAGACGTTCTTGGTAACGAAATGCGTGACAAGATCGAGTTCCTTGATATTCGCAAGACACCAGTAGCACTGTCGTTCAGCGCAAAAGTGGGTCAACCATTTACGGTGACTGTGAACACGCCAAAAGAGAACTTTACTCTTCAATCTAAATCGCTATTGAAAGCGGTTGAAGAGAAGGCGATTACTCAAGAGCTACTTGAGAAGCGCTTCAAAAACGTGAAGAGTGCAGTTCACACGCTAGAAAGCCACGACTTCAGTGAAGTGGATGCAGGCTTGTTGATTCCTCTAAAAGAAGTTTCAGACCTAAAAGACGAGATCGACTTCATTCTGAACGGCTCTGTGGAAGTGATTAAGCACGTTGAAGTGCCAGCACTGCCTCAGCACCCTAAAGTGAACGAGAAGCCGACTATGTCGATGCTTATCGCCGATGTAGAAGACTTACACCTGTGTGACGTGACTGACGCGGATGTTTACTTCAAACTTCCAGAAAGCTTCAAGAAGCGTTGTAACAAGTACATCGACATCTTGGCTGCAAACCCACGTTTGATTCCTTGGTTCCCAGCGGTATTGATCGGTAAAGATTACGACGAAGCGGTTCGTATTCTTGAAGAGATCAAGCCAGCTCGCATCGTAACCAACAACACGGGTATTGCTTACAAAGCTTACGAGATGGGTATTGAGTGGGTTGCAGGCCCGTTCATGAACACGACCAACTCTCACGCACTGGTTACTCTGAAAGAAGAGCTGAACTGTGCAGGCGCATTCATTTCGAACGAGATCAACAAAGGTCAGATTCGTCATATTCGTCGCCCAGAGAACTTCAAACTGTTCTACAGCATTTACCACCCAATCTTGATGATGACCAGCCGTCAGTGTTTCTTCCAAAGAACCGTGGGTTGTAACAAGCCAAGCATCGAAGCAGGTTGTATGTTGAAGTGTGAGAAAGCGACCACGATTACCAACGTGAAAGGCATCTCTTTTGCGGTTGATAAACAGAAGGGTGGCTACCCAAGCATTTACAACCACGAGCAGTTCTTGAACCACGACGCAGTAACTGACTTCTCTGGTCTGTTCGACGAGTTCTTCATTGACCTAACCAACATCGGTGCAGGTTCTAAAGAAGTGAAAGACAAAGTTGAGCTTATCAAGCATTTCGAAGCGCTACTGAACGGCGTTGAAGGTTCACAACAGAACCTAGAGCAGATGGTTGAAGTTCGAACTAATGCTCAGTACGTGCAAGGTCTATAGCGTACAAGGTTTATAGGGTTCAATGTCTATGGGCTGTAAGGCTTATAGCTTCTAACGCAAAGAGCGTTCAAGGTTTATAACGCTCAACCGCTTATAAGCACTCTGAACCAATAAACAAAAGGCCACTCAATCGAGTGGCCTTTTTAATGTCTGAAACTTTCTGAATCTTTCTCAACCAACGAATACGTTATTCTGTCACGGCTTCTTGTTTGAAGCATGGGCTTTTCAACGTGTTCATCTTTTCGATTTCATTGGTTAAGCGCAGCGAGAGCAGGGCTTTCTGGTTCGAAGCAAAATCAAACATCACGATAGTCGCAGTGCCAACGGTCGTCAGTTTCTGTTGAGCCTTACTGACAATCGCGTATTCCATGGTGAATCGGTCATCTTGAATATCGGTAACACGTGAGCCGACCATCAAGGTATCTGGATACGTGACTGGGCGGAAATACTTACAGTAAGTGTCACCAAGAACAGGACCAACTTTGGTAATCGCCATCTCTTCCATCAGCTCGACGTGCTTGAAAAAATCTAAGCGAGCGGTTTCGAAATAGCGAAAATATACAGCGTTGTTAACGTGATTGAGTGCGTCCATTTCTCCCCAAGCGACAGGGATTTCTGTTACTACCGGGTAGTCAGATAATAGTGCTTCCATGCGAACTCTCTTATTGTTATGTAGGGATAAGTTGTTATTGGAATAAAAACCCTACCGCTAAATTAACAAAACTGCAACACGCGTGATTTAAGTTTTTGAAGCTTGAAACCACACAATGTCAGTGACTTAGTTGCACATCCACTCAATAGTTAGGCACTAAGGTGTTTGAATTGCAGCTCAACCAAGCGTTGGTACAATTCGCAGCTATTGATGAGAGACTGGTGGTCGCCGATGTCTACTAGTTGTCCTTTATCGAGCACCGCAATTTGGTCGGCGTGTTTAATTGTTGATAATCGATGGGCGATAATGATCGTCGTTCTGCCACGCATTAACTCTTCTAACGCTTGTTGTACGTGATGCTCACTTTCACTGTCTAGTGCGCTGGTTGCTTCATCCAACAATAGAATATTTGGATCTTTCAAGATGGCACGTGCGATAGCAATACGTTGTCTCTGCCCACCAGAAAGCCTTACACCACGTTCACCAAGAAAGCTGTTGTAGCCATCAGGTAGGTTTTGAATGAACTCGTGTGCGTGCGCTTTCTTCGCCGCTTCGATCACTTGCTCGTCTGTTGCCTGCGGGTTGCCATAGCGAATGTTATGGAACACATCGTTACTGAACAGAGCAGGTTGTTGCGGTACCAATGCCATCTGCTTTCTTAGCTCGTTAGGATCAAACTGATTCAGTTCAACACCGCCTAATGTGACCTTACCCACTTGTGGGTCGTAGAAACGTTGCAGCAGTTCGAACAGGGTAGTTTTACCTGCGCCAGACGGGCCAACCAGTGCCAACACTTTGCCTTCATGGGCAGTAAGCGTGAGGTTGCTTGTTGCGGGTTGGTCCGGTCTTGATGGATAACAGAAGGTCACATCATCAAATGCAACTTCTGGCGTTACGTTAGCAAGCGAAGTTGGATTCGCAACTGGCGCAACAATATGGCTTTCAACTTGTAGGATCTCGATTAATCGCTCGGTCGCACCTGCCGCGCGTTGCAGTTCACCCATCACTTCAGAAATCGTACCTAACGATGAAGCAACCATAATTGCGTAGAACACAAACGCCGCTAAGTCACCAGCCGACATAGTGCTGTTGATAACATCACTGCCGCCAACCCAAAGCATGCCTGCAATAGCACTAAATACAATCACGATAACGCCAGAAATAAGAATCGCGCGCTGTTTTACACGCTGGCGACCAATCTCATACGCCTTTTCCACTTCTACCGCGAATGATGCTTTCTCTTGCTCTTCTCGGCTGTAGCTTTGCACCGTTTTAATGTGCTCAATTGCCTCACCTGCGTAAGAACCCACATCAGACATGGAGTCTTGGCTTTGGCGAGATAAAGCTCTTACACGACGCCCATAGACAAGGATCGGAATCAAGATAAATGGCACCGAGGCCAATACAATCAACGTCAGCTTAATATTGGTCGCAAACAGCATGATGATTGCACCAATACACATCAACGCGCTGCGCATCGCCATCGAGAACGACGAACCTATGATGCTTTGAAGCAGAGTGGTATCCGTGGTGATTCGCGACATGATGTCGCCACTGCCATTGGTTTCGAAGTAACTCGGATGCAGCGTCACGACATGATTGAAAACCGACAAACGAATGTCCGCACTCACGCGCTCCCCAACAGAAGAAACCAAATAGAAGCGGAAGAAAGTACCAATCGAGATCAGCACGACCACGACCATGATGAACTGAATCGCGCTGCCTAAATCTGAGAGTGATTGTTGGCTAAAGCCTTGGTCGATAAGAAGACGAATACCGTGTCCGACTGAAAGGGTTAAGCTCGCCGTGAAGATCAACGCGATCAACGCAGCAATAACACAACCTTTATAAGGCTGAATGAATTTACTCAGCTCAAACAAAATACTGAGGCTTTTTTTCTCAGGTTTGGGGTCTGGCACTTTTTGAGTAGAGCGCTGAGTCTGTCGCTGGTTCGAGTCGAGCGTAGAAGAGACATCGTTTTGCATATGACTGCCTTAATGTGTTGTCGCTTTAAAAATAGATGGCTTGTTGCTTGTTGCTTGTTGCTTATGGCTAATTGCTTTATGACTTATTGCCTGTACTGCGCGTTGTTCGCTGGGCAGTAATTGTTGTTGAGAATCGAACCCATTAAAGCATTTATTGCGCTGTGACGCTCCCTAGGAAACTCAATTTCCAATATTTCATCAACACTAAGTGAATAATTCGAAACGACCTTAAAGGAAAACTAAGCATTTTGATCCAGTCAGTTGGATAGGAAACCAAGCTATTTAACCCTAATTTTTATGCAAGTAAATTAGCGTTGATAGGAGAGTGCACACATAAACAAGCAACCGTGCGATGATTTATAAATTGATAGCAAAACGTTTGCTATTTATCTCGATATTAGCTTTATCAATGACTTGTAAGTTTTGGTTGTAAGACCAGTTATAGCGACTGTTTTTTGTGCAATATTTGTTACAAAAATTCAACAAAGTAGTTTTTTATACATTTTTCTTGCATAAAAACTCGGATTGAATAGAATAACCAACAAATGACAATTAATGCAGTATTGTGGCATGAGTATTCAAGTAAAGAGCATCAACAAATCATACGGTGATACCCAAGTTCTTCACGACATCAGTTTCGACTGTGAGAGTGGCGAAACCTTGGTATTGCTTGGCCCAAGCGGCGCGGGCAAGAGTTCATTACTGCGTGTATTGAACCTGCTTGAAATCGCGGACAACGGCGAATTAGACATTGCGAATGAGCAATTCGATTTTTCAAGCCAAATCCAAGAGAAGCAGGGGCTTAAACTTCGTCGTAAAGTCGGCATGGTGTTCCAGCAATACAACTTATGGCCACACATGACGGTGATGGAAAACTTGATTGAAGCACCAACCAAAGTGGCGGGTTTGGATAAGCAAGAAGCGATTAAGCAAGCGCAAGAAGTCCTAAAGACACTTCAACTTGCCGACAAAGCAGACGCTTGGCCACTTCAACTGTCTGGCGGTCAACAACAGCGTGTTGCGATTGCACGTGCGCTGATGATGAAACCGGATGTGTTGTTGTTTGATGAACCAACAGCGGCGCTTGATCCTGAGATCACCAACCAAGTCGTGAGCATTATTAAAGAATTGAGCGGAACGGGCATTACCCAAGTGGTCGTGACGCATGAAGTCGATTTCGCGAAGAAGATTGCTAGCCACGTTCTGTACCTAGAAAAAGGGTACATCGTTGAACACGGCACCAGCGATTCATTCGTTAATCCGCAGACACCTGAGTTTGCCGAGTATCTGACTCATTAAGTAAGTCACTTATTAAAAGAAAGTTGACTCACTAGATCTAGCTAAACACAACATCAATTAAAACAATCAAATTATAAGAATGGCCACAGGCCGCTATTACACAGTATTCGGAGTAACAAAATGAAAAAGATTCTACTAGCTTCACTTATCGGCCTTGCTTCTTTTAACGCAGCAGCTCAAGAAGAAATCAAATTCGCGATGGAAGCAACGTACGCACCATTCGAATACATGGATGAGAACAACCAAATTCAGGGTTTTGACGTAGACTTAGCAAACCTACTTTGTGAAGAGCTGAAAGCAACGTGTACTTTCCACAACCAAGCATTCGATAGCTTGATCCCTGCACTTAAATTCAAACGTTACGATGCGGCTATCTCGGCAATGGACATCACAGAAGCGCGTCTTAAACAAGTGAACTTCTCTAACGCATACTACGATAACTCTGCAGCATTCATTTCTTTCGAAGGCAAAGTAGCAGACCAAGCAGCACTAGAAGGTAAGCGTGTTGGCGTTCAAAACGGTTCTACTCACCAGAGCTTCCTACTTGAGCAAATGACTGGCGTAACAGCGGTACCTTACTCAAGCTACCAAGATGCATTCATCGACATGAAAAACGGTCGTATCGATTCTGTATTCGGTGACACAGCCGTTGTAGCAGAATGGTTCAAGAAAGAAGACAACCTAACGTACGTTGGCGACCAAGTAACAAACCAAGAGTACTTCGGTAACGGCTTTGGCATCGCAGTAAACAAGAGCAACCAAGAACTTGTAGACCAGCTTAACGTTGCACTTGCAGCAGTAAAAGCGAACGGCGAATACGACAAGATCTTCAACAAGTACTTCGGTAAGTAATTTATGGAATTAACGGGTTACTCTTTAGGGCTCGTCGAAGCAAGCTGGATGACAGTTCAGCTTGCATTCGTAAGCCTATTGGTTGGATTGGTTCTAGCAGTTTTGTTTGCAAGTGGTGAGATGTCTCGTCGTATTGCAATCAAATGGCCAACGACTGCATTTGTGACGATTGTTCGTGGTTTACCAGAAATTCTGGTCGTACTGTTTATCTACTTTGGTTCGACACAAGTTCTGTTCATGATCACTGGCGACTTCATAGAAGTGAGCCCGTTCTTATCTGGTGTTGTTGCACTGTCACTTATCTTTGCTTCTTACGCTTCGCAAACCTTGCGTGGTGCTTTGAAAGCAGTAAGCAAAGGGCAGAGAGAAGCAGCAAGCGCGCTTGGTATCACTCAATCACGTTCATTCTTTCGTATAGTTTTACCTCAAGCGGTAAGACACGCACTACCAGGGTTAACCAACCAATGGTTAGTGTTACTAAAAGACACTGCATTAGTATCGCTGATTGGCGTAACGGATTTGTTGAAACAAGCACAACTAACATCCGCTGCAACGCACGAAGCATTTACTTGGTACGCGACAGCAGCAGCAATCTACTTGGTCATCACTTTAATCACACAAAGATTGGTAAAAGTGATTGATGGTAAGTTCTCTATTCAAGGTTTGGGTAACAAAGGGGCAATGGCATGAATCAACAATACCTCTCTCAAATGCTTGAAGGCTTAGTGACCAGTCTTCAACTCACAGGCGCTTCATTGCTTGTTGGTTGTATCTTGTCACTGCTGATGACGGTAACGCTAATTCTAAGAATACCGGCGATTCACTGGTTCACTCGTGGCATCATCACGCTGTTCACTGGCACACCATTGTTGGTTCAAATCTTCTTGGTGTATTACGGCCCGGGTCAGTTCGATTGGATTCGTGAAAGCTTCATGTGGACTTGGTTAAGCCAACCTTGGTTCTGTGCCATGTTAGCATTAGCTTTGAACACGGCGGCATACAGCACGCTACTGTTCAGAGGCGCATTCAACGCCATTCCAGCAGGGCAGTGGGAAGCGTGTCGTGCACTAGGTATGGACAAAGTAGCAACGCTTAAAGTGTTACTGCCATATGCACTACGCCGCGCCGTTCCAGCTTACTCGAACGAAGTGATTCTAGTCTTCAAAGGTACGTCACTGGCAAGCACCATCACCATCATGGACTTGATGGGCTACGCTCAGCGTATCAACGGCCAAACCTACGACACGCTAACCGTGTTCGGCATTGCTGGCGCATTCTACTTAGCAGTAAACGGCATACTAACGCTGATCTTCCGTCAGGTAGAGAAGAAAGCCCTCGCATTCGAAGCCGCGTAAGCTAGCCACACACAAGCTTAACTAACGTATAAAGCCTGCCATTTATGTTCGCATAGATGGCAGGCTTTTTTGTGTTTTGGGGTATGCGCAGAGGTACTGTTTTTATATCTAGTAGAGCGGGGTTTTTGCGAAATTCATACTATATAGAAATATTCTGCATTTTGTCATTCAATGAGTCTATCTATGTTTTAAGTCACTGAATTGCTGTGATTAATCGTGGTAAATTAATATGCATATGAAACTAGATAGAATGATTCTGTATTTAAATGCAGAATTTTTCGGTCTAATAGCTGTTATAACCTTCGAAGAAAAAGGAGAATATTGTTGGCAAAATTTACCAATGAAAGTGTTAAAGAACATTTGAAAATGGCATTAAATCCGAATATTACTAAGCAAGATCATAAGAAAGCTTCTGAGTTTTTGATCGAGTACTATGGCGAGATTTATGATTCGCAGTCAACACACCTTAAACCAACGGTTGTGGCTTTGGAGCACTTAGCGAGAAACAAGCCAACAAAATTTAGAGAATGGTTTATTCGCCCTACGTTAGTTCGTTTGTTTATATTCTTGCTAGGTCTAGGCGCCGGTATGCTTTTGAACCCAAGTGATAGTAATGTTTCGAAAGCTGAGCCTCAAATTGAACAACCTGCCAAGCAATAAACACGGTTATAACAAACGACTATGGCG